>NZ_CP006877.1:3722500-4022500 GCF_000816845.1 Rhizobium gallicum bv. gallicum R602sp | reverse complement strand
CGAGAGATGGTTACGCATGAATTCGAGCCAGAGGCCGAAGAGCGTTTCGCAAGCGCGCAGCAGCGTGTGCAACGCGTTCGACGTGCCGCGCTGGTGATGCCAGGAGAGCGGCATCGAGATGATGCGGCCAAATGCTTCCGTCAGCAAAGTCGCGCGCCGGCCATGGGCCAGCCTGTCCGCCTCGCGGGCGACTAGAACGAAGGCGATCGTATTGAAGACGGCAAATCCGGCCCACATGAACAGAATGGGCTTGACCTCGCCATTGCCTGAAATGGCATCGATGATGCGACCAAACAGAACAGGCTCCGCAATCGTGATCGCAGCCAGAACAATGTTTGCTACGACCACCAGGGATACGCGGAGCTTGTAGGCGCCAAGGTAGCGCAAAGCTCTTGCATAGACCTTGAATAATGACACGGCGGTACCTCTTGTGTGCATCTGCAAAGAACGGGATGGCGCGATGCTATGAAAAGACACCTGAACCGACGATTAACGGCGCATTCAGGTGACGTGTTTTTGCAAGATGCGACAGGATAACCGCAGCGCAAAGCTGCTCAACCGATCGGGGAGTGCAACAATTTCCACTTGTATTTAAACCAAGCTTTAGCAATCCATAAACTTTATATGAAGCCAGTTTTTTAATTGAAGACCGTCGTTGCCGCGTTCAGGTGGTTCGGTCGACGGACTTCACCGATCGCCCATTGCCGGGCAAGGGGCTTTTTGTGAATATTCATTCTTTGGTTCAATTGCTCGTCGTCATAGAGGAATGCACGAAGCCCGAAACCGTCGTTGAGGAACTTCGGCGGATCGTTCATTCCTATGGCTTCGAATATTATGGATTGCTGCGTCATTTGAAGCAGAGCCAAGATCCCTGGGGTCTCGTACTTGCCGGGCATTGGCCCGAGAAGTGGCCGCAAACATATGTTGCAAAAAAATATGTCCTCATAGATCCAACAGTCCGGTATCTGGCGCAGGCGCAAAGGCCATTTCGATGGAAGGAAAGCCTAGCCGCCTACCGCCGCGATCCGCACCAGCGGCGAATGGAACAGATGATGAGGGATGCCGATGCCCACGGCCTGCGCGACGGTTACATCTTCCCCATTCACGGCAAGAGCGGCGTGCTCGGAAACTTGAGCGTCGGCGGCGAGCCTGTCGAATTGTCGCCGGTGGAGATGTCATTGTTCGAAACTGTTGCCCGCAAAGCGTTCTGGCGGCTGCTTGATCTCAAGGGCGAAGCGAAGGCACTCGAAAGCGCTTCGTTGCTCAAAATGCCGCTGACGCGCCGCGAGCTCGAAATCCTGCACTATTTAGCCGACGGCCTGACCTCGATGGAGATCAGCAAGGTGCTCAGCATATCGAACCACACGGTCGATTGGTATATGAATGGGCTGCAGGACAAGCTGAAGGCCAAGAACCGCCAGCAGGCGGTGGCGCTGGCTTTCCGGCACGGGCTCGTTATCTAATTTAGCCCGCGACCCCTCGCATTTGGGAAATTCTATTTCGCAAGGGAAATTGAACTTTCTGTAACGGCGCGTTAAGAATTTTCTTCGCGGGTGCAGCATTGCCCGTTTCGATGCCGTGAGGAGAGCGCATTGCCCATATCCAAGATACTCGTTGCCAATCGTTCCGAAATTGCCATCCGCGTGTTCCGCGCGGCCAATGAGCTGGGGATAAAAACGGTCGCGATATGGGCGGAAGAGGACAAACTGGCGCTGCACCGCTTCAAGGCGGACGAAAGCTATCAGGTCGGCCGCGGCCCGCATCTTGACCGCGATCTCGGGCCGATCGAAAGCTACCTTTCGATCGATGAAGTGATCCGCGTTGCCAAGCTATCCGGCGCCGATGCCATCCATCCGGGTTATGGCCTGCTGTCGGAGAGCCCTGAATTCGTGGATGCCTGCAACAAGGCGGGCATCACCTTTATCGGCCCGAAGGCCGATACAATGCGGCAACTCGGCAACAAGGTCGCCGCGCGCAATCTGGCGATCTCGGTCGGCGTGCCAGTGGTTCCGGCAACCGATCCGCTCCCGGACGACATGAAGGAAGTCGCCCGCATGGCCGAGGAGATTGGCTATCCGGTCATGCTGAAAGCTTCCTGGGGCGGCGGCGGGCGTGGCATGCGCGCCATTCGCGACGCCAAGGATCTTGCCCGTGAGGTAACTGAAGCCAAGCGCGAGGCGATGGCCGCCTTCGGCAAGGATGAAGTCTATCTCGAAAAGCTCGTCGAGCGCGCCCGCCACGTCGAAAGCCAGGTGCTTGGCGATACGCACGGCAATGTCGTGCACCTCTTCGAGCGCGACTGCTCGATCCAGCGCCGCAACCAGAAGGTCGTCGAGCGTGCGCCGGCACCGTATCTTTCGGAAGCGCAGCGCCAGGAGCTCGCCGCCTATTCGCTGAAGATCGCCGAGGCGACGAACTATATCGGCGCCGGCACCGTCGAATATCTGATGGATTCCGATACCGGAAAATTCTACTTCATCGAAGTCAATCCGCGTATCCAGGTCGAGCACACGGTCACCGAAGTCGTGACCGGCATCGATATCGTCAAGGCACAGATCCATATCCTCGATGGCTACGCGATTGGTACAGCGGAATCGGGTGTTCCCAAGCAGCAGGATATCAAGCTAAACGGCCACGCGCTGCAGTGCCGCATCACGACGGAAGATCCGGAACATAACTTCATCCCGGACTACGGCCGCATCACTGCCTATCGCTCGGCCTCGGGTTTCGGCATCCGTCTTGATGGCGGCACGTCCTATTCCGGAGCGATCATCACCCGCTATTACGATCCGCTGCTCGTCAAGGTGACGGCCTGGGCGCCGAATCCGCTCGAGGCGATCTCGCGCATGGACCGGGCGTTGCGTGAATTCCGCATTCGCGGCGTGGCAACCAACCTCACCTTCCTTGAAGCGATCATCGGACACCCGAAGTTCAAGGACAACAGCTATACAACCCGGTTTATCGACTCGACGCCGGAGCTTTTCCAGCAGGTTAAGCGTCAGGACCGCGCGACGAAGCTTCTGACCTACCTTGCCGATGTGACCGTCAATGGCCATCCCGAAGCCAAGGACAGGCCGCGGCCGCTGGAAAATGCTGCAGAGCCGGTCGTTCCCTATGCCAACGGCAGCAAGGTCCAGGACGGCACCAAGCAGCGTCTGGACAAGCTCGGCCCGAAGAAGTTCGGCGAGTGGATGCGAGACGAAAAGCGCGTGCTGATAACCGATACGACGATGCGCGATGGCCATCAGTCGCTGCTCGCGACGCGCATGCGCACCTACGACATCGCCCGCGTCGCCGGGACCTATGCCCATGCGCTACCGAACCTGCTGTCGCTCGAATGCTGGGGGGGTGCGACTTTCGACGTTTCCATGCGCTTCCTGACGGAAGATCCATGGGAGCGTCTGGCGCTGATCCGTGAAGGCGCACCGAACCTGCTCCTGCAGATGCTGCTGCGCGGCGCCAACGGCGTCGGATACAAGAACTATCCGGACAATGTCGTCAAATACTTCGTCCGGCAGGCCGCAAAGGGTGGCATCGACCTCTTCCGCGTCTTCGACTGCCTGAACTGGGTCGAAAACATGCGCGTGTCGATGGATGCGGTCGCTGAAGAGAACAAGCTCTGCGAGGCGGCGATATGCTATACCGGCGATATCCTGAACTCGGCGCGCCCGAAGTATGATCTGAAATACTACACCGACCTTGCCGTTCAGCTCGAAAAGGCCGGAGCTCACATCATTGCACTGAAGGATATGGCTGGTCTGCTGAAGCCTGCTGCTGCAAAGGTGCTCTTCAAGGCCCTGCGTGACGCAACAAGCCTGCCGATCCATTTCCATACGCACGATACGTCCGGCATTGCGGCTGCGACCGTGCTTGCGGCCGTCGATGCCGGCGTCGACGCGGTCGATGCCGCCATGGATGCGCTTTCCGGCAACACCTCGCAGCCCTGTCTTGGTTCGATCGTCGAAGCCCTGCGCGGTTCCGAGCGCGATCCGGGGCTCGATCCGGAATGGATCCGACGCATATCCTTCTACTGGGAAGCGGTCCGCAACCAGTACGCAGCCTTCGAAAGCGACCTCAAGGGGCCGGCATCGGAAGTCTATCTGCATGAAATGCCCGGTGGCCAGTTCACCAATCTCAAGGAGCAGGCCCGCTCGCTTGGGCTGGAGACGAAGTGGCACAAGGTGGCGCAGGCCTATGCCGACGCCAACCAGATGTTCGGCGACATCGTCAAGGTGACGCCGTCTTCCAAGGTCGTCGGCGATATGGCGCTGATGATGGTGTCGCAGGACCTCACGGTTGCCGATGTCGTCAGCCCGGAGAAGGAGGTGTCGTTTCCGGAATCGGTCGTTTCGATGCTGAAGGGCGATCTCGGCCAGCCGCCGTCCGGCTGGCCGGAAGCGCTGCAGAAGAAGGCGCTGAAGGGCGAGAAGCCCTATACCGTTCGTCCGGGTTCATTGCTCGAGGACGCGGATCTCGATGCCGAGCGCCGGGAGATCGAGACCAAACTCGAACGCACGGTGAATGACTTCGAATTTGCCTCCTACCTCATGTATCCCAAGGTCTTCACCGACTTCGCACTGGCTTCCGACACCTACGGCCCGGTCTCGGTCCTGCCGACGCCCGCCTATTTCTACGGTCTGGCGGACGGCGAGGAACTCTTTGCCGATATCGAAAAGGGCAAGACGCTGGTCATCGTCAATCAGGCGATGAGCGGCACCGACAGCCAGGGTATGGTGACGGTGTTCTTCGAGCTCAACGGCCAGCCGCGCCGCATCAAGGTGCCGGATCGTGCGCATGGCGCTTCCGGTGCTGCCGCCCGCCGGAAGGCCGAGCCTGGAAACACCGCCCATGTCGGCGCGCCGATGCCGGGGGTGATTTCTCGAGTCTTTGTTTCGCCGGGCCAGGCAGTCAGCGCCGGCGACGTGCTTGTTTCGATCGAGGCCATGAAGATGGAGACGGCGATCCACGCGGAGAAGGACGGCACGATCGCCGAAGTGCTCGTCAAGGCCGGTGACCAGATCGACGCCAAGGACCTGCTGGTAAGCTATACCGGCTAACCGGAAGCCGAAAGGCTAGGGCGGCCCCTGGGCCGCCCTTTCGTGTAATGGACAGGAAAGGCCGAAAATGAACAACCTCAAGATTGCAGTAATCGTCGGAAGCACACGCATCGGCCGCTTTGCCGATCATCCGGCGAAGTGGATTGCCGAGATTGCCGGGCGGCGGCCGGAATTTGAGGTCGAGGTGCTCGATCTCCTCGACTACCCCATGGCATTCTTCGGTGAAGCACGTGCGCTGGAAGCTGAGAGCGAGACGGCGGAGCGCTGGAAGAAGAAGCTGCGCGAGTTCGACGCCTTTATCTTCACCGTTGCCGAATACAATCACGGCCCGACGGCCGTGCTCAAGAATGCCATCGACCTCGGTGAATTCATCCACAAACCGGTTGCCTTCGTTGGGTATGGCGGTGTCGGTGCTGCGCGTGCCGTCGAACAGCTTCGCGTGATCTTCGTAGAAATGGGCGCGGCTTCGGTGAAGACGGGCGTCCATATTTCTCTGCCCGAATATATCGGTGTTGCCAGGGAAGGTAAAAGTCTCAACGACTACCAGCACCTTGTCGATGCCGCCGGCAAGCAGCTCGATCAGCTGGCCTGGTGGGGCAATGCGCTGAAAGCGGCGCGCTCGAAGTAAACGAGTGCCGTGGCGCGGGGCCGAGTGGTGAAGTCTGACGCTTAAAACCGTAGCCGAAAAGTCATTCTCGGGGCGGCCCTCTAGCGGGCAAGCGTTTGAGCCGTCGGAGCTGGATCGCACGAAATCCTATCTTTTCATCCCGGAAAAGCGTCCCAACCGGCAGCGCTTGTCTGGAGCTAAGCGGGCCGGGCGGTATAGATTGCAGTTGTCATGTTGCGATCTACGCGGCCCGCAAACTGCCCCTTAACAATTTCGGCCAAGGCATCGAGCAGATGGGCCCGCTCTGTAGGCGCAAGGGCGGAAACATTAGAGTACGTGGCATAAAGGCTGCGTACGCCGGACGCATCAAGCCTCAATGTCCAGCGGATAAATTCAGGAGGATCGGGTATGAACCCAGCATCTGTGATCTCCCGAATTCGTGCATCCCCATCAAGCGCATAAGGAGAACTGTCGGGCCCACCCGCTGACAGGCTGGCACGATGGCCTACAAACAAATGCCTGGTGGCATCATGAAAGGGATCGGGCCGACTTTCATCGCCAAAGACGTTCCACCAAAGGGCGACGGCCCCGCCTGGTCGCAGCAATCCATGAATTCGTTTCAGAGCAGGCGCAGCGTCCAGCCAGTGAAACGCCGTCGCACTTGCAACCAGGTCGAACGAGGCAGGCTCCAGGTTTACGTCTTCAAAGGGCAGCGCGAGCACCTGCAGGCAGTCAACCGCGATCGAGGTTCGCAGGAACTCTGCCAGCCTCATGTCAGGTTCAACCGCTGCCAGCAGCCGCGGCTTGTGCGCCAGCAATTCTGCCGTTGCAAGCCCAGTACCAGCGCCGATCTCCAGAATATCAATGCCGGGTCCAAGGTCAGAACGCTCGCGCAACAGCTGCCATGTCTCTTCAGGATAGCGCGGGCGGGCAGCATGATAATTGGACGGATCGGCCCCGAAAGCCACACGGCCAAACCCGCGATCCAGCGTTGGAACTGTCATCGCGTCCTCCCAAAGTCAAAGATCACTCAGACCTTTTTCGCCCGTGATGTGCATAATATTCAAGTAAGCATAAGGGCCGCTATTGCTGGACAGAGCTGAAAGTAATCACGGTTTCGTGGGTTTGGGGACCGGAAAAGATTCGCCATCCATACCTCACTACCTAGATTTTAGTTCCTCAATAGCGAACTTGATCGGGCGTGGTGCCGGGACTGCTATTTTTCACAGAGCCGCCGGTCCGCCTAGTACGCGTGCAACGACACTTATGAATCGGTCAGATGCCATCGATTCATGGACGTGATGAGTGGCTCGCGGACCACCGGACTTATTGTGTGGAAATGGATGGATGAATGGATGAACGTGCTCGATCCATCCACGATACAGATCACCCAATCCAACGCGGAGATCGAGCGACGATAACGCACGCAATCCTCGATATTGTGAAACGGGTCAGCCGGTCCTAGGCGTAGTCTAGATATCGTAGGTATGTGCGGCGTTGATCGTCGAGATGAAGCGTTTGGTGCGCTCGCGTTCCGGCGCCGTGAAGATGGACTTCGCCGTGCCGGTTTCGACGACGTTTCCGGCTTCCAGAAACACGACGTTGTGGGCGATCTTCGAGGCGAGCCGCAGATCATGTGTCGCCATGACCATGGTCGTGCCTTCGCTGGCCAGCCGGCCGAGAACATCGACGACTTCCGCCGAAAGTTCGGGATCGAGTGCCGAAGTCGGCTCGTCACAGAGAAGGACGCGCGGCGACGGAGCCAACGCACGGGCGATCGCGACGCGCTGCTGCTGGCCGCCGGAAAGTGTCGAGGGCCAGGCATCCGCCTTATGCGCCATGTCGACCTTGGTGAGCAGTTCCATAGCGCGGGCGTGCGCCCTTTCTTTCGGCCATTTCAGGACCGTCACTAAGCCTTCCATGACGTTTTCGATCGCGGTTTGATGTGGGAAGAGCTGGAAATTCTGGAAGACCATGCCCGTCTGGCGGCGGATCTTCTGGATCGCTTGCCAACCAAGCCTCCTTCCCGGCACAAAATCCAGCGTCTCTTCGCCAATCCGGATCGAACCAGCTGTCGGAATCTCAAGCAGGTTGATGCAGCGAAGCAGCGTGCTCTTGCCGCCGCCGGAGGGACCCACGAGGGCAGTGACGGTGCCTTCGGGGATGCGGATGCTGATATCCTTTAGGATGATGGCATCACCGAAGCGCTTTTCGATGTTGGAAAGCTCGATCATGCATTTGCCTCCAGCATGCCGCCGTAGCGCGCGAAGCGGCGCTCGAGCCGTACCTGCAGCGCTGAGAGCACGGAGCTCAAAACGAGGTAGATCAGCGCTGCCTCGATATAAAGGATCAGCGGCTCATAGGTTGTCGCAACGATGCGCTGTGCAGCCTGGAAAAGCTCCGGCACGGTGATTGCCGCCGCCAGCGACGTATCCTTGACCAATGAAATGAAGGTATTTGAAAGCGGCGGCACGGCGACACGACCGGCCTGCGGCAAGATCGTGCGGCTCATCGCCTGCCGCCAGTTCATGCCGATCGAATAGGCAGCTTCCCATTGTCCCTTCGAAACGGAGGAGATGACCGCCCGGATGATTTCGGAGCTGTAAGCGCCGATGTTCAGCGTGAAGCCGATCAGAGCCGCCGAAAAGGCGTCGAGCAGAATGCCGAGGCTCGGCAGGCCGTAGAAGATGACGAAGAGCTGCACGAGCAGCGGCGTGCCGCGGATGACCCAGACGTAGAACCGCGCGATTGAGGCGATGGGAGCCGGGCCGAAGAGGCGTGCCACGGCGGTCACCAGCCCGAGCGCCAGGCCGAAGACGAAGGAGAGCAGGGTCAGCGGTATGGTGAAGATCAGGCCGGCCCACAAAAGCGTGGGGAGCGATTCCGCCATCAGTTGAAGCCAGTGCGGCACAGGTGTGTTTCCTTAATGAAAGGGCGTCCAGCGGCTTTTCGCTGGACGCTCTTCAGCAGATATAGAGGATGTGCCAGCGGCAGGAAACCGCCCTTTCGAAGCGCTTACTTCGATACGTCCTGGCCGAAATATTTATCGGCGATCTTCTTGTAGGTGCCGTCTGCCTTGATGTCTGCCAGTGCCTTGTTGATCGCCTCGAGCAGTTCCGGCTCTTTCTTGCGGATGATGATGCCGGAGTAGTCGGCGTTTTCCTGCTCGGCCGCAATCTTCACATTTGCGTCCGGCTTGTGCTTCTTGAAGTCCAGGAAAGAGAGGCTGTCATTGATCGTTGCATCGGCGCGGCCGGTCAGCACGAGCTGGATCGATTGGTCGAAGCCTTCGGTGCCGATGAGCTCTGCGCCGGATTGCTCGGCGAGCTTGCCGAAGTTGCTTGTCAACGACTGGGCAGATTTCTTGCCCTTCAGGTCGGCGAAGCTCTTGATGCTGTCGTCGTCTGCACGGGCGATGAGCACCGCCTTGGAGGCGATATAGGGCTCGGAGAAGTCGTACTTCTGCTTGCGGGCTTCGGTGATGCCGACCTGGTTGATGACGGTGTCGTAGCGCTTGGCGTCGAGGCCGGCAATCAGGCCGTCCCACTTGCCTTCAACGAACTCGGCCTTGACGCCGATCTTGGCGGCAATCGCTTCGCCGATTTCGACGTCGAACCCCACGAGCTTGCCGCTTTCGTCATGGTAGGTGAATGGCGCATAGGTGCCCTCCGTACCGATCTTGAAAACGCCTGCGGACTTGATGGCGTTGAGATTTTCGCCGGCCTGGGCGGAGACGAAGGCAGTGGCCGAGATAAAGGCCGCGGCAGCGATGGTCTTGAGGAGTTTCATGTTTGCGGGTCCATGTGGGAGAAATTGGATGACAGATAGATTGCAGAAAATAGGGCGTGGCGAAGCGTAGAAAACTGCAAAGAAATTGGGCGACTGCGAATATTTTTCTCATTTGGCTGGATTTTGACGCGGCTTGTTTCAGGCTGTCAGAAAACGTGTGGCCGTGCCTATTGTGTGCACGTTCATATACGTTTATGCACGTTCTCAGAATATGGCGCCAAATGCGAGCTAAACAGGCATGAATACGACCGAGATGCTGTTGAAGGAGCGGCAGAACATCATATCCGGCAAGCTTCAGGCGAACGGCCGTGTGCTTGCGGCTGAACTCGCGCTGGAATTCGGGGTTTCCGAAGATACGATCCGACGCGATCTGCGCGAGATGGCAGCTGCCGGGCTCTGTGAGCGGGTCTATGGCGGTGCGCTGCCGGTTTCGCCTGCCGGCGGGAGCCTCAAGCAGCGAATGGGAATTGCCCTCGATCGCAAACAACTGCTGGCCCAAGCCGCCGTCTCGCAGATTACGCCCGGGTCGACGATATTTTTTGATGCGGGAAGCACCAATCTGGCGATTGCCAAAGCCCTTCCATCAGACATGGCGCTGACGGCTGCGACGAATGCTCCGGCAATTGCCGCAGCGCTGATAGACAACGGCGGCGTCGATGTCATCCTGATCGGCGGAATGGTCGACCGGCAGGTGGGCGGCGCACTCGGCGCCAAGGCAATGCGGGACATGGAGCAGATCTCGCCAGACCTTTGCATTCTCGGCGCCTGCGGCATCGATCTGGAAGCGGGCGTCACGACATTCGGTTTCGAGGACGCCGAGTTCAAGCGGTTCGCGACGTCGCGAAGCCGGAAGGTGCTGGTTGCAGTAACCTCGGATAAATTCAGTACAGCGGCGCCGCACGGCGTCCTGCCCGTCGCCCATTGCGAATGCCTCGTCGTGGAGGACGATGCCGACGAGGCGCTGCTTGCGGCCTATCGCGAGCGGGGCTGCCGGACTGTCAAGGCGCGCAAGGCGCGATGAATAACTTTGAGTCGGATCCTTAAGGGGCCGACTGCAGGAGGAGACGGGAATACAATGGATAATCCGATGAATGTGGCCCAAGGGGTGCGGCGTGGCTTCCTGCCGAAGAGCAGGGTTGCGGTGTCGCTGCTCTTCCTGATGAACGGCTTTGTCGTCGGCTGCTGGGCTCCGAAGATTCCGGATTTCGCGGAGCGTCTGGAACTGACGAAATTCCAGCTCGGGCTGATGATCCTGGTGTTCGGCCTTGGGTCATTGACATTGATGCCGATTGCCGGGGCGCAGATCGCCAAGCATGGCTCGCACGTGGTGTCGCGGGCAACCGCGGCCTGTGTACTGCCAATTCTTCTGGCGCTGACGGTGGCGCCGAATATTGTTACCGGCGCAATCGCGCTCTTCCTGTTTGGTGGGTTCATCGGCGCAATGGACGTCGCAATGAACGCCAACGCCGTTGCCGTCGAGAAGTCGATGCGCCGGGCGATCATGTCGTCCTGCCATGCCTTCTGGAGCCTTGGCGGCCTGATCGGTTCGGGCCTTGGCGGCTTCGTCATCGCCAAGCTCGGCGTTCTTGGCCATGCGCAGCTCGCTACCGTGCTCACGTTGGTTTTCCTCGTGATCGCCTGGCCGATGATCCTTGCCGATCCGCCGCATCCGGATGAGAAGAAAGAAAAAACACGCCTGCCGATGACGCCTCTGCCATGGTTGCTCGGGCTCATGGCGCTCTTTTCGATGGTTCCGGAAGGTGCCGTGCTCGACTGGGGTGCGCTCTATCTCCGCCAGGAAATGAATGCATCCGTTGCTCTTTCCGGTTTCGGGTTTGCGGCCTTCTCGCTGACAATGGCAATCATGCGTTTCGCCGGCGATCTGGTGCGCGACAAGCTCGGCGGCGTCAAGACGCTGCGCGTCTGCACCCTCTTTGCCATCGCCGGCATGCTGATCGCAGCCCTTGCGCCGAATGCCGAGCTTGCCATTGTCGGCTTTGCCTTTTGTGGCATCGGCATTTCGAACATGGTGCCGATCGCCTTTTCCGCGGCAGGCAATGTCCCTGGCCTGAAGGCCGGGATCGGCCTTTCGGTCGTCACGACCATGGGCTATTCCGGCATGCTGGTTGCACCCTCTGCAATCGGCTTTGCAGCCGAGCATGTCGGCTTTAGCGCCGTCTTCATGGCGCTGCCCGTCCTGCTGGTCGTGGTGCTGATCTTTTCGAAGCTTGCCCGCTACGCGGACGGCATCTCCGGCGGCGGGCACTAGGTCAGCCAAGCAAAAGTGATGCTTTGGGCGTTGACAAGAAAGCGGGTATGATCCACCTGAAAGGCACGAATTTAAGGGTTCAAGAGCTCTATCTATGTCCTCACCTACCGATTTTGATCCGAAACCGCGCCGCGCTTCCGTCGCGGTCGACGTGGGCGGCGTCGTCGTCGGCGGCGGTGCGCCGGTTGTCGTGCAGTCAATGACAAATACCGATACGGCGGATATCGATTCCACGGTTGCGCAGGTTGCCGCCCTCTTCAAGGCGGGGTCGGAGCTCGTGCGCATCACCGTCGATCGTGACGAAAGCGCTGCTGCCGTTCCGAAGATTCGCGAGCGGCTCCTGCGCCTCGGCATGGATGTGCCGCTTATCGGCGATTTCCACTATATCGGCCACAAGCTGCTTGCCGATCATCCGGCCTGCGCCGAAGCATTGGCGAAATACCGCATCAATCCTGGCAATGTCGGTTTCAAGGACAAGAAGGACAAGCAGTTCGCCGAAATCATCGAGACAGCGGTCCGCTATGACAAACCGGTGCGTATCGGCGTCAACTGGGGTTCGCTCGACCAGGACTTGCTGACGGCGCTGATGGACAAGAATGCCGAGGCGGGTTCGCCGCTTTCGGCTCGTCAGGTGACGCGCGAGGCGATCGTGCAATCGGCATTGATCTCGGCCACCCTTGCCGAAGAAATCGGCCTGCCGCGAAACCGCATTATCCTGTCGGCCAAGGTCAGTCAGGTCCAGGATCTGATCGCTGTCTATTCCATGCTTTCCGAGCGCTCGGACCATGCGCTGCATCTCGGACTCACGGAAGCAGGAATGGGCACCAAGGGCGTCGTCGCTTCGTCGGCTGCCATGGGCTACGTTCTGCAGCACGGCATCGGCGATACGATCCGCGTTTCGCTGACGCCGGAGCCGAATGGCGATCGTACACGCGAAGTGCAGGTGGCACAGGAACTGCTGCAGGTTATGGGTTTCCGGCAGTTCGTGCCGGTGGTCGCTGCCTGTCCCGGCTGCGGCCGAACGACATCGACGGTTTTCCAGGAACTGGCGCAGAATATTCAAAACGATATCCGCAAGAACATGCCGGTCTGGCGGGAGAAATATCCGGGCGTGGAAGCCCTGAACGTCGCGGTGATGGGCTGCATCGTCAACGGGCCGGGCGAAAGCAAGCATGCCGATATCGGCATTTCGCTGCCTGGCACCGGCGAGACGCCGGCCGCGCCCGTTTTCATTGATGGCAAGAAGACGCTGACGTTGCGCGGGCCGAACATTGCTTCGGATTTCGAGGCGCTTGTCATCGACTATATCGAAAGGCGCTTCGGTCAAAAGACCGCTGCTGAATGAGCTCAGCCGCTAGATGCCGACAGGTGTCTCGCCTGCCGCTGCTGCGTCAGCTTTTTCGAGCGGCAACAAAACGCGCGGTGGCGGCGAGCGTCGCAGCGGCATCGCCGTAAGGCTCCAACAGCTGTGTCGCATCCTCGACGTGGCGTCGGAGCTCGGCTTCGGCCCATCCGATACCACGCAGAGAGACGAGAGTACCTTTGCCGCGGCCCACGTCCTTGCCGGTCGCCTTGCCCATGGTGGCGGCGTCTGATGTGACATCAAGAAGATCGTCGGCGAGCTGGAAGGCAAGACCGATCTTTTCGCCGAAAGCGCGCAGGCGCTTGCGATCGTCGCTCGAGGCGCCGGCGATCATCGCGCCTGCTTCGCAAGCAAAGCGGATTAACGCTCCCGTCTTCATAGCCTGCAATGTAACGATGCCGCGTTCATCCGGTGTGTTTTTTTCCGCAGCAAGATCCAGTGCCTGTCCGCCAGCCATTCCGCCCAGGCCAGCGCTGCGCGCAAGCGCAAGGACCAGCGCCACCTTGCTTTGCTCTGGAAGTCCCGTCTCGTCGGCGGCGATAATGTCGAAGGCGTAGGTCAGAAGGCTGTCTCCTGCAAGGATCGCGGTCGCCTCGTCGAAGGCTATGTGCAGCGTCGGTTTGCCGCGGCGTAGCTTGTCATCGTCCATCGCTGGAAGATCGTCATGAACGAGCGAATAGCAGTGAATGCATTCAAGTGCTGCACCCACTCTCAAGGCCGCCTCTTTGTCTCCGCCCAGGAGCAGCGCGCTCTCCACGACGAGAAATGGGCGAAGCCGCTT
Source organism: Rhizobium gallicum bv. gallicum R602sp (assembly GCF_000816845.1). Taxonomy (NCBI): domain Bacteria; kingdom Pseudomonadati; phylum Pseudomonadota; class Alphaproteobacteria; order Hyphomicrobiales; family Rhizobiaceae; genus Rhizobium; species Rhizobium gallicum. Next base: position 4,008,634 of record NZ_CP006877.1, on the reverse strand, counting down.
GCCACCGTTCAGCACCGCATAGTGCATCGCCGCCCTCAGGCTTTCAGGGCGGGCAATCTCATCCTCTCGCACGTCATTGGAAAGCAGCGCGTCCAGCAACGCCTCGATCTCTTGGGCGTTGGTCTTCAAACGGATATCGAAGGCTTCGGAGCTCGCGACCATGCGCGCTCTTTGGCATGAGCAGTGGCGCCGTTGCAACGGAATTGTCAATGATCACAGCAAGATTTCCTTTGCATCTGGCCTTCACGACCAGCAAACGCTATGAGAGCGGAGGGAACAGGTGTTGGGCATACACATATTGGACATATCGCCGGAAAGAGAGGACAGCATTGCGATGCCGGCTCATCGCCGTTTGTTCGCTTGGCTGCGCAGCCGGTCGATCATGACGCGCATCGTCCTTGCGACCGCCGGATTTCTGGTCCTGCCTTATGTTCTGATCTTTGTTTATCTGATCCCTTTTATTCATCCCGTCTCGACGCTGATGTTGCGCGACATCGTGCTCCTGCGCGGCTACGACCGGCAATGGGTCTCTTTGGACGACATCTCGCCGGTTCTCGTTCAGTCCGTGATGATGTCGGAGGATGGTCAATACTGTTTCCACGGCGGGGTCGACTGGGGTGAAATGCAGGAGCTGGTCGCAGAGACCCTCGACGGCGAAGCGACCCGCGGCGGCAGCACAATCCCGATGCAGACGGCAAAGAACCTGTTTCTGTGGAATGGACGCTCCTTTGTGCGCAAGGCACTTGAACTGCCGCTGGCGGTCGCCTCTGACCTCGTCTGGACCAAACGCCGGCTGATGGAGATCTATCTCAACATTGCGGAGTGGGGACCGGGTATCTACGGCATCGAGGCGGCGGCGCGCTATCATTTCAAGGTACCGGCTTCCAAGCTCTCGCGACGCCAAGCAGCGCTTTTGGCCGTTTCTCTCCCGAACCCGATCGACCGAAACGCCGGAAAGCCCCGCCGCGGCCTTCGCACGCTTGCCTCAGTCATCGAGCGCCGCGCTCAAGGTTCCGGCGATTACATCAGATGTCTTTATGATTGAGGCATGAATTATTCATTGGTCGCGTTAGCCGGGCGCCGCTAAATTCGGCCCCGAAATCAATTTAGGGATGCTTCATGGACAGCCTAACCCTCTATATCGGAAACAAGAACTACTCCTCATGGTCGTTCCGGCCATGGATTGCGATGGAAGCAACGGGCATTGCGTTCGAAGAAATTCTGATCCCCTTTGATTTTCCCGCAGGCAATCCGCGCATCAGGGAGATCTCTCCCACGGGCAGGGTGCCGGTTCTATTCCATGGCAGCCTGCGGGTATGGGAATCGCTCTCGATCATCGACTACGTCTCCGAGCTCCATCCCGAGGCGGGGCTTTGGCCCGAGGATCGCGCACAGCGCGCGGTGGCGCGTTCGGTCTCGATGGAGATGCTTTCGGGTTTCCGAGCGCTCAGAGGCGCCTGTCCGATGAATATCCGGCGCGAGCGAGGCAAGATCGCACCTGCGGATGGCGTAATGGATGATGTCGTGCGGATCGAAACCATTTTCCGCGAGTTGCGCGGCCGCTCGGGCGGACCGTTTCTGTTTGGCGAATTTTCGGCCGCCGACGCGATGTTTGCGCCGGTCGTCAGCCGCTTCGATACCTATGACCTTGTAACTGCCAGCGACACGTTGAACTATATGGCGGCGTTAAAGGCGCATCCTGCCTGGCTGAAGTGGGAAGCTGCGGCCCAAGCCGAGCCCTGGATCGTGCCGAAAGACGAGCTCTGAGCTTGAATTCACGAGAATCGCAAAAAATCTGTTTGGGGACTGGTCAACCACCCGCAAGGCATGTATAAGCGCGCAAAATTTCCGAAATCGCGATACGTCCGTTTCGGCCGCCAGCTTGGCCGGGAATGTGTTGCCTGTGAATTGGAGTACGTAAAATGGCTGTACCGAAGAGAAAAACGAGCCCGTCCAAGCGCGGTATGCGCCGTTCTGCAGACGCCCTGAAGGCTCCGACCTACGTGGAAGACAAGAATTCCGGCGAACTGCGCCGCCCGCACCATATCGATCTGAAGACCGGTATGTATCGTGGCCGCCAGGTTCTGACGCCGAAGGAAAGCGCATAAAGCTCCCAAAATCTGGCACAGCCAGGATTGAAAAGGCCGGCTTCAACGCCGGCCTTTTTGCTTTTGAGCACTATTGTACTTCCCATGCCTTGAAGTGGTGCTGTGATCTGCTGCAGTATTCCCGTCGAAATAGGGGACATGGCTCAATGATCGCTGTAATGCCGCTGATGGTAATCCCGTTTATTCTTTACAACATGACGATGGCCGGTTTGATGGGTGGCGGAGGCATTCCCGCGCTCCAGCATGACATCATGGTGCTTTCGATGATCTCCGGTGCGATCTGGAGCATGGCGCTCGGCGATCTCTTCATCGTCGTGGCGCTGGTCATCCTGTTCTTCGAGATATTGAAGGCCACCCGCAATGGATCCGGCAGCCTTGTCAATCACATGTTGTCGATGCTGGTTTTCATCGCCTTCCTGGTCGAGTTCCTTCTCGTCCAGGATGCGGCAACACAGGTCTTCTTCATCTTGATGACGATTGCATTGATCGACGTGATCGGCGGGTTTGCAGTCTCGATCCGCAGTGCCGGCCGCGATGTTTCGATCGGGCTTTGAACCTTAGAGATTGTCGAGCTTGTTCTGCAGGGCGCGCAGCTGTTCCTTCAACTCGTCGATATCCTTCGCCTCGGCCTTCTTCGTTTCCTTGGCGGGAGGTGTCATGAAGGGAGAGAACATCTGCATGGCCTTCTGAAACATCTCGGTGTTGCGGCGGACCTGGTCCTCGACCATCTGAATCGGCAGCTGCAGGTTCTTGCCGAGCGGTGACTCGCCGAAGGCGCGGTTCACCTGTTCGCGCATCTGCGCCTGCTGTTCGGTGAAGGCGCGCATGGAATGTTCAAGAAAGCTCGGAACGACCATCTGCATCTGATCGCCGTAATAAGTGATGAGCTGGCGCAGGAAGGAAATCGGCAGCAGCGTATTTCCGGTTTTTGATTCCTGTTCGAAAATGATCTGGGTCAAAACGGAATGTGTGATGTCATCACCGCTCTTTGCGTCCTGTACGGTAAAATCCTCTCCCCTCTTCACCATCTCCGCCAGATCTTCCAACGTCACATAGGTGCTGGTGCCTGTATTGTAGAGGCGGCGGTTGGCGTATTTCTTGATGACTATTTGACCCTCGTTCTTCGCCATATCAGTCTCCTGAACCCCGTCTGATTGTCATGGATATTCCTCCGTAACAGACTGTAGACGCAAAAGAAGCCTGGTGACAATCTCTTTGTGCGATGCGGCAACCCCTTTGAGAAAAGGGATAATTCGCACATTCGCAAGCCGCAGCGAAAATCACCGCAGTCGCCTTCTCGTTTGACTTAGGGCTGAAGCTTTGCCAGTTTCGACCTATGTATGCTGAAGGAAAACGAGGAGGCCTTTATGAGCAGTTCATCCATCGTCATCGCCAGCGCGGCCCGCACAGCGGTCGGCTCTTTCAATGGTGCATTCGCCACGGTTCCGGCGCATGAGCTTGGGGCTGCCGCCCTCAAAGCTGCGCTAGAACGCGCAGGCGTCGACGCAGCCGAGGTCGACGAGGTTATCCTTGGCCAGGTGCTGCAAGCAGGCGAAGGCCAAAATCCAGCGCGCCAGGCCGCCATAAAAGCGGGCGTTCCGAACGAGGCTACCGCCTGGAGCGTCAACCAGCTTTGCGGTTCGGGCCTTCGGGCGGTCGCTCTGGGAATGCAGCAGATCGCGCTGGGGGATGCGAAGATCATAGTCGCCGGCGGCCAGGAATCGATGTCAATGGCTCCGCATGCCGCGCATCTGCGTGGCGGTACGAAGATGGGCGACATGAAGATGGTCGACACCATGATCAAGGACGGCCTGACAGACGCTTTTTACGGCTACCACATGGGCATCACCGCCGAGAACGTCGCCCGCCAGTGGCAACTTTCCCGCGACGACCAGGATCAGTTTGCGGTTTCCTCTCAGAACAAGGCGGAAGCGGCCCAGAAGGAAGGCCGCTTCAAGGATGAGATCGTTCCCTTCGTCATCCAGACACGCAAGGGCGATGTCACCGTGGATGCGGACGAGTATATCCGTCACGGTGCAACACTCGATTCAATGGGCAAGCTTCGTCCGGCTTTCGACAAAGAGGGCACGGTGACGGCTGGCAATGCGTCGGGCCTCAATGACGGCGCGGCAGCCGCGATCCTGATGACGGAAGCGGAGGCCGAAAGGCGCGGCATCCAGCCGCTGGCACGCATCGTTTCCTGGGCGACGGCTGGTGTGGATCCTCAAGTGATGGGTACTGGCCCGATCCCTGCGTCGCGCAGGGCGCTTGAGAAGGCTGGCTGGTCCGTAGGCGATCTCGACCTGGTCGAGGCGAACGAGGCCTTTGCCGCTCAAGCTTGCGCTGTGAACAAGGATCTTGGCTGGGATCCGGCGATCGTCAACGTCAATGGCGGCGCAATCGCGATCGGTCATCCGATCGGTGCGTCCGGAGCGCGGGTTCTCAACACGCTGCTGTTCGAAATGAAGCGGCGCAGTGCCAAGAAGGGTCTTGCGACACTTTGCATCGGTGGCGGCATGGGTGTCGCCATGTGCTTCGAGGCATTTTGAATAGTATGCGATTGATAATTCGAGAGCGCCTGATCAAAGGCGAATGACCGAGAGGGGAGCGAAGCATGAGCAGAGTGGTTTTGGTCACCGGTGGCACGCGCGGCATCGGTGCCGCCATTTCGATGGCACTTAGGAATGCGGGCTATAAGGTCGCCGCCAGTTACGCCGGCAACGACGAGAAGGCGAGGGCCTTCCATGACGTAACCGGCATCCCGGTCTTCAAGTGGGATGTTTCCGATTACGTCGCTTGCGGCGAAGGGGTCGCAAAGGTGGAGGCAGAACTCGGCGGCATCGAAGTGCTGGTCAACAATGCCGGCATTACGCGCGACGCAATGTTTCACAAGATGACGCCGCAGCAATGGCATGAGGTCATCAATACAAACCTTACCGGCCTCTTCAACATGACGCACCACGTCTGGGGCGGGATGCGCGACCGCAGCTTCGGACGCATCGTCAACATCTCTTCCATCAATGGCCAAAAGGGTCAGATGGGGCAGGTGAACTATTCGGCTGCCAAGGCGGGTGATCTCGGCTTTACGAAAGCACTTGCCCAGGAGGGGGCAGCGAAGAACATTACGGTGAACGCCGTCTGCCCTGGCTATATCGGCACGGAAATGGTTCTTGCGGTTCCGGAGAAAGTGCTCAACGAGCGGATCATTCCCCAGATTCCGGTCGGGCGCCTTGGCGAGCCGGAGGAGGTCGCGCGCTGCGTTGCCTTTCTCATCTCCGACGATGCCGGCTTTATCACCGGCTCGACGCTTTCGGCGAACGGCGGGCAGTTCTTCGTTTAGTTGCCGCGCGGACGCCTGATATTTGCCCTGACTGGTACGCTTTGCGGACGGCTGTCGCCGGCGCAAAGCGTACCAGAAGCTATCGTGCGTAACGCTGCTGCAACGAGATCGGCGACAGCGGCATTCAAAATGATCTGAACCATGGAGGCATTCCTTGCCTGAACGGCAACCGTTGCCGTGTTGTGGAAGGAATATCGCTCACCCCTGTGGTGGAGTAGAATTTGACCTTCGCGACCGGTCGTCGACATGCTTTTGATGACACGCAACAACAAACGGGCGCCGATGGCGCCCGTTTGCTTTCATTTTAACGGCAATACTTAGTAACGGCGCGGGCAGCGTGCTTCGTAGCGGCGACCGTAGCGGTCGCGATAGACGCAGTAGCCGCGGCGTTCCACGGACTGGCCGATAAGAGCACCAGCAAGGCCGCCAGCAACCGCACCGACTGCAGCGCCACCCCAACTGTCGCTAACAGCACCGCCAATGATTGCGCCGGTACCAGCGCCAATGGCCGTCCCTCTTTCCGTCGGCGTGCAGGATGCAAGGGCGCCTACAAGGGCGGCTACAATCGCAATTTTTTTCATCATGACTTTCACTCCCAGTTACCTAGCCGTTAAATCCGGCCCATTAAGACAAGGATAATTATGATGATGAGAACTAGCCCCAAACCCCCGGAAGGTCCATAGCCCCAACCACGGCTGTATCCCCAATTCGGGAGAGCACCAATCAAAAGCAGAATAAGGATAATGAGAAGTATCGTTCCGAGCATGTTGCGATTCCTTCAACTCATCGTAAGTCCGAATGGACAATAAACACGCATCCGCGATTTTTGTTCCCGGCTAAGCTCCCAATATGCAGGCGGCACCGGTTTTCTGCTTAGGACGGGGGTCAAGAACGGTGATCAAGAGAAGCGTCAATCGTTAAAAGGACCGTCGATGGCAGTACCGGGCGACCAACGCGTCGTCGTGGTTCTATGGTTAAAATTCGAATTCAATACAATATGTTGCGGTGAACGAACCGGGAAAATCGCGATGTCGCCGATTCGTCAGCGATTCGTTCCGGATTTGATCGAAATGTTAATGCGATCGCGTGAAGCGTTCGTCGAATATGAATCCGGCTTCCGAAACCTGACGCAAACATTGCCCTTGGGATTGGCCGCCGATCGTTCCGGATTCGGCCGCAGCCTCAATTCCCGGCAATTTTCCCAGCTGTTTCTCGTCCATATTCGCTCTCGGGAAAGAACGTTAACCCGAGCAGCATTTCGCGCTATCCAGCGCCTGATGCCAAATCAGCATCTAGTAGGAAAAACTGATTCAAAACCAATACTTAGCCGTGAACAAAAGCTGAATCACCGCGGGTCGCCGATTCGTCGCTGATTCGTTCTCACGCTGTTCCGAATCTTAAAACAGTCACTTAGCGGCATTTCCTGAATCAAGTTTGCAGCTGATTTTGGAAGACGGCTCTTGCGTTTAGCCGGCCGGCTGTCCATGTGTTGTCTGCTTCGGGAACGGAGCGCACTTGACCTCGAGGCTCCCCCGCCTCACTTGCATGGACAATGACACTGACATCGCAGCCCATGATACTGAGCGGGCGCGGCGTGACCGCGGTGCTCGGCCCCACCAATACGGGCAAGACCCATTACGCCATCGAGCGCATGGTAGCCCACGGCACCGGCGTGATCGGCCTGCCGCTGCGTTTGCTGGCACGTGAAGTCTATACGCGTGTCGTCGAAAAGGTGGGAGTGCAGAATGTCGCCCTCGTGACCGGCGAGGAGAAGATCTCGCCGCCGACTGCGCGCTTTTCGGTTTGCACGGTCGAAGCCATGCCGCGCGAAACCAAGGCCGCCTTTGTCGCGATCGATGAGGTCCAGCTTGCAGGCGACCTCGAGCGCGGCCACATCTTCACCGACCGTATTTTGCATTTGCGAGGCCGCGACGAAACGCTGCTTTTAGGGGCCGACACGATGCGGCCGATCCTGCAGCAACTCCTGCCGGGCATCACGGTCGTTGAGAGGCCGCGGCTTTCGCACCTCTTCTACGCGGGTCAAAAGAAGATCACCCGTCTTCCTCAGCGCTCGGTGATCGTCGCCTTTTCGGCAGATGAGGTCTACGCCATTGCCGAATTGATCCGCCGTCAGCGAGGGGGTGCTGCGGTTGTTCTCGGTGCCCTCAGTCCCCGCACCCGAAATTCTCAAGTTGCGCTCTATCAGGCCGGCGATGTTGAATATCTCGTCGCGACCGATGCGATCGGCATGGGCCTCAATCTCGATGTCGATCACGTGGCGTTCGCGCAGGACCGCAAGTTCGACGGCTATCAGTTCCGCAATCTCAATCCTGCCGAACTCGGCCAGGTTGCCGGACGTGCCGGCCGCCACGTGCGTGACGGTACATTCGGCGTAACAGGCCAAGTGCAGCCGTTCGATGAGGAATTGGCGCAGCGGATAGAAGCGCACGAATTCGACAATGTCAGGGTCTTGCAGTGGCGCACGAAAGAGCTTGATTTCTCGTCGATACAATCATTGCGGGCCAGTCTTGAACGTCCGCCGAGCGCTGAAGGTTTGACGCGGGCTTTGCCCGCCGTCGACCAGCAAGCGCTTGAACACCTGACGCGCTATCCGGAAATCGTAGATCTGGCTACAAATCCGCAGCGCGTGGAGAAGCTTTGGGAAACTTGCGCGCTGCCTGATTATCGGCGTATCACCCCTGCACAGCATGCTGACCTGATCTCGACGCTCTTTTCCGATCTTGTGCGCTATGGCACGGTGAACGAGCAGTTTCTCGCAGAGCAGGTGCAAAGAGCCGATCGCACGGATGGCGAAATTGACACGCTTTCGGCGCGAATCGCGCAGATAAGAACATGGACTTATGTGTCGAATCGGCCCGGATGGCTTGCCGATCCGACACACTGGCAGGAAAAGACGCGGGAAATCGAGGATCGATTGTCCGATGCGTTACATGAAAGGTTGACGAAACGCTTTGTTGATCGCAGGACATCTGTGCTCATGAAGCGCCTGAGAGAGAATGCGATGCTGGAAGCTGAAATCAGTGTGAATGGCGATGTCTTTGTTGAAGGACATCATGTGGGGCAGTTGTCCGGGTTCCGGTTTACCCCAATTTCGGGTGCGGACGGATCGGACGCCAAGGCGATCCAAACGGCATCGCAAAAGGCGCTTGCCCTGGAATTCGAGGCGCGCGCCGCGCGCCTCCATGCTGCAGGCAACAGCGATCTGGCGATCAGCGCCGACGGCCTCATCCGGTGGATCGGCGATCCGGTTGCTCGCCTTGCGGGCAGCGAGCACGTCATGCGTCCTCGCGTCATCCTGCTTGCCGACGAACAGCTGACGGGCAACGCGCGCGAGCACGTTGCAGCCCGCGTCGAACGCTTCGTCAATCACCATATCAGCACGGTTTTGAAGCCGCTCGATGATCTTTCGCGTGCTGAGGACCTACAGGGCCTTGCCAAGGGCCTCGCCTTCCAGCTCGTCGAAAATCTCGGTGTGCTCTTCCGCCGCGATGTGACGGAAGAGGTGAAGTCGCTGGATCAGGACGCGCGCGCTTCCATGCGCCGTTATGGTGTTCGCTTCGGCGCCTACCACATTTTCGTCCCTGCGCTTTTGAAGCCGGCTCCGGCTGAACTCATCACGCTGCTCTGGGCCTTGAAAAATGACGGCCTTGAAAAACCGGGCTACGGCGATCTCATTCCGGTGCTGGCTGCCGGCCGCACGTCCGTCGTGACCGATCCGGGCTTCGAGCGCACGTTCTATAAGCTCGCTGGTTTCCGGTTTCTCGGCAAGCGTGCCGTTCGCATCGATATTCTCGAGCGGCTTGCGGATATCATCCGTCCGTTGCTGCAGTGGAAGCCGGGTCAGGCGAACCGGCCGGAAGGCGCTTATGATGGCCGCCGCTTCACGACCACCACTGCGATGCTTTCGATCCTCGGCGCGACGCTGGAGGACATGGAAGAGATCCTCAAGGGCCTTGGCTATCGCGCCGATGCCGTGACGGCCGAGGATGCAGCAACTCATCTTGCTGCCCACGATGCTTCCGCTGCCCCGGCAGCCGAAACCTCTGGGGAAGAGGCCGCCGAAAAAGCCGATCATGACGATGCCGACAGCACATCGGAAGAAGCTGCTTCCGCAGCGCCGGCTGCAGAAGAAAAACCGGCTGTCGAGGCCGCGGCGAGCGAAGCATCCGCGGCTGAATCTGCGGAAGCCGCTGAACCTGTCGAACCGAAACCTGTCCTTTTGTGGCGTCTTGGCGGACGCAACGACAACCATCGCCAAGCACGCAGTCCCGGGGAACGCCGCGGCGGTGACCGTCAGCAGCAGGGCAACCGCCGCCACGGCGGGGGTGAAGGCGCAGAAGGCAATCGTGGCGAAGGCCGGGACGGCAAACGCCACGAACGCGGCCGCGACGGCGGCAAGCCGCACCAGGCTCGGGGCGATCGCAACGAGCAGCGGGGCGATCGTCAGGATCGCGGCGACCGCAAGGATCGCAACGACCGCAACAACAATCGCAACGGCTCGCAGCCGTTGCGCTTCGAGGCAAAGGCGCCGCGCAAGGAAAAGCCGATTGATCCGGATTCTCCTTTCGCAAAGCTCGCTGCCTTGAAGGAGCAGATGAAGAAGTAGCCTATGAGCGGGGAGACACAGCCAGGAAGCGGTTCGCGTCAGCGCATCGACAAGTGGCTGTTTTTCACGCGCATGGTGAAATCTCGCTCTCTGGCGCAAGGCCACATCCAGTCAGGCCACGTTCGCATCAATGGCGAGCGCGTCCAACAACCCAGCCAGACCGTGAAGGCGGGTGACCGTGTCGAGCTGACGCTGGATCGGCGGGATGTGGTTCTGATCGTGAAGGCATCAGGCGAGAGGCGCGGGCCCTTCGAAGAAGCAAAACTACTTTACGAGGATCTGACGCCGCCTCAGGGTGAGACAAAACGTCTCACGCCCTACGAGCAGGCCATCCGTTCGACGGGCGCCGGCCGGCCGACGAAAAAGGAGCGGCGCGCAGTCGACAGACTGATGTCGGACGAGGATTAGAAAACTCTGTCCATCAGGGCCTGATCGACAGATCGTTTATTCTTGAAATTCGACCACAAAGCCGATACGTGACAGTCAACTTGCCGGACAGTGTGCTTGCCTCCCAAGCCTGTCCACGCTGTCCTCCGGCCAGGGGAAAGGCGCGACGTTCCAGGTTGCCCGGCCCCGCTTGCGTGAAAATCCTGGAGTTCTTCATGACCTATGTCGTGACCGACAATTGCATTCGCTGCAAATATACCGACTGCGTGGAAGTATGCCCTGTCGACTGCTTCTATGAGGGCGAAAATTTCCTCGTCATCCACCCGGATGAGTGCATCGACTGTGGTGTCTGCGAACCGGAATGTCCCGCCGAGGCCATCAAGCCGGATACCGAGCCCGGGCTCGACAAGTGGCTCAAGATCAATGCTGAATATGCCAGCAGCTGGCCCAACATCACCGTCAAGAAAGAACCGATGGCGGAAGCCAAGGAAATGGACGGAGAGGCCGGCAAGTTCGAGAAGTACTTCAGCGAAAAACCCGGTTCCGGCGATTGACGAACATTTTGCCGGTGTAGCCCTGAAATAGGGGCCGAAGGCGGGCGTAAACGTTTATAAGATGCTCTGCTGATATGGGTGCCATGTGTTGCCCACATGACTCACGTTAAGCAAATTATTGATTTCCTCATATTTTTATGATAGGTTCGCCACACTGATCCATTTGAGGCACGAAGCGTGCCCAAAACCATCACGAAAGCAAAAGAAATCCGTACGCGGTTCCCCGTGAGATATCAACGCCTTGAGCTGTTCGATCATTGATCGCGCGCAAGGAGATCTTTTGCTTCTGTCTGGTGGGACCAGAGTGAAGTCACCCGACGGAGCTGATCCGTCTCAACCGGGCCTGACTGACCCGGCGCCGGCCGCTGCCGGACGCGTAACAGGGAGTTTTTGATTAGTATGACGACCCAGCAGAAAAAACCTTCAGCAGCACGCCATGGCTTCAAGACCGGCGAATCGATCGTATACCCCGCTCACGGCGTCGGTAACATCACGGCTATCGAAGAGCAAGAAGTCGCCGGCATGAAGCTCGAGCTTTTCGTTATCGATTTCGATAAGGACAAGATGCGCTTGAAAGTTCCGGTTGCCAAGGCAATGAGCATCGGCATGCGCAAGCTCTCGGAAACCGATTTCGTCGAGCGCGCCCTGAAGGTCGTGCAGGGTAAGGCACGTGTCAAGCGCACCATGTGGTCCCGCCGTGCGCAGGAATATGATGCCAAGATCAACTCCGGTGACCTGATTTCCATCGCAGAAGTCGTTCGCGACCTCTATCGCGCTGAAAATCAGCCCGAGCAGTCCTATTCCGAGCGTCAGCTCTATGAAGCGGCGCTCGATCGCATGGCGCGCGAAATCGCCGCAGTGAACAAGATGTCGGAAACCGAAGCTGTTCGTCTCGTCGAGATGAATCTCAACAAGGGTCCGAAGCGCGGCAAGGCAATCGAAGAAGACGATTCGCAGGACGAAGCCGCTTAATACTGCATTGTTTTCCTTAACAAAAAGCCCGGCCTGCGAGCCGGGTTTTTTTGTGGAACTTTTTCCGGCCAGCCGCGTTTAGACACTGTACGTGCGGATTGCATCGGGAAATATCTGCCTGATCGAACGTTCGCATCCTGTCAACGTTCGATGAGGAGCGGATCATGCCTTCCACAATTTGCCAGGCCGGCAACTTGAAGAATCGGGTCCAACCTTACCTGCATATGACAAAGAGATAGGGCCTCCTCCTGAAAAATCCAGGAGCGGGGCCTTTATGCATTCACACGCTGGATTGATCCGGGCAGCTTGGTCCGGGAGTAACCTGATTGTTTTCTTCAAGGGCACGAGGCCTGATTTTTAGGAGACCGATTATGAAGAACATGTCTGCAGACCGGCGCATGATCAAAATCGCCATGGCGGCTCCCTATCTTGCTCGCGAAGAAGAACATGATCTCGCTATTCGCTGGAAGGACAATGAGGATCGCGGTGCCCGCAACCAGATCGCGATGGCTCACATGCGTCTCGTCATTTCGATGGCGGGCAAGTTTCGCAACTTCGGTCTGCCGATGAGCGATCTTGTCCAGGAAGGTTATGTCGGTCTCCTTGAAGCGGCTGCCCGCTTTGAGCCGGAACGCGAGGTGCGCTTCTCTACCTACGCAAGCTGGTGGATTCGTGCGTCGATTCAGGATTATATCCTGCGCAACTGGTCGATTGTCCGCGGCGGTACGAGCTCCGCCCAAAAGGCCCTCTTCTTCAATCTGCGTCGCCTGCGCGCCAAACTTGCCAGAGGCGACTCGCATCTCACCCTTCAATCCATCCATCAGGAGATCGCGGCTGCCCTGGGTGTCAGCCTCGCCGACGTCCAGACGATGGATGCGCGCCTTTCCGGCAATGACGCCTCGCTGCAGGCGCCTTCGGTTTCCGGCGATGCCGACAGCGCGGAGAAGATGGATTTCCTTGTCAGCGACGATCCGTTGCCGGACGAGCAGGTTTCCAACATGATCGATGGCGAACGTCGCCGTATCTGGCTGACATCGGCGCTGAAACATCTCAATGAGCGCGAAATGAAGATCATTGCGGCACGCCGCCTTGCCGAAGAAGGTGCGACGCTCGAAGAACTCGGCGCCGATCTCGGAATTTCAAAGGAACGCGTTCGCCAGATCGAAAGCCGCGCCATGGAAAAGTTGCGCAGCGCGCTTGTCAGCGCGGATCCCCATATGGCGGCTCACGCCTAGAGCTCTTACTTCCAGCAGCACAAACTGGCCCGGCGAAAGCCGGGTTCTTTTTATTCGGAAATGATTTTCACGCGGTCGCCGGGCGAGACCGTGCCGCCAGTTGGCAGGGCATTGATCAATTTGAAGAGGTCGAGCTTACGATCCGTGCCCAGCATTCGGGCCGCCAGCGTTGCGACGTTTTCGCCGGGACGCACGCTGATGACGCGGATTCTCAGAGGCTTCAGCGTTGCCGCCTCTTGCGGTGTCATGCGGCGGAAGCTGGCGCGCAGTACGTCTGCCGTCGGCTGCAGGACGGCACTGCCCTTTGGAACGGCGGTCAAGAAGCGGAAGATCTGCGAGTTGTTGCGCACCACGGTCACGTCGAAATCCCAGCGATCCGCGGTTGCACGGGCCGTTGCCGCTTCCATGCCGTTGACGGTGATCGGCCGGATCGTCGAAGGATCGAGGCCGGTGACCCAGCCGCTCGATATGTAGTTCGTCAAGCTTTGGTTGTCGCTGTCGGCAACCCCGTCGAAGCGGATCGCCACGTCTCCCGGACCGGTGGCCATGACGGCTTCGACTTTATTGTCGATGCTGAAATCCGGCGGCACGTCGAAGCGAATGCCGAGACCACCGTGCAGGAAGGTCTGGCCACGAACATAGCCTTCCTCCGGACTGTCGCCATAGAGAAGACCGTCGATGCCATCGAGATAATAGCCCCGGCCCTTGTCTCCGACCGTCCCTTCCTGGCCGAAGGCGCGGGCGTGATCGCGCGCAAGCTCGATACGCTGCACCGAGTTCGGGTGGCTCGAAAGGAAGTCCAGGCTTTGATCGGCCTCAGGATCGGCCGACATGAAGCGACTATAGGCCGCCATGGAATCGAGGAAGCGAGTGGCGGCGTAAGGATCGTAGCCCGCTTCACCGAGCATGCGCACGCCGATCACATCGGCCTGCAGTTCCTGCTGGCGCGAGAAGGCGGCGAGACGCAGCTTACCGCGGGCAAGCGCCTGTTTGCCGGCGATGTCGCTCGACAAAACCTCGGCGACGACGCGGCTCGCGATGACCTCCGCCTCTTCGCGCTTCTGGCGTTCGATGCCGTGATTGGCCGTAACGTGACCCATTTCATGCGACAGCACAGCCGCGACTTCGGAAGCGTCGTTGGCAAGCGCCAGCAGACCTCGGGTCACATAGAGATAGCCGCCCGGCAGCGCGAAAGCGTTGATTGCCGGCGAATTCAAAATCGTGATTCGGTAGGACTGGCTCGGATTTTCCGAAACCGCCGTTAGCGCACCGGCAATGCGCGCAACGAGGCGTTCAGTCTTGGCGTCCTTGTATTCGCCGCCGTAGCTTGCAACGATACGCGGATGTTCGCGCGCGCCCATGGCGGCACGCGGATCGTTCTTCTGCACTTCATCGACGATCTGTGGGCTGGCAGAGGGCGAGACCGTCGGCTGATAGGATTGCTCGAGAATCGACTGGCAGCCATTGAGCGCGACTGCGGCCGCAGACACAAGCAGCGCATGGCGGCTCCACCGGTAGGGCGCAGAAAGCACGTTACTGGAGGGCGCGGGGCGTTTCCACGTCGTCATGCTGTCCAGTCTGGCTCTCCGAGTCATCTTGCTTTTCGGCCGGTTTGCCGCATGTCCGATCCGGCCGCTTCCAACGGGGTTCAACAGTCGTCCATCCCGGTTCTCGCACTGCACAGCGGGAAGACACAAGCCATTGCTGTAACTGATTTCCGCATCGGTTGCATAGCGAGACTCTGTTTAATTGTAGCGCCGTTGTATTTTAGCAAGCGTGGCGTCGTTAGGGCGATCTTTCGCTCGGATGAAATTGTGGCGAAAGTGCCATCGCAAGTATGAGATTCGTCAGCCGTGCAGAAATCGCCTTAGCGCGGGCATATCTTCCCGCGCGAGATACTCGGTGAGTGGCGCGGCAAGAACGATCGCGCCTTTATCGATAAAGACACCGTAATCGGCGATCCGGCGCACCTCGTCGGGATCATGCGAAACCATGATCACCGTGTTTTCGGTTTCCATGTGCATACCAAGCAGCAGTTCGGCCATGCCTGCGCGCAAGCCCGGGTCAAGCGCTGCAAAAGGTTCATCCAGCAGCAGAACGGCGCGCTTTCGCACGAGCGCGCGCGCAAATGCGGCTCGCTGCCGCTCTCCACCGGAAAGCGTTGCGGGCATACGCCGTTCGAAATTGGCGAGACCGACCTTCTCAAGCGCTTGGGAAATTTTTCTCCGGTCTTGGGCGGCAAGCTTCAACGCCGGATCGATCCCCAGGCCGACATTGGTAAAGATATCAAGATGGGCAAAGAGATTGTTGTCCTGGAAGACGACCGAGACCGGACGTTCCGCCGGATAGGCGGCCGTCACATCAGCGCCGTGCATCAAAATGCGGCCGCTGTCAGGTCTTTCAAAACCGGCAAGCAGATTGAGAAAGGTTGACTTCCCGGCGCCGGAAGGCCCGCTCACCGCGATGATCCGGCCGGCCGGCAGACGGGAATCGAAATGGAAAGCGTGCGTGCCGAGCATCAAGCGCACGTCCTGCATTTCGATCTCGTCTTGATTAGCGATCGCCATCGCCATTCTCCCGTCTCGGCTGGCCCGCTGTTCCGGCGATTGTCAGCAGCAGGCAAATGATGCCGAGGATCAGCGCAAGGCCGTCGGCATCGTTCGTCCGGTAGCTGCCCATGCGGCTGTAGACGAGCCAGGGCAATGTCACCAAACCTTCAGAACCGAAGAGAGCAACGGCGCCGAGATCGCCGAGCGAGAGCGCCATTGCGAACGACAAGGCGGTGAGCAGCGGCTTCTTCAAGCCCGGCCAATCGATCAATCTCAATCGAGCCGCGTGCGCAATCCCCAAGCTTGCGGCCAGTTTCTGCGTCCGGCGCTGATGCACAATATAGGCCGGCTCCAGTACGCGCATGACAAAGGGAAGTGCCATGAGCATATTGATGAGAACGACGAGCACGGCCGCAAAGCGCGTCGCATCGCCAAAGGGCCGCAGTGCCATGAACCACCCGGTTGCGAGTACGATTGGAGGCACGAGCAGCACCATCGATGAAGCACCGCCCATGGCTGTGAAAAAGGACCTGTCGGTAACGCCGCGCCGCCGCTTCGATAAGATTGCATGCCGGGCACGAATCATGGCTATCGAAAGGATGATCGAGAGCAGGGCGGCCGAAAGCGAGATCGCCAAGCTCATCCCGGCTGACTGCCAGAAGATCGGCTCCTGCAGCAGCTTTATGAGATCGGCGTGCAACCCGGCGGCGATGATCGACACAAGGGGAAGACCGAGGAAGAGAACGGCGATCAGCAAAAGCAGGCTGTCGGCCAATCTGGCACATGGCCCTTTGCCATCAAGCCGCTTGATGTCTTGGCCTTCGGTCAGGCCCTCATCTCCGGCAGGCGGAAAAAGTGCCATCGCGCCGAGGATCATCGCCGTCAGCGCGATCTGCAGGAGCGACAACGCGATTGCGCGGCCGGGGTCGAAATCGAAACGGAGCGACTGGTAGATCGCGACCTCGATCGTGGTTGCTGCCGGGCCGCCACCGAGGGTTAGCACCAACGTGAAGCTGGTGGCGCAGAGCATGAAGACCAATCCGGCTATCCCGGGAATAAGCGGGCGGATCGCCGGCCATTCAATGAAGCGGAAGACCGAGCGGGGCCGCATGCCGAGGGTGCTCGCCATCAGCCAGTATTCGGCGGGCACGCGTTCGAGACCTGCAAGCATCAGGCGGCAGGCAAGCGGTAGGTTGAAGAAGACATGGGCGAGAAGGATGCCGGTTAACCCATAGATGCTCACCGGTTCGTCAAGCCCGATGTTCATCATAAGCCAGTTCAACAGCCCATGCCTGCCCCATATCCCGATCATGCCGAGTGCGCCGATCAGAACCGGCAGCCCCATAGGAACCGCCATCAGGCGGATGATCCAGATGCGTCCTGGAAAATGCGGCTGGCGTGCGAGCGCGCGTGCGACCGGAATCGCGAAGGCGATGGAAAGCGCGGTCGAAAGGAGCGCCTGCAGCAGCGTGAAGCGCAGCACACGCAGAATATATGGATCGAAAAGAATGCCGACGATGGCCGCGCCGCCTCCGGCAAAAAGCAACGAGAACGCCGCAAGGCCGACAAACAACGTGACGGCGGCGAGGCTGATCGCCCCGCCAGTCAATGCACGCTGCCGTTCGGCTGCGGTCTGCAGCATCAGTTCATGCTCATCGCCGCAAGCCACTCGTCGATCCAGGCCTTGCGGCTCCTGGCGACCTCGTCGGAGCTCATCAAGAAGGTCTTGGCAGGATTGACGAGCTTGCTAAAGGCATCCGGCAGCGGCTTGGAGGTCGCGGAAACGGGCATCATCCAGTTGTTCGTCGGGATGGTATCCTGGAAGCCGGGCGTCATCATGAACTCCAGGAAGTCGCGGGCAAGATCCTTGTCCGGAGCATTCTTCAAAAGGCCCGCGACTTCGATTTGGATATAGTGGCCTTCCGAGAAGGCTGCGGCCTGGTAGCGATCGGTATTCTCAGTCACCATGTGATAGGCGGGGGATGTGGTATAAGACAGCACCATCGGCGCCTCGCCCTTGGTGAACAGGCCATAGGCCTCGGACCAGCCGGGCGTGACCGTCAGGATGCGGTTCTTGAGCTTGCCCCAGGCTTCCGGCGCCTTGTCGCCGTAAATGGATTTGACCCAGAGCAGCAGGCCGAGGCCCGGCGTCGAGGTTCGCGGATCTTCGATGACGAGCTTCTGCGAAGGATCACCTTCGACCAGATCCTTCATGCTCTGAGGCGGGTCCTTGATCGTTTGTGTATCGTAGATGATCGCGAAGTGACCGTAGTCGTAGGGAACGAAGACATCGTCCACGAAGCCGCCCGGCACCTTCAGCGCGCCGACATCGACACCACTTGCGTCGAACAGGCCGGTCTCCTTGGCTTCGGTGACGAGGTTCGTGTCGATGCCGAGGACGATGTCGGCCTTGGTCGAAGCTCCCTCGAGCTTCAAACGCGAAAGCAGGGCGACGCCATCGGCGACGCTGACGAAATTGACCGTGCAGCCGCATGTCTTCTCGAAAGCGTCCTTGACCTTCGGCCCGGGTCCCCATTCGGACGTGAAACTTTCGTAAGTGTATATGGTGAGCGTCTTTTCAGCGCCGTACGCGGCAGACAAGCCGAGCGTCGCGGCGAAAAATGCTGCGGTCAGCGAAGAGATGATCGATGTGCGGCCGGACATGGCGCGCCTCCTCCTTGAGTTTCTTTTGATTGGGAAAAGGGCGTTGCCGAATGTCACGCGTCTAATCCCTCCGCCGGTGTTAACCGGATCAGGTTCCGCGGGTTGGCTCGATGCCTCTCAGCCGGCATCCTTGCGGACATCCAGGCACCCCGTTAGAGCATCGGCAGATGTATCGCCATGAAGGCTTTATGACAAGGGCGAAGCGCGCTGACTGTAGCCCCTTTCCCTTGGCCCCTGCTTTGCGCTATGGGCAATGCCATGAGCCAATCCACTTTCACGATCCTGCTCGGCGGCGAACTCGTCCTGACCGAGCGCCTGCGTTCTGCCGTTTCAGGCAGCCGCTTCATCGCCGCCGACGGCGGTATGCGGCATGCAGCAGCGCTTGGCGTGGTGCCGGAGCTCTGGGTCGGGGATTTCGATTCCACGCCGCCGGATCTGGAGGGCGCATTTCCGCATGTCCCGAAACAGCCCTACCCTGCCGCCAAGGCCGCAACGGATGGTGAAATCGCTGTGTCGGATGCGATTGCGCGCGGCGCACGGCGACTTGTCCTTGCCGGTGCGCTCGGTGGCGAGCGCTCGGACCACGCGCTGCAGCTCCTGCTTTACGCCGTCAGCCTTGCCGAACAGGGCTTCGACATTCTGTTGACCTCCGGAACGGAGGAGGCCGTGCCGCTTCTCGCTGGCAAAATTGAGCTCGATTTGCCGAGGAACAGCCTCTTTTCGGTGTCCGGATTCAGCGAACTGCATGGTCTTTATATCGAGAATGCCCGGTATCCGCTCATCGATTTTCATTTGCCCTTCGGCTCCTCGCGTACCATTTCCAACATCGCGGAAGGCAAGGTTCGTTTTACGCTCGGCAGCGGCCGGGCGATCGTCCTTGCCCGCCCCCATGATTTTTCCGGAGTCTGATTTTTGGCCCCTCCCATCCTGAAACTCGACGATATCTTCCTAAGCTTCGGCGGAACGCCTCTCTTGGCCGGCGCGGCCTTGCAGGTCGAGCCGGGCGATAAGATCTGTCTGGTCGGCCGTAACGGGTCGGGCAAATCGACCCTTCTGAAGATTGCGGCCGGAATCGTTGAATCGCAATCGGGCGAGGTTTTCCGCCATCCATCCTCGACGGTGCGCTATTTGGAGCAGGCACCGGATTTCGCCGGTTTCAAGACGGTGCAGGCTTATGCGGAAGCCGGTCTTGGGCCGGGCGATGACCCTTATCGCGTGACCTACCTCCTCTCGCATCTTGGCCTCACTGGCGAAGAGGACCCGACAAACCTCTCCGGCGGCGAAGCGCGACGCGTAGCGCTTGCCCGCGTGCTGGCGCCTGAACCGGATATTCTCCTGCTTGATGAGCCGACGAACCATCTCGACCTTCCGACCATTGAATGGCTTGAAGGCGAACTCCAGAAAAGCCGCAGCGCGCTGGTCATGATCTCCCACGACCGCCGTTTCCTCGAAAAGGTCTCCACGGCGACCGTCTGGCTCGACAGGGGAATGTCGCGGCGGCTCGATCGTGGCTTTGCCAATTTCGAAGCCTGGCGCGATCAGGTGCTTGAGGCGGAAGAACTGGAGCAGCACAAGCTCGGCAAGGCGATTGAACGCGAGGAGCACTGGCTGCGCTATGGCGTAACCGCTCGGCGCAAGCGCAACATGCGCCGCCTCGGCGAGTTGCAGACCATGCGCTCGCAGCATCGTGGCCACAAGGGGCCGCAGGGGACCGTGCAGGCTGCGCTGTCCGATGCGCAGGAATCCGGCAAGCTGGTGATCGAAGCGGAAAAGATCGCCAAGACTTTCGATGACCGTCAAATTGTTGCGCCGTTCTCCATCCGCGTCCATCGCGGCGATTGCATCGGTCTGGTCGGACCAAACGGCGCGGGCAAGACGACGATTCTGAAGATGCTGACGGGACAGCTTTCGCCGGACAGCGGCACGGTGAAGCTCGGGACCAATCTCGAGATTGCAACGCTCGACCAGAAGCGCGAAGATCTCAATCTGGAGGATACGCTCGCGCACTACCTGACCGACGGGCGCGGCGAGAACCTGCTGGTGAACGGGGAGCAACGCCACGTCACCGGCTACATGAAGGAGTTCCTCTTCCAGCCGGAGCAGGCGCGCACGCCGATCAGGAACCTGTCAGGCGGCGAGCGCGCGCGGCTGATGCTGGCGCGCATCCTTGCGCGCCCGACCAACCTTCTGATCCTCGATGAACCCACCAACGACCTCGATCTCGAGACGCTGGACCTGCTGCAGGAAATCGTCGCCGGCTTCCCGGGCACGGTCATCCTCGTGAGCCACGACCGAGACTTCCTCGACCGCACGGTGACCTCGACAATTGCGCCCGCCGTCCCCGACGCGCCTGATGGGCGCTGGATCGAATATGCCGGCGGTTATTCCGATATGCTTGCCCAGCGCAAGGGCGCAATGGAGGAGCGGAAGAAGATCGAAAAGACCGCGGAGAAGCCGAAAGCTGAGTCGGCTGCTTCTGTGGCAGATGCCTCGAAGAGCAAAGGCAAGCTCTCCTACAAGCAGAAATTCGCGCTCGAAACCCTGCCCAAGGAAATGGCCAAGGCAGAAGCTGAAATCGCCAGGCGCGAAGAGAAGATGGCCGATCCCGATCTCTTCAGCAAAGATACTGCCACCTTCAACCGGCTTGCGGCGGAGATGGAAAAGCTGCGCGATAGCCTGACGAAGATGGAAGAAGAATGGTTGGAGCTTGAAATGCTGCGCGAAGAGCTGGAGGGCTAGGTTCCGTCCTGAAGAGGAAAGGCTTCCGCCTTTTGTCAGATCGCGCAGCTCTTGCATTGGTACGAACGGATGGTACTGCGACGTTCAGATGACCGGTGCAGGTGCGTGTGCCGTGCCAGTTCCTGCTGCCGGGGAGGCCGACTGCTCGATCTGCGCCGCCAGTGGATGCAAATGCAACTCGCGCGGATTGAAGGTTTCGAGGTAGGCCTCGGAACGTCCGATATAAATCATGGTGGAATCGGATAGCGTCGCCAGCAGCGCCATCAGGGTTGATTGCGATTCCGGCTCAAGACCTTCCAGCACTTCGTCGAAGATGATCCAGCGCGGCCGGGCCAGCAGCAAGCGGGCAAAACCGATCCCCTTCTGCTCGTCGGAATCGAGCATCTTATCCCAGCGGGCCCGCGTATCGAGACGCGCAATGAGGTGGCTAAGGCCGGCTTTCTGAAGCGCTGCTTCGACGTCCTCGCTCTTGTAGGTGTCCACCGGTTCCGGGAAAGACAGCGCTTCGCGCAACGTGCCACCGGGCACATAGGCCACTTCTGGAACGAAAACCGTGCCGTCGGCGGGCGGCAGCCCTATCTTGCCGCTGCCGCAGGGCCAGAGGCCTGCAAGCGCCTGGAACAGGAGCTTGCGGTTCACATTATGGTCGCCGTTGATCATGACCTTCTCGCCGGCTCTGATCGTGACATCCGTCTCGGCGACGGCAAAGCCGCCGCACAGATCGATCTCTTCGCCGAGCTTGGCGGCGATCATGAGATTCTTGAGGGTGAGCGTATCAGCGTTATCCTCGTAGGTGATCGCATTCTTTGGATTGATGGGTTCGTCCATGCCGTGCAAGGCATGGCGGAAATCGGTCACGCGCATCAGCGTGGCGCGCCACTCGGCGATCGCGGTGAAATTGGCAACATACCAGCGCAGGGCGGTATTCACCTGGTTGAAGGCGCCGACGGACATCATCAGTTCGCCGAAGGTCAGGCTGCCTGAAAAATAGGCGGGAGCCGCGACGATGATCGGGACGACGATGACCAGCCAGCCGTAACCGGCCGAAACCCAGGTGAGGTTAGTGCTGGCCATGGTCAGCCGCTTCAGGATGGCAAGTACCGAAGTGATATCCTCATTGATCCGCCGGCGTTCGTTTTCCTCGCCGCGGGCCACGGTAATCGCCGGCATATTCTCGTTGGCATGCATCAGCGAAAAGCGAAGCTCCGCTTCCTTGGAGAAGCGGTCGGCATTCAAGATCACCAACTTGCGGCCGACGATCTGGCTGAGGATCGAGGCGGATGCCGCATAGAAGATCGCGGCCCAGACCATATAGCCCGGAATGGCAAAGGCGTAGGTGCGAAAATGGAAGACGAAGCCGCTCGAAAGCTCCCAGAGAACGCCGATGAAACTGACGAGCAGGATTGTCGACTGGATGAGGCCGAGCGTGAGGCCGGTTGTGCTTTCTGCAAGGTTGCGGGCGTCTTCATGCAGCCGCTGATCCGGATTGACCCCGATCAGGCCGGTTGAGGCGAGACGCAGCGCACGCTTGCGCTTCAGCCAGTGATCCACGAGATCGCGGGTCAGACCTTCGCGCATATAAAGCGCGGTCATCTGGTTGAGCCACGCCTGGCCGACGTTCATGAGCAAAAGTGAACCGGCAATCAATGCGAAGACCTGGAGCTGATGGAAGAATTCGCCGACGTCGCGGCGCTGCAGGGAATCGTAGAACGGTGCGTTCCAGCGGTTCAGAATGACCTGGCCATAGGCCGTCGCCAGGATCACCGCGAGCAAGATCGAGGCGAGTAGCAGAATCTTTCCACGGACCTTGGAATCCCAGAATGCCGCAAACATCAGTTTCAGGCGGTATCCGAGGCTCAGATCGTAACCTACTCTATCCTGCCCTTGAATGCTCGGCCTGCCTTCGACGTCGTCTGCCATTATGTCCTTCCATGCGGACCATGATGATGCTTGATTAACATGGTGACGCGCCCTGTCCATCAACAGATTCTACCAGTCATTAACGCGTGAGTTACCTTGGTTCAACGCGCGCCCTTCACAATTGCGATTGATTCGCGTGGGCTGCGGCGCTATTTAGGGTTCTCCGTGGTGATTTGGCCGGCCGGCTTGCAGCCACGTTAAATAAGTCGCTAAAGGGCCGCGTGCGGACCGGTAGCGATTCTTTCGCCGCCGGTTTTTTATTTGCCGGTACCTTTTGTTTTGTTGAGTGACCGCAATGCCCATCAAGATCCCCGATACTCTGCCCGCTTTCGAGACCCTCGTTCATGAGGGCGTGCGGGTGATGACCGAAACGGCGGCGATCCGTCAGGATATCCGCCCTTTGCAGATCGGGCTTCTCAATCTCATGCCGAACAAGGTCAAGACGGAGTTGCAGATGGCGCGACTTGTGGGCGCCTCGCCGCTTCAGGTGGAGCTCTCGCTGATCCGCATTGGCAACCATAGGGCCAAGAACACATCCGAAGACCATCTGCTTGCTTTCTACCAGACCTGGGAGGAGGTAAGGCATCGCAAGTTCGACGGCTTCATCATTACTGGCGCACCGATCGAAACGCTGCCTTACGAGGACGTGACCTATTGGACGGAGATGAAGAAGATCTTGGATTGGACCGAGACGAACGTTCATTCGAGCATGAATGTCTGCTGGGGCGCGATGGCGGCGATCTACCATTTCCACAAGGTTCCGAAGTACGAGCTGAAGGAAAAGGCGTTCGGCGTCTATCGCCATAAGAACCTCAAGCCTTCATCCGTCTACCTCAATGGATTTTCCGATAACTTCGAAGTGCCGGTTTCGCGCTGGACCGAGGTCCGGCGGGCCGATATCGACAAGTCCTCAAGCCTCGAAATCCTCATGGAATCCGATGAGATGGGCGTGTGTCTCGTGCACGAGAAAAAAGGCAAGCGGCTCTACATGTTCAATCATGTGGAATACGATTCCACATCGCTTTCCGATGAATATTTCCGCGACGTGAATGCCGGCGTGCCGATCAAGATGCCGCATAATTATTTCCCGCATAACGATCCGTCGCTCGCACCGCAGAACCGCTGGCGCAGCCATGCGCATCTGCTCTTTGGCAATTGGATCAACGAAATCTACCAGACGACGCCCTATAATCTCGACGAGATCGGTACAAAAATCTGAACTGCAGCCGCCGCTGACCTCGTTGCGGCGGCGTTTCTTTTTGTGTTTGACGGTTGCGGTCCTCAACAAATGGAGGCAGGTTCGCGGGCCTGAAACCAACACAGATTTGGGATGGCGAACGATGTCGGAAAAGCTCGAACGGGAAGTTTTCGGGACGACGAAAGACGGCGAAACCGTCTATCGCGTCGAGATCAAGGGCGGCGGCCTTACAGCCAAGATCATGACTTGGGGGGCAGTCATCCAGGATCTGCGGCTCGACGGCCATGATGCGCCTCTCCTGCTCGGCTTCGACGACTTTGCCAGCTATCCCTCCCATTCCTCCTATTTTGGTGCAACGCCCGGCCGCTGTGCCAACCGCATCGGCGGTGGCAAGTTTACCCTCGACGGCAAGGCCTATCAGCTCGAGCTCAATGAAAAGGGCGTTTCGCATCTGCACGGCGGCAGCGACAATATCGCCAAGCGCAACTGGACGATCGTCGAGCACGATGCCGACCGTGTCGTCTTAAAGATCGTCGACCCGGATGGTCGCGCAGGCTATCCAGGCAACTGCACGGTCCAGGCGACTTACCGTGTGCATGGCCATGGCGAATTCTCGGTCGTCTACGAGACGACCACCGACCAGCCGACGCTCGCCAATCTTTGCCAGCACGCGTATTTCAATCTCGACGGCCGCGAAGATGCGCTCGGCCACGATATCATGATCGCTGCCGATCATTATCTACCGACTGACGAGATACAAATCCCGACCGGCGAGATCCGACAGGTCGAAGGCACGGTTTTCGACTTCCGCGAAATGGCCCCGATGAAGCGGTTTGCAGACGGCGAGCAGGCGTTTTACGACCACAATTTCTGCCTTTCGACGGAACGCACGGCCAAGCGCTCCGTCGTACTGGCACGCAGCGTCAACTCCGGTGTCTCGCTGGAGGTTAGAACCACCGAACCGGGCATACAGTTCTATGCCGGTTTCAAGCTCGACGTTGCGGTCGCGGGCATCGGGGGGCGGAAATACGGGCCCTTCGCCGGCTTCTGCCTCGAAACGCAGGTTTGGCCGGATGCGATCAATCACGAGGGCTTTCCAAATGCGGTGCTGCGCCCAGGCGAGGTGCTGCGGCAGGAAACGGATTACATCTTCACGAAAAGCTGATCTTCGCGGACATCCGATCACTCATAGACCTTCGTGCCGCCACGAGGGTTTTCATCTTGCGGCTGAGATTCAGCTTGAAAAGTGGTTCTAAATAGGTTCTATGGTTATTCCATGGATAGAACCAGTCTGATAGCGGAGCTCAATGCCCGCGGTCTGCGCGACGAAACGATGACGGGACCGCTCTACAGGCGGCTCGCACTGGTGTTGACCGGCCTCATTCAGGAAGGCCTACTCAAGCCGGGTGCAGCCCTTCCCGGAGAGCGCGATCTCGCCGAAGCTCTGAAGCTCGGCCGCGTGACGGTGCGAACCGCTTATCGTGATCTGATGGCCTCCGGCGCATTGGAATCGCGTCACGGCAGCGGTACCTTCGTTTCCAGTAAGGTGGAGCGCATGGAGCAGCCGCTCTGGCGTCTTTCGTCTTTCTCGGCCGATATGCGCTCACGCGGCCGTTCGCCGGCGGCAAGGATATTGTCCCGCACGATCAATTCGCCATCGCCGGAAGAATCCTTCCTTCTCGGACTTGGCCAAGATGAGGCCGTTCTGCGCCTGGATCGTCTGCGCCTTGCGGATGGTTTGCCGCTGGCGATCGAGAGGGCGGTTGTGCCGGTCAAGTTCCTCGGCGGCAGTGCCGGTGGCGAGGGATCGCTTTATGATGCGCTGGCCGCAAACGGCCACAAGCCGGTGCGGGCGCTGCAGCGGCTGACCGCCGTGACGCTCGATCCTTCATCAGCCTCGATGCTGAATGTAAAGACCGGTGCGCCAGCACTCTTGATCGAACGGATTTCGCGCCTGGAAGACCAGCGCGTCGTTGAATACACCCGTTCGCACTACCGCGGCGATGCCTATGATTTCGTGGCCGAACTGAAAATTGGAGATGACCTATGAGTGAGAACCAGTCGCTGATGCTGCAGGAGGCGGGCCAGTCGCCGGACGTGGTCGCGACGCTCCTTCAAAAGGAGAAGCCGGTTTTCGCCGAAATCGCCAAGCTGTTTTCCTCGGTTCGCCCGAGCGTGGTAACGACGGCAGCGCGCGGATCTTCAGACCATGCCGCAACCTTCTTCAAATATCTCTTCGAGATCACTGCCGGTATTCCCGTTGCTTCCGTCGGCCCGTCGATCGCTTCCGTCTATGGTACGGCTCTACAGTTGAAGGATGGTGTTCACTTCACTGTTTCGCAATCCGGCGCCAGCCCAGATATCGTTGCCCTTCAGGATGCTGCCAAGCGTGGCGGCGCGACGACGATCGCCGTTGTGAACGTCACCGACAGCCCGCTTGCAAAGCAGGCAGATATCGTTCTGGACCTCAATGCAGGTGCGGAAAAGAGTGTTGCCGCGACCAAGTCCTTCATCGCCTCGGTTGCCGCGCTCGCCGGTGTCACGGCTGCAATTGGCGGTACGGCCGATCTGCAAGCCTCATTGGAGAGGTTGCCCGAGGCTCTGTC
This sequence comes from Rhizobium gallicum bv. gallicum R602sp, assembly GCF_000816845.1. Taxonomy (NCBI): domain Bacteria; kingdom Pseudomonadati; phylum Pseudomonadota; class Alphaproteobacteria; order Hyphomicrobiales; family Rhizobiaceae; genus Rhizobium; species Rhizobium gallicum. Next base: position 3,981,735 of record NZ_CP006877.1, on the reverse strand, counting down.
GGCGACTGCTGGTATCGATACGGCTGGTGCAGAAGACGTGCTCTTCAATGCAACCTCGCTTTATACGGCAGGCCGCGGGCCAGCTTTTGCGATCGCGCTCGAGGCCGCTCTGAAAGCCAAGGAAACCTCCGGCCTTCACGCGGAAGCCTTCTCGCTGGCAGAGCTGATGCATGGCCCGATGCGCCTCGTTCAGCCGGGTTTCCCGATCGTCGCCTTCATGCCCGACGATGCGGCCTATGCCAACAACGTTCAGGCACTCGAGCGATTACAGAGGCTCGGCGCAACGACCGTACCGTTCTCGGCGCAGCCGCTTTCCGGCGTCAATCTGCTCGTGCCGACGACGGGCAACGGCCTACTCGATCCGCTCGTGTCGCTTCTCGTCTACTATCGCCTGATCGAGTCAGTTACACGCCGCAAGGGTTTTGATCCAGACAAGCCGGCAAACCTGCTCAAAGTCACGGAGACGATATGATACTCCGCAAGATCTTCACCGGTGCCCGGATCTTCGACGGCGAGAAGTTCCACGACGAAAAGGCGCTGATCGTTGCCAATGGCCGGGTCGAGGCCATTGTCTCGTGCAACGGTTTGCCCGAAGGCGAGACGATCTTGCTTGACGGCGGTGTGCTTTCGGCAGGTTTCGTCGATGCGCAGGTGAATGGCGGTGGCGGGCGTATGCTGAACGATGAGCCGTCGGCAGCTTCGATGTGTATCATTGCCGAAGGTCACCGGCGCTACGGCACGACGGCGCTGCTTCCAACCCTGATCACCGATACGGCGGATGCGACGGCGGCTGCGATCGAGGCCGCAAAGGATGCGGTTAAAACCCATCGGGGCGTGGCCGGTCTTCATCTGGAAGGTCCACATCTGGCGCCTGCCCGCAAGGGGGCGCACCTGGCCGAACTGATGCGCCCGGTCGAAGACAAGGATGTCAAAGCTTTCATTCGCGCCCGTGAGGCAATCGGTACGCTGCTCGTGACGATGGCGGCCGAACAGGTGACGGTCGCTCAAGTTCGCGAACTGAGCGAGGCTGGCATCATCGTCAGCATCGGCCATTCGGATTGTTCGAGCGAAGCTGCAGAAGAGCGTTTCGATGCTGGTGTACGCGGCGTCACCCATCTTTTCAACGCCATGAGCCAGATGGGTCACCGCGCACCTGGTCTGGTTGGCGCGGCAATCGACCATCCGTCGACGTGGTGCGGCATCATCGCCGACGGCCATCATGTCGATCCAAAAGCGCTACGCACTGCACTTCGCGCCAAGCGCGGGGAGGGCAAGCTCTTCTTCGTGACGGATGCCATGTCGCTGGTTGGCTCCCGAAAGGATAGCTTCACGCTCAACGGTCGCACCGTGCGGCGTGAGAAGGGGGGCTTCTGCTCGAAGCTGGTGCTTGCGGACGGCACACTTGCCGGATCGGATGTCGATATGGCGTCGACCATCCGCTATGGCGTCACCTATCTCGATCTGACGCTTGCCGAGGCGCTGCGCATGGCAACACTTTATCCGGCCCGGTTTCTCCGGCTCGATGGTTATGGCCATCTTTCGCCGGGAGCGCGCGCCGACCTCGTGCATCTGACGGATGCGGTCGAAGTCAACGCCGCGTGGATCGACGGCGAAGCGGCCTGAAGCAGAGGAAATGCCATGACGGCGGTTACGGATGCCTATTTCTCCAATCTGATCGGCCGTCTTGAGGCTTTGAGGAAAAGCCTTGCCGAACCCATGGAGAAGGCCGCAGCAGTCATTCTCGATGCGGCGCGTCATGACAAGCGCGTTTACGTCTTCGGCACGGGCCATTCGCATATGCTGGCCGAGGAGGTGCATTATCGCGCCGGCGGTCTTGCGTTCACCGTGCCGGTTCTCATCGGCTCCGCGATGCTCCATGAGGGGGCGGTCATCAGCTCGGTCTATGAACGCACGCAAGGCCTCGTTCGGCCGGTGCTGGAGCGCTACGGCATGCAGCCAGGCGACGTCATCATCATTGCTTCGAACTCGGGTGTGAATGCCGCACCAATCGAGGCTGCGGACTATGGCCGCGAGATCGGCGCCAAGGTGATCGCTGTTACCTCGGTTGCCTATTCGAGCGCGATTGCCAATGGCCGCCGCCGGCTCGCGGATATCGCCGATGTCGTGCTGGATAACGGCTTGCCGCCCGGCGATGCCGTGCTCGATCTGGCTGGAAGCGGTCTCAAGGTGGGCCCGGTGTCGACGGCTGTCGGAGCAACAGTGCTAAACGCAATCTTCGCTGAAGTTGCCTCTGCGCTTTCGAAGTCCGGCGACGCACCAGTCTATCTCAGCGCCAACATGCCGGGAGCTGCGGAGGTCAATCAGCGGCTGGTGAAAAAATACCGGCCGCGCAACCCGCATCTGTAATCAAGACAGAAAGGCCGGCGTTAGGCCGGCCTATCTGTCTGATGTGTCCGAAGGATCAATCCTTGGCGCGTTCGACGTAGGAGTTGTCTTCAGTTGCGATAACGACGCGCGTGCCTGCGTTGATATGCGGCGGAACCAGGGTGCGCACGCCGTTCGAAAGCATCGCTGGCTTATAAGAGGACGACGCCGTCTGGCCCTTGACGACCGGTTCCGTCTCGGTGATCTCGAGCGTGACGTGACGCGGCAGCTCGAGTGCCAGCGGAATGCCTTCATGCATCGACAGAATGCAGGTCATGCCTTCCTGGAGGTAGGCCTTCTGGTCGCCCATCGTTTCGTTGTCGACGACAACCTGATCGTAGGTCGCCGGGTTCATGAAGTGGAAACCTTCGCCGTCTTCATAGAGATACTGGAAGTTCACATCCTCAACGAAGGCGCGCTCGACCTGCTCGGTCGTGCGCCAGCGCTCGGAAACCTTTACGCCGTCGACGATGCGGCGCATGTCGACCTGGGTGACCGGCGTACCCTTGCCGGGGTGAAAGTTCTGCGCGGTGAGAACGACGTAGAGTTTGCCGTCTACGTCGAGAACGTTGCCCTTGCGGACCGAAGAGGCGATGACCTTGACCATAAGACTTCCTTGTCACTCGGCTTTTGGCGTCGTAGAGGGATTGTCTGGATGGTCCCGATGACGCCAATTGTTTTTCGTTGGGGCGCAACTAACCTAAAATCCGGCAAAACGCCAGCCCTCGCGTTGGCGGGCCCGGTGATGAAAGCTCAGAATGAACCTTACCAGCGCCAAAGCGTCTCCTTGGTGGACCCCCAGCGTCCACGCGGACCGCCGCCCCTTCCTGATTGGGCGGAACGCGATCCAGGTGGCGCTGCGCGGCTACTTCGCGCGCGAGGATTTCATCGAGGTAGATACGGCCACGCTGCAGGTTTCGCCCGGCAACGAGGCACATCTGCACGCTTTTGCAACCGAGGCGCTGACGACGGACGGGCAGGCGACTTCCTTCTATCTGCACACCTCACCGGAATTTGCCTGCAAGAAGCTGCTCGCGGCCGGTGAGCAGCGCATCGCCTGCTTCGCGCATGTCTATCGCAATCGCGAACGCGGCCCATTCCATCATCCCGAATTCACGATGCTGGAATGGTATCGCGTCGGCGAAAGCTATGAAACGCTGATGATGGACTGCGTGCGGATTCTGGCGCTGGCCGCAGAAACCGTGGAGACGCCGAAGCTGACCTATCGGGGCGCCGAAACCGACCCCTTCGCCGGACCTGAACGCATCAGCGTCGCAGAGGCGTTCGAGCGCTATGCCGGCATCGACCTGTTGGCGTCGGTCGCCGCCGATGGTTCGACGGATCGAGAATATCTGGCTTGTGAACTACGCCGGAACGGTATGCGCGTCTCGGCCGACGACGGCTGGGCGGACCTCTTCAGCCGCGTCCTGGTTGAAAAGATAGAACCCCACCTCGGTTTCGGCTGCGTGACCATTCTGGATGAGTACCCGGTTTCCGAAGCGGCGCTCGCCCGTCCCTCGCCACGCGATCCGCGGGTTGCGGAGCGTTTCGAGCTCTATGCCTGCGGCGTTGAACTGGCGAACGGCTTCGGCGAACTCACCAATGCGACAGAACAACGCCGCCGCTTTGAGCTCGAGATGGCAGAAAAAGCGCGCGTCTATGGCGAACGCTACCCGATCGACGAGGATTTCCTCGATGCGCTTTCGATCATGCCAGAGGCAAGCGGCATCGCGCTCGGCTTCGACCGGCTGGTCATGCTGGCGACAGGAGCCTCGCGCATCGACCAGGTGCTGTGGGCGCCGGTTGCGGAGTATCGCTGATGAATATCGTCCGGCCGATCAAAAGCGTCGATGACCTGTCGAAAGCCAGGCTGTTGGCCGATCGCGACCGGCTGGCACTGGAAGAGGTCGCTGCACGATATGCGATCGCCCTGACGCCGACCGTCGCCAAGTTGATCGATCGAGCCGACGTCGACGATCCGATCGCGCGTCAATTCGTGCCGGATGCAGCCGAGCTTGTCGTAACAGCTGAAGAGCGCGCCGACCCTATCGGTGATCATGCGCACAGCCCGGTTGAAGGCATTGTGCATCGCTATCCGGATCGCGTGCTGTTGAAGGCCGTGCATGTCTGTCCGGTTTATTGCCGCTTCTGCTTCAGGCGGGAGATGGTCGGTCCCCAAGGTCTCGGTACGCTCGATCCGGCGGCGATGAGGGCTGCTTTCGACTATATCCGCGGCCATCCGGAGATCTGGGAGGTGATCCTTACAGGCGGCGATCCGCTCGTCCTTTCGCCGCGGCGGCTGGAGGAGATCATGCGGGAGCTTGCGGCCATCGATCACGTGAAGATTGTCCGGTTCCATACACGCGTGCCCGTGGTCGATCCGCAGAGGATCGATGCGACGTTGATCGCCGCGTTGAAAGCGAGCGGCAAGACGACTTATATCGCGCTCCATGCCAACCATCCGCGCGAAATGACGATCGAAGCCCGTGCAGCCTGTGGCCGAATCATCGATGCCGGGATCGTCATGATCAGTCAGTCCGTGCTCTTGAAGGGCGTCAACGACGATGCCGGCGTTCTGGCGGACCTGATGAAGACATTCGTCGAGACGCGCATCAAGCCTTACTACTTGCATCATCCCGATCTGGCGCCCGGCACCAGCCATTTCCGGCTGACGATCGAAGAAGGCCAGAAGATCGTTTCTTCGCTGCGCGGCCGCATCTCGGGCCTTTGTCAGCCGGCCTATATCCTTGATATCCCGGGTGGCCACGGAAAGGCAGTGATTGGCGAAAATTCTGTCCGGAAGACGGCGGACGGTTGTTTTTCCGTGTTGGATTACCATGGCGCAGAACATTCCTACCCGCCTTCCGAGTGACGTGAAGACACGCGGCGTATCATTTCTGCACTTTCAGCCTGGACACCAATCTTGGCGCCTGAGGCAGGAGTAACGCCTAAGTGTCTGTCAAGAAAAAGATAAAAGCCATCGAGACAAGGTACTCCCTAAAATTTTAACTGCGAGTCTTCCTCATATTTAACCAGACAAGTTAGCGGAATGTTTTGTTTTCCGGCCTAAAAGAACGCTCATGATGAAGGCGATAATCGCCACTCGGGATCATGACAATCTTGGAGGTTGCTAAGGATGAACAAGACTATCCGTGAACTGCTCGCCAAATTCGGCAAGCTTCCTGTTTCGATCGATCAGCTAGCCGACGATGCCGATCTCTATGCGGCCGGTCTGACATCCTTTGCTTCCGTGCAGCTCATGCTTGGCATCGAAGAAGCCTTCGATATCGAATTCCCCGACAATCTCCTCAATCGCAAGTCCTTTGCCAGCATCTCCGCGATCGAAACGACCGTCGATATCATCAAGGACAACCGGAAGGTCGCGTGATGAACTTTCCGGTCAAGATCACGGAACAGAATTTTACCGTCAGAACGGCGCGCGTTGCCGAGATCGCCGCGAAATATGCCGACGCTGTCGACGCCGAAGGCCGCTTTCCATGCGAGGCCGTCGATGCGATGAAAGCCGAGCGCCTGCTCGGCATTCAAGTGCCGCGCCACCTAGGTGGCGAGGGGGCATCGACGACCGAAGTCGCCGAACTCTGCTCCGTTCTTGGCCAGGCTTGCGCCGCAAGTGCGATGGTCTTCGCCATGCACCACATCAAGCTTTCAAGCTTGGTCGAGCACGGCACCGAAAGTGAATGGCATGCTGGCTTCATGCGGCGCATCGCCGCCGAGCAGCTCTTGATTGCATCGGCGACGACCGAAGGCGGGATCGGCGGCAATCTGCGCAACAGCATCTGCGCCATCGAGGTCAGCGGCGACAGCTGCCGTCTCGAAAAGGACGCGACCGTGATCTCCTACGGCTCGCATGCCGATGCCATCCTCATAACCTCTCGCAGCCATCCGGACGCAGCACCCTCGGATCAGGTCCTGACGGCGTTTCTCAAGGATCAGTACACACTCGAGCGCACGCATATCTGGAACACGCTGGGTATGCGCGGCACATGCTCCGACGGCTTCCTCTTCAAGGGGCAAGCGCCTGCCGTTCAGATCCTGCCGAAGCCTTTCGCCGAAATCGCCGCACAGTCGATGCTCGCTTCGTCGCATCTGCTCTGGAGCGGCGTCTGGTATGGCATTGCGGTCGACGCCGTCTCCCGCGCGCAGGCCTTCGTGCGTGCCGCAGCCCGCAAGTCTCCTGGTGTTCCGCCCCCCGGTGCGCTGCGGCTCGCCGAAGTCTCCACCCTGCTGCAGATGGTGAAGTCGAACGTCGTGGCGGGTCTCAAGGCTTACGAAGATGCCAAGTCCGATCCGGACAAGCTCTCCTCGATGGGCTTTGCGGTGGCCATGAACAACGTGAAGATCGCTTCATCGGAAACGATCCTGGAGATTGTCAACCACGCCATGCTGATCTGCGGAATCGTGGGCTACAAGAACGGTACGCCCTTCAGCCTTGGCCGGCATTTGCGCGACGCTCATTCCGCACAGCTCATGATCTCGAATGACCGCATCCTCGGCAACACGTCGAGCATGCTTCTCGTCCACAAGCAGGACACTAGCCTACTGGGGTGACAGTCATGGATATGCAGACTTCGTTTCTAGACCGGCTCTTCGAATCCGGTCTACTGATCGATACTGGCGTCGACGGTCTTTACGGCCGTAGCGGGCAGTTCGAAGACGTGATCACCGCCTTCGAGCGCCTGATCGACAAGTTTGGCGGTGCGGATGGCGCAGAAGCCATGCGCTTCCCGCCGGGCATGAACCGCGCGCTTTTCGAAAAGAGCGGCTACATGAAAAGCTTCCCCCAGCTTGCGGGCACCGTCCACAGCTTCTGCGGCAGTGAACTCGATCACATGAACCTGCTGCAGTGCATGGAAGTCGGCGACGATTGGACGAAGGGCCAGGAAGCAACCAATATCGTGCTGACGCCGGCTGCCTGCTATCCGCTCTATCCGACAATCGCCAAGCGGGGCAATCTACCTGCGAAGGGCAGCCTCTTCGACCTGCAGTCCTATTGCTTTCGTCATGAACCGTCGAAGGATCCCGCCCGCCAGCAGCTTTTCCGCATGCGCGAATATGTCTGCATGGGCACCGAAAGCCATGTGACCGACTTCCGTCAGCGCTGGATGGATCGCGGCGTCGAGATGATGAAGCAGCTCGGCCTCGAAGTCGTCATCGACGTCGCCAACGATCCATTTTTCGGCCGCGGCGGCAAGATGATGGTCAACAACCAGCGTGATCAGAACCTGAAGTTCGAGCTGCTGATCCCGATCACGTCGGCTGCCAAGCCGACAGCCTGCATGAGCTTTAACTATCATCAGGACTCCTTCGGCCAGAAGTGGGACCTGAACCTGGAGGACGGCAGCGTCGCGCACACTGCATGCGTCGGCTTCGGTCTCGAGCGCATCGCGCTTGCGCTGTTCCATCATCACGGGCTCGACGTGACGGAATGGCCGGCGAATGTGCGCAAGACCCTGTGGGGCTGAGCGGTTCGATGTCCTGCGTTTTCCCGGCCATCCGTCCAGATGGCTACCGCCAGCATGCGCTGCATTCCAATGAACGCATGTGGCCGGAAACCAACTGCTATATCGACCTCTGGATCGAAGTGCTGAACACGCTCAGGCTGCCGCCTGAAGCGATGCTCGGCTTTACGCTGACGCAGGATTTCGAGGGCGATCAATTCACCTTCTTCAAGGTACCGCTCGAAGACCTCGAGGCGCTTTACGGCATCCGTGTCACCGAACTCGCGATCTTTGACCGCGTCGAGCGTCACGTCGAAACACAGATCAGGCGCGGCCGACTTTGCCTGATCGAAATGGACTCCTTCTATATGCCGGATACCCACGGTACGGCCTATCGTTCCGAACACGGCAAGACGACCGTCGCCATCAACCGGCTGGATATTGCTGCCAAGCGCGTTGAGTATTTTCACAATGCCGGCTATTTCCAGCTTGAGGGCGAGGACTTCGACGGTCTCTTCCAAATGCATCTGAAGGACGAGGATTCACCCTTCCTGCCCTATACGGAATTTGCAAAACTTCCGGAGGCGTTTGCAGGCGAAAACTATATCGGCGATGTGGCGCACCGTCTTTTCAAGGTCCATTTCTCGCGCCGGCCTGCCGAAAACCCGATCCGTGCCTTTTCCAAGCAATTTCCGCAGCAGGTGGAAGTTGTCGCCGAGCGCCCTTTCGGCTTCTTCCACAAATATGCCTTCAACACCTTGCGCCAGTTCGGCGCCAATTTCGAGTTGGCCGCAGATCACCTCGCGTGGCTTTCTGCGGGCAGGTTCGCGCAGGCTGAAGAGAATGCCCGGCGCATCTCCGAAGTGGCGAAGTCGGTGCAGTTTCAGCTTGCCCGCGCCGTCACGCGCAAGAAGTTCGAGCCATTGCAGGCGGCGCTTGATCCGGCGGCAGATGCATGGGATGCCATGATGACTTCGATTTCCGATCGGCTTTGATACCGGGAGCTTGAGCATGGGGGGGCGGTTGGCGAGCGTCGGTGCGGAAGAGACCCTGCTTTCCGAAGGCTGGAATCTGGTCCTGACGGAACCGGGAGCTTGCTTGACGCCGCATGACATCCCGCCGTCTTCGAGGTTCATAGCAGCACCTGTTCCCGGCACTGTGGCTGACGCTTTGGAGCGCGCCGGTCTCTTCGATCGCGAGAATCCGGAGCCCCTGAATACGAAAGACGCCTGGTACGTCTGCCGGCTTTTCGACGCCGAGCCTGGCGAGGTTATCCTTCGTTTCGCAGGGCTTGCGACGCTCTGCCATGTCTTTCTGAACGGGCAGGAAATCCTCTCTTCCGAGAGCATGTTCACGGCGCATGAAATCCCCGTCACGCTTTTGGGCGGCGATGACCTGGTCCTTTGTTTTCGTGCGCTCGGTCCCCGTCTGAGCGAGCCCGGAGCCCGCGCCCGCTGGCGTCCTCAGATGATCGCGCCGCAGGGGCTCAAGAACTTTCGTACGACGCTGCTTGGGCACATGCCTGGCTGGTGCCCCGAAATTCATGCTGTCGGGCCGTGGCGGCCGATCACGCTTGTTCGCCGCAGTGTGATGTCGATCGATAATGTCTCGATCCGGGCTGTGCTGGAAAATGGCGTTGGCCGCCTCAGCGTTTCGTTGCACGCGGATGCCGAAAATCCCGACATGCTGCTTCGCTGTGGAGAGGTGGAGCAAGGCTTTGAGAAGATCGGCGGAAATCATTATTCGGCGATCCTCAAGCTGCCGGAGGTCACGCCTTGGTGGCCGCATACGCACGGTCTCCCGCATCTTTACGAACTGACGCTCGTTTCGGACGGCGCCGAATACTCGCTCGGAAGGACCGGCTTCCGCCGGATTGAAATCGATCGTGGCGTCGACGGCGACGGGTTCGGCCTTCGGGTAAATGGCGAGCCCGTCTTCTGCCGCGGTGCTGTCTGGACGACGGCCGATATCGTTCGCCTGCCGGGTTCGCGCGCAAACTACGAGCCCTTTCTGCGCCTTGCTGCCTTCGCCGGTATGAACATGATCCGCATTGGCGGCACGATGGCTTATGAGACGCCAGAGTTCTTCGAGCTTTGCGACGAGCTCGGCATTCTTGTCTGGCAGGACTTCATGTTCGCCAATTTCGACTACCCGCGAAGCGATAAGGCCTTCACGGGCCACGTTCATGCCGAAGTCGAGGGTTTTATCCATGGAGTGCAGGCTTCTCCTTCGCTCGCGGTCCTTTGCGGCGGAAGCGAGATTTATCAACAGGCGGCAATGCTCGGGTTGCCGCAGGAATTCTGGCGCGGACCGCTGACGGAGGACGTCATCCCGGCGATTGCAGAGCGTATGCGCCCCGACGTGCCCTACGTGCCGAACTCCCCTCACGGTGGGGCCATGCCTTTCTCGCCAAATACCGGCGTTACGCACTATTACGGCATTGGTGCCTATATGCGCCCGCTGGAGGATGCTCGCCGCGCCGACGTCCGGTTTGCTGCAGAAACCCTCGCCTTTGCCCATGCACCGCAACAAAAAACATTGCAGCGGCATCTGGATGTCCCGGCAGTCCATAGTCCGCTGTGGAAAGCTCGCGTTCCGCGGGATCGTGGCGCCTCCTGGGATTTCGAGGATGTTCGCGACTTCTACCTGAAGGAACTTTATCATGTCGACCCAGCGGCGCTGCGCCGGGAAAATCCGGAGCGCTATCTCGATTTGTCCCGCGCCGTGACGGGCGAGGTTCTGACGGAAACCTTCGCCGAATGGCGGCGCAAGGGTTCAAACTGCAACGGTGCACTTGTCTGGACGCTTCAGGATATTCTGCCTGGTCCCGGTTGGGGTGTTGTCGATTCCACCGGCGAGCCGAAACCGGTCTGGTTTGCCATGCGCCGCGTCTTCCGCCCGATTCAAGTGCTGCTGACGGACGAGGGCACGAACGGCCTTGACGTGCATGTCATCAACGAAACCGGCGAAAGCTTGCCGGTTGAGCTTGAAATCGTCTGCCTGCGGGACGGCAAGCAGAGAGCCGTCGGCGGCAGCCAAGCACTGATACTTGCGCCAAGATCCACCGAAAAGCTCGCCGCGACCGAGCTCTTCGGTGCATTTTTCGACACGACCTATGCTTTCCGTTTCGGTCCGCCTTCCCATGACGTAACCGTCGCGCGGCTGCGCTCCGCCGATGGCGGCCTGCTTGCCGAAGCATTCCATTTCCCGCTCGGACGGTCGAAGGCGTTTCACGATGCCGCGATCGTTGTGAAGGCGGTAGAAGATGGCGGGAACTGGACCCTTGAGCTGCAGGCCGATCGCTTTGCGCAGTCCGTACACCTTGATGTCCCGAATTACCGCGCAGCCGACGATTGGTTTCATCTGGCGCCAGGTTCGGTCAAACGCGTCCCACTGCATGGGCTTGCGGGCGCGACGAAGGGCGAGGCGCCCTCTGGTGAAATCAGGACGTTGGGAGGTTCGCGTATTTTGGCGATCTGACGGCGCGGCTGCGGTCTTCATGCGGTGTTGCCTGACGCGTCCCGATCTTCAACGATATGGAGCGGACCTCCTGAAGGTAGAAGGACTGAGCATGTGCCTGTGTAAGGTTATGATCGGCTTCCGGTATGATGTTGAGCCGAACGTTGCCGTAGCGTTTCAGATATGAGCCATCCTTGCCAAAATGATCATTGAACTGCTCAAGACCGGTATCATGGGCGGTATAGATCAGCGACACGTCAACCTTGCGGGCTTTCAGGGACTGGAAAAGATCGAGAATTGCGGTCCGCTCCTCGGATCGGACCGGCAGAAAATCCAGCACCGGACGGCTGAGCCTGATCGCTCGTCGCACCAGAGAGGTCATGAAATTTTTGATTGCCCGCGGGACATCGATTTCACCGCGCAACAATCGCTTTAGGGTTTCGAACTGCAGCAGCTTCAGGCGGTATGTTTCGAGCGAGCGCGGCACATGGCGAAGCGATGCGTCGACCGTGAGCTTACCCGACCAGTGGAAGACATAGGGATTGGCGGCAATCAAGCCGCTGGAGCGTTCGTCCCAGAGGCTGCCCTGGAAAGCGAGATAACCGCCGCTGCAGCGGCCGACAAGCACGGCAGGCAGCAGCTTGGATGATTCCAGAAGATCGAGGGCCGCTGTGATCTCATCGTTCTGTCCTTTGAAATAGAGCACCTGCTCTGGCGCGCCTGGTGTGGGCGGGCTATCTGCGACATTCGCATTGTCGAAGCGCAGCGAGGGAATGCCGTCGTGGGCAAGCGCGCGCGCCATTTTTACGGATGTGCGCCCCCAGCCCGCATTCCGGTCGTAAGCCGTCGTCAAGATGATCGCGGTCGCCCCACGACGCGGAGCCGTGGGCTTGCAAAGGATGCCGTAGAGTTCGCCAGCTTTTCCAAACCGCAGCGGCGTCTCGGTGAACTCGGCGGTTGTAAGCGGTGCCACGGTCGGGCGTTGCCTCCGCGTTGATGTCCCCATCTGAGAACCGGAAATCGATTTCACCCATTCGACGATGTGATTGCCGGTCTCTAGCGGCATCGTTGCGATCGTCGGGTTGAAGACGAGTTCGTCATAGCCGCGATAGACAGCGTCCCGCGTGGCCGGAAGCAGGTCTTTGACATGGGCGGCAAAATCTTCGTCGGCCGAACGGTTCGGGCGCGTCAGCACCAAGCAGTTTTTTGCGTCGAGCTTCGAAAGCTCCATGAGGTTGATTTTGCGAACCTCCGCGGCGATTTCGTCCGACATACGAAGGCCGGCGATCCATACGCCCTGTGTTTCGCGCTGGCTTTCGGCAACGCCCATTCCGTCGTCGATCATTTTCGACCATACGGAGAGTTCACGCAGATAGAGCCGGCCGGAGATTGCGGGCGCCATCAATGCAATGCCCTCGACACCACCGAGCCTTTGCGCCAGATCGACAGCGATCGTGCTGCCGAGACTCTGGCTCACAAGTATGATGCTGTCACAGCCGGAAAGCGATTTCAGCTGTGCTGCAGCCTGCTCCGCCGTTTCGAGCCAGACAGCTAGGCCGCGGCTATGGTCCGTTACCTCCAGCGCGTCGCCGGTTCCCGCGTAGTCGAAGCGCAGGCTTGCCACACCCGCTTCGGCAAGTTCTTCCGCCAGGATACGGAAGAACTTGCGGGTGCACATTTCCTCGAATCCCCAAGGACTGACAAAGAGGACGGCCGTGGATTTGCGCGCGGCTTGACTGGCAGGTGCGTAAAGGCCGATCGTGCCGGCAAATGTCACCGGTTCGGCTGCTGCGGCAGCCTTATGCGTTGTCTTGCTTTTGTTGGTATCCAGCCCCGTGCTCATTTCCATTCCTCGTCATAATCTGCGCGGCGTGAGCAGCGCCAGCGCATGAAATGCTAATGGATGCGCCAGCTTCGGCAGGCGATTGACGATCTGTTCCATCACCGCAATATCAGCAGCCGGAACCGCGTTCAGCAGGCGTAGGGCGATCCCATAGGCGCCTGCTGCTGCGATAACCGCAACAACAAGCCCGCCTATTCCTGGAACAAAATGGATCGCTCCATATGCCGTCGCCCCGCAAAGGGCCGCGGCGGCGGCGATGCGGAGAATCGGGATCGACATTTGGTAGATCGAGCCGTCGAGGTCGATCCGCGCGATCATCAACATGCACATGACCGTAAACGCCAGAAAACGGATTGCCGCGGCACCTTCTCCGCCGTACCAAGGCACGGCGGCAAAACAGCCCACAGCGAGTACGAGGCTGGCTACGCCTCCGATCATCAGGCGTTCGCGAATTCGATCGACGGAATACAGATATTGCGTGCAAATCTGCGTGAAGACGTAAGGTATGGCGGTCAGCGCCAAGATGGCGACTGTGCCGCCCGCCGGCGCGAAAGGCTGGCCGAAGATTGCAACGACGAGCGGCTTGGCGATAGCGGCAAGGCCGAAGCTCATTGGCAGCGTGATGTATGCAATGCTTCGAACGACCCCTTCAAAAATGTTTGCAGGGAGTTTGCCGCTGGGATTGGAATGAATTTTTTCCGAATAATAGGGAATAAGGCTACCGCTCAGTTGGACGGGAAGCTGCAGCGCGAGATTGGCCAGCGACAAGCCGACGGCATAATAGCCGACAGCCTCCACGCCCCAATCCTTCTGCAGGAAGAAAAGCTCGATTCGATTTAGAAAGATCGACGTATTCGCGTATTCCAAGGACAGAATGAACGAAGAGCTCGCAAGATAACCCACGCCGATACCACACGAGCTTGCGCGCACCGAGGCAATCCTGAGCGTAAAGAGGAACATCAGGAACTGACCGGCTGCATAACCGGCCAAGGCGCCGCTAACGCCGTACAGCAGCGCACCTGCAAGCACGATGACGACCTGGACGACGGAGCTTGCGATCGTCAGTAGAAAATAAGGCGCGAGATTCTGTTCCCCGATGAGATAGTTCTTCGTGTATGCGCCGATCGACTGGAAAAGGAAGAGGACGCCGGTGATGACAATCACGGCCGGGGCGCCGACGGCCCAATGAAGCTGCTCGGCTTCGAAATAGACCAGGGAATAAACGGCGAGCACTATCAGCGACGCAACGATCGTTGGCCGTACGAGATAGGCGGCAAAGCTACGGCGTTCTTCGTAGGATCTTCCCTTAGCCCGCAATTGCGGCAGGATGCGCAAAAGCATGACGCCGGTGCCTAGTTCGGCGACGAGCGCTCCGGTCGTTACCAGCCACAGGGAAAATGCGATAATCCCATTTGCTTCCGGGCCGAGCAGCCGCGCGGCAATGATCGAACATGCAAAACCCGTCGCAAGCAGGGTCAGGCCTGCTGCCGCATTGAGCGCCGAGTTTTCCATTATGCTCTTCGCCATGAATACTACCGCTTTTCCTTTTCCCGGAGACCACAGCGCATTGTGAAGTGTCTATTTCAGATACCTTAATATTTGGCGCTTAAAGTCCAGTTAAACGTCGCACCGGTGGTCGGTATGAAAATCACCGCAATTTGCCGGCTTCTGCCTTCAGGGGTATCGATTGTTCAGCCTCATCGTCTGTACCGTTGATCGTTTCGATCAACTCGAGCGTCTCTTTGGATCCTTGGCAAGGCAGACGCTGAAGACCTTTGAGATCATTCTGGTCGATCAGAATAAAGATGACCGGCTATCTGATCTGGTGGAACGCTTCGCTTCCTCCTTTCCCATTCACCATCTACGCTCCGGGCGCGGGCTTTCGCATGCGCGCAATAACGGAATTGCGAAAGCATCGGGAACCTATGTGTGCTTTCCGGACGACGACTGCTGGTACGAGCCCGCTACCTTGGAAATCGCCGCGCGGCTCTTTCGGGAAAATCCCGCGCTTTCGATCGTAACGGGACGAACGCTTGATGCGGATGGCAAGCCTTCCGTGAGCCCGACGGGTGATCGCAGCGTAGAGATATCCCGCCGGACATATCTTCACTGCGGCAATTCGAACGGCATCTTCGTTCGTCGTCAAACGCTTTGTGCAATCGGCGGCTTCGACGAGAATCTGGGCGTTGGGTCGCCGTCGCCGTTTCAAAGCGGAGAGGAGGCCGATCTCCTGCTGCGCTTCGTCGGTGCCGGCCAAAAACTCATGTACTTCCCGGAACTCATCGTCCATCACGATCAGGTCGTGAGCGTGATCGGTACCCAGCAGATCGAACGCGCTCGAAAATATGGCCGCGGTTTCGGCGCGCTGCTGCGCAAGCACGATTTTTCCTTGCCATACGTGACCTACAGAATTGCACGCCCGGCGATCGGCTGGCTTGTTGCGCGCTTCCGCTTTAAGGCGGATGAAGCGGCATTCAAGCGAGCATGGCTCAAGGGGATCGTCGAAGGGTACAAGGCTTGGCCGAAATGGAACGGCGTTGATCAGTCGCTTAGGACGGAGTCGTAGACGCTGAAATAGCGCCCCGCCACCGTTTGCCACGAATACCGGCCGGCTTCCTGCATCAGTGTCAGGCGAATGCCTGCCGGATCAATTGGAAGAGCAAGATAGGCCGACTCCAAGATATCAGCCGCGGCTTGCGGATCGGAAAAGTCGGCAAGGCGTAGCAACGGGTGTTTTGCGGCCAGACCGCAATAGGCTGCATTTCCGTTGAGTACTGGCACAAGGCCAGCACTCATGGCTTCGAGGGCGACGAGGCCGAAGCCTTCATATTCAGAGGCGGAAGCGAAAAGCGACGCGCTGCGAATGAGGCGGGCGATCGACTCGTTGTCCGGTGAAACAGTCAACGTCACGGTAGTGTCGAGCGCGCGTGCCTGGATTTCTCGCCGCACGTCTGCTTCCTTGAGGTCTGATTCAGAGCCGACGATGTCGAGGTGCCATTCAAGATTGCGTGCTTTCAGGATGGCCATGACATCCAGCAGATGATCCAGCCGCTTGTTGACGGAAAAGCGGCCGATGGTGATGATGCGGCGTCGTGGCTTTTGAGATGCGCTATCGGCGAATTTGCCGATGTCCACGCCGTTCTCGATCAGGATGCTCGTTCTTGGCGAGATTTTGCGAAACTGTTCCAGATCCGAGACGCTGCAGCCGACGATGCGTTTGTACGCCCTTGCCGACATGCGCGTCAGGGTCTGGAACCAAAGCTTCTTGATCGTGGCGTATTTTCGAGTGTGGAAGAAGCCGCCATGGGTGGTCACGATCATCGGCTTGCCGTGCCTGAAGCGTCCCAGGGCCAATGCATCGAAGAAGAAGTCGATCGCGTGTACGTGAATGACGGCGGCGTCCTCCAGGTGGCGAAAGACTTGAGGTGCGATCGGATAGCGCTGGCTGCCCGACCAGGGGATGCGGACGACCTCGATGCCGTCGATCGTCTCATGGGCGGGCAGTTTGTTGTCCCGCGACGTGAAGAGCGAATCGAGCGTTATGACGCGGACGCGGTAGCCGTGTTTGATCGTCTGGTAGGCAAGGTTGGCGACAACATCTTCGAGTCCGCCGCGATTGGGCAGAAACTGGCGTACGACATGCACGATCAGTGGTGCAGCAGCTGGCTGCGGCACCGATGTGACTGGCTCTGTTTCCACTGCTGACATCGTCCACCTAGCGGCCACATGGCCGCAACTCGGCTTTGACCAGATAATGGATGGCGTTAAGGCGGGGTTTACGGGGAGACCGACGGATCGATTGTTGCGGAAGAAGGTTAATCGTATCTGTCAGAAGGCCTTGAAGGTCAGCGTCGTCAGCGAACGAACAATGCCGGGGATATTGGCGATGTTGTCGTTGATGAACTTGCCGATGTCCTGGCCCTCCTCGATATAGACCTTGAGGAGCAGGTCGTAATCGCCGCTCGTCGAATAAAGCTCCGAAACCCGTTCGGTCTGGTAGATTGCGTCGGCCACCTCGTAGGTCTTGCCGGGCGCGCATTGGAGCTGGACGAAAATGGGTTTCATGGGCGTTTCCTGCGAAATATTCTGATTGGGTGCATAATGCTCGAAAGCGCTCTTGCGATGCAAGCCGTTCCGTCATCCCGCTTTGGCTTCTTCGGTGATCCAGCCGCGAAAGGCTGAAAGCGGCGCATAGTCGGCCCGCTCGGGAGGACAGGCGAGATAATAGCTTTCGCTGCTTTCCGTTTCCCCGCCGATCGCCGCGACAAGATCACCGCGCTTCAGCTCGTCCTGAACGAGAAATGTCGGCAGCAGCGCGACGCCGAGGCCGGCGATCGCTGCCTGTGCCGCCGTCGCAAACTGGTCGAACAACATTCCATTTACGTTTTGGAAGGCGACGCCGTTATCGGCAAGCCACCGCTCCCAGGCGTCAGGGCGGGTCGTCAGATGCAACAGGGGAACATCCAGCAGGTCTTCAGCCTTGGTGATGCCGTGCTGCCTCAGGAAGGCGGGGCTGCAGGCAGCAACCGTCTTTTCGGACATCAGGAAGGTCAATTCCGCTCCCGGCCAATGCGGATGGCCGAAGTGAATAGCGGCGTCAATGGAATCGAGCCGGAAATCGAAGGAGGAGAGCCGGGTGACGAGATTGATCGTAACGCCCGGGTTCTGGTTCAGGAACCGGCCGAGGCGTGGTGCCAGCCAGCGGGTGCCGAAGGTCGGCAGGATGGCGAGGTTCAGCGTTCCGCCATGCGGATTAGCGCGCAGGTTCAGCGATGCGCTGGAAATTCGGCGAAGTGCTTCGCGGATTTCGCGGGCGTAGCTGTCGCCCGCAAGCGTGAGGCGCACCGTCTGGCGTTCGCGAAGAAAAAGTTCAGCGCCAAGCTGTACTTCCAGCGCCTTGATCTGGCGGCTGACGGCGCTCTGGGTGAGGTCGAGCTCGCGTGCAGCCGCCGTCACGCTGCCGGTTCGGGCGACGGCCTCGAATGCGGCGAGTAATGAAATCGACGGCAGAAAACGGCGCGAGGGCAGCATGGTTCATTCCAATTGAGAATGATGTGTTTCCAAAACGTCGATATTCATGGCGCTGGAGCCTTTGTAAAGACGTCTATCCTCCAAAATCGGAATGACCCGGAGTTCTTTGATGCCGAGCACCGTAGAGGACGAGCTGAAGCTCTATGCCGAGCGCCAGTCGGCTGCTCTCGACGCCGTGATGGAGACGCTGGGATCGTCGGCCTGGAGTTGACCGTTGACTGAGGCTGCTTCCGCAACGCCGTGGACGGCGCTAGAGTGCTGCCGCGTTTGCTTGGAATGGACTGACCGATGCTGAATGATCCCCGCACCCACGGACTTTGGGAAAAGACCGCCCCGCTGCCGCCGGAGACATCGGCGCTTCAGGGCGCCCTGTCGGCCGATGTGGTGATTGTCGGCGGCGGCTATACCGGGCTGTCGTCCGGTCTTCATCTTGCCGAAGCCGGCTCGAAGGTCGTGCTGTTGGAGGCCAGGGAGATCGGTTTCGGTGGGGCTGGCCGCAATGTCGGACTGATCAATGCCGGCATGTGGGTGATGCCGGACGATCTGCCTGGCGTTCTCGGGCAGAACTACGGCGATCGCCTGCTCGGTATGCTGGGCGAGGCGCCTCGCCTTGTCATGGAGTTGATCGAAAACCACGACATCGCTTGCGAGCTTGAAAAGAACGGTACGCTGCATTGCGCCGTCGGCGCGGATGGGTTGAAGGAAATCGAGACGCGTGCTGCGCAGTGGTCCGCGCGCGGGGCGCCAGTGACGCTGCTTGATGCCGCCGAGACCGCACGTCGCGTTGGCACCAGCGCCTATGCCGGATCGCTGTTCGATATGCGTGCAGGAACACTGCAGCCGCTCGCCTATGCTCGAGGTTTGGCGCATGCAGCTATCAAGGCGGGCGTTTCCATCCGCACATCGAGCCCTGTTATTGCAACCGAACGAGACGGCAGCCGATGGACGGTGAAGACTGAGAGCGGCCGGGTGACCGCTGACTGGATTATCGTCGCGACGGATGCCTATAGCACCGGGCCATGGGAACAGGTCCGCTGTGAGCAGGTGCATCTCCCCTATTTCAATTTCGCGACGGCGCCGCTCAGCGATAATTTGCGCAAATGGATTCTGCCCGGTCGCGAAGGCTGTTGGGATACGAAGGAGATACTCTCCTCATTCCGGATGGATCGTGCCGGGCGTCTCGTTTTCGGCAGTGTCGGAGCGCTGCGCAACACCGGCGCTGCAATTCACAAAAGCTGGGCGAAACGCTCGCTGAAGAGGCTCTTTCCGCAGATCGGCGACGTAGAATTCGAATACGAATGGTACGGCAAGATCGGCATGACCGACAATGCGCTACCACGCTTTCACAAGTTCGCGCCGAATGTCGTTGGCTTCTCCGGCTATAATGGCCGGGGCATTGCGCCTGGTACGGTATTCGGCCGTACGCTGGCACACCATATATTGGGCCGGATCGCGGAGGCGGACCTGCCCTTGCCGGTTACGGACCTGCGGGAGCCCGGTTTCCGCGCGCTCAAGGAAATGTGGTACGAAGCCGGCGCCCAGGTCGCTCACTTCGCCGCCGCGCGCTTTTGAGTGAAAGCTCGCAATCAAGAACAAGAAGGTTCAAAACACGATGACCATCTCTACGCTCGATCTCGCAGCCGAGACGAAGAAACTGCTTTCCGAACTCGGCGTCGAGGCGGCCCGCTATACCGGCGGCTCGCTGCGTGTCGCTTCGCCGATCACCGGCAAGGAAATCGGCCTTCTGAAGGAACATTCCGTCGCGGATGCCAAAAAGGCGATCGACGAAGCGCACAAGGCATTTGCCGAATGGCGTGCAGTCCCTGCGCCCAAGCGCGGCGAACTTGTCCGTTTGCTTGGCGAAGAGCTTCGCGCGGCGAAGCTGGCGCTCGGCCGCCTCGTTTCGATCGAAGTCGGCAAGATCACGTCCGAAGGTCTCGGCGAAGTCCAGGAAATGATCGACATCTGCGATTTCGCGGTCGGCCTTTCGCGCCAGCTCTACGGCCTAACGATTGCAACCGAGCGCTCCGAGCATCGTATGATGGAAAGCTGGCATCCGCTCGGCGTGGTCGGCATCATTTCGGCCTTCAACTTCCCGGTCGCGGTCTGGTCGTGGAATGCGGCGCTGGCGCTGGTCTGCGGCAATTCCACCGTCTGGAAGCCGTCGGAAAAGACGCCGCTGACGGCACTTGCGGTACAGGCGCTGTTCGAAAAGGCGCTGAAGCGCTTCGTCGCCGAAGGCGGGCAGGCTCCGGCCAACCTTTCGACGCTGCTGATCGGCGGCCGCGATGTCGGTGAAGTCCTCGTCGATCACCCGAAGGTGCCGCTGGTTTCCGCCACCGGGTCCACGGCCATGGGCCGGGCCGTCGGCCCGCGGCTGTCGCAGCGCTTTGCCCGTGCGATCCTTGAACTCGGCGGCAACAATGCCGCCATCATCTGCCCGACGGCCGATCTCGATCTCACCCTGCGCGGCGTTGCCTTTTCGTCGATGGGAACCGCCGGCCAGCGCTGCACGACGCTTCGCCGTCTCTTCGTGCACGAGAGCGTCTACGACAAACTCGTGCCTCGCCTGCAGAAAGCCTATGGATCGGTCACGATCGGCAATCCGTTGGAAAACGGGACACTTGTCGGTCCGTTGATCGACAAAGCGGCCTTCGAGAAGATGCAGTCGGCTCTATCGGAGGCAAAGTCGGCTGGCGGCAAGGTCACGGGTGGCGAGCGCGTCGAAAACGGCGCTGCCGGAGCCTTCTATGTGCGCCCGGCGCTTGTCGAGATGCCGTCTCAGACTGGTCCTGTCGAACACGAGACCTTCGCACCGATCCTCTATGTCATGAAGTACACGGATTTCGACGAGGTGCTGAAACTGCACAATGCCGTGCCGCAGGGCCTATCTTCCTCGATCTTCACCAATGACATGCGTGAAGCCGAAACCTTTGTTTCCGCCCGTGGCTCCGATTGCGGCATCGCCAACGTCAATCTCGGCCCGTCGGGTGCCGAAATCGGCGGTGCTTTCGGTGGCGAAAAGGAAACCGGGGGCGGCCGCGAATCCGGCTCGGATGCCTGGAAGGCCTACATGCGCCGCACGACGAACACGATCAATTACGGCAAGACGCTGCCGCTCGCTCAGGGTGTCAAGTTCGACGTCGAGTGATCGAGAGCCGCATTGAATCCGAAGGGACGATGACGTAACACCGTGATCGTCCCTTTGTTTTTGCCCAAGGTTTTTCTCCATGCATCTGACACTTGCCGCAGCCGAAGCGCTGGTCATCGACGCGTTGAAGCGCAGCGGAGTGGAGGAGGGAAATGCGCGCGCCGTCGCACGTGCGCTGGTCGCCGCAGAAGCCGCAGGACAGGGTGGCCACGGGCTGCGCCGCGTCGTTGCCTATGCGGCCCAGGCAAAGTCCGGAAAGGTCGACGGAATAGCCAAGCCGATCGTATTCCAGCCTTTTCCATCCATCATCCAGATTGACGCCTGCCACGGCTATGCTTATCCGGCCTTCGATCTCGCCGTGCCGTTGCTGTCGGAGATGGCGCGCAAACAGGGCATTGCGCTTGCCGCTATCCGCCGTTCGCATCATGCGGGCGTGCTCGCGCTGACCGTGGAACGTTTTGCCGAAGCTGGCCTCGTGGCGCTGATGGTTGCCAATGCCACGGCTTCCATGGCTGCCTGGGGCGGACGCAAGCCCGTCTTCGGCACCAATCCCATTGCCTTTGCAGCGCCTGTTCCCGCAGATGATCCGATCGTCATCGACCTTGCGTTGTCGCGCGTTGCGCGTGGCAAGATCATGGCCGCCCGGCAAAAGGGCGCGTCGATCCCGGCCGATTGGGCCTTTGATCGTGACGGCCAGCCGACAACCGATGCGGTTGCCGCCCTGGAGGGCACCATGGTGCCATCCGGCGAGGCCAAGGGTGCTGCGCTTGCCATGATGGTCGAGATTCTTGCCGCACCGCTCGCGGGTGCTAATTTTTCCTTCGAATCCACTTCCTTGTTCGATGACCAAGGAGCAGCGCCCGGCCTTGGGCAGATGCTGATCGTTATCAATCCCGAAGCCAGCGGTGGAAGCTTCGCGGCATCGCGTCTGGGCGAACTTGCCGCTGAAATTTCTTCCGATCCCGGTGTCCGCCTACCCGGTCGCCGCGGTCAGAATGCGCGAAAATACGCGCTGGAGCATGGCCTCGAAGTCGAGGACGACGTGATCGACGCCATCCTTGCTATATAGAATCATTCTAAAGTTGATGCGTGGGTTCAAGTATTTGTGAAGACCGGCGGCAAGGCGAAACTTGAAAAACTAAATCAAGAAAAATATACGGGGGCGCGATCACCCGGGGAGTTTGGGTGACACCCGCCATGGAGGGCATCATGAAAATTTCTCTTACGCGCTTTGCAGCGCTAGCTTTGGCCGCCTCGCTTCTTGCTGCGACGTCGCTGGCATCCAGCGCAAATGCGCAGGAATCCGAAGGTATCGTCGTCTATAACGCCCAGCACGAAAGCCTCGGCCGCGAATGGATCGATGCCTTCACCAAGGAGACCGGCATCAAGGTCACCATGCGCCAAGGCAGCGACATGCAGTTCGCCAACCAGATCATCCAGGAAGGCGACGCTTCTCCGGCCGACGTGTTCCTGACCGAGAACTCTCCGGCGATGGCGCTCGTCGATGGCGCGGGCCTGTTTGCCCCGGTCGACAAAGAAACGCTTGATCTGGTCCCGGCGCAGTATCGTCCTGCCGATGGCATGTGGACCGGCATCGCCGCCCGCTCGACGGTGTTTGTGTATGACAAGACGAAGCTCACCGAAGACAAGCTGCCGAAGTCGATGCTCGATCTGGCCGATCCGGCCTGGAAGGGCCGTTGGGGCGCGTCGCCTGCCGGTGCCGATTTCCAAGCGATCGTCGGTGCACTGCTGCAACTGAAGGGCGAAGAAGCAACGGCTCAATGGTTGAAGGCCATGAAGGAAAACGCAACGCCTTACAAGGGCAACAGTGTTGCCATGAAGGCCGTCAATGCCGGCGAAGTCGAAGGCGCGGTCATCTATCATTACTATTGGTTCGGCGATCAGGCCAAGACTGGCGAAAACAGCAAGAATGTCGGCCTGCATTACTTCAAGAACCAGGATCCGGGCGCGTTCGTCAGCGTATCGGGCGGCGGCATCCTGAAGTCGACGCAGCATATGAAGGAAGCCCAGGCGTTCTTGAAGTTCGTCGCCGGCAAAGCCGGCCAGGACATCCTGAAAAACGGGACGTCCTACGAATACGCGGTCAGCGGCGATGCGAACGAAAAGCTCGTCCCGCTTGCCGATCTCAATGCGCCGAAAGTTGAGGCTTCCGAGCTTGACAGCAAGAAAGTCGTCGAGCTGATGACGGCCGCGGGCCTGATTTAAGCCTCTCTGCCGCAGGCCGGATCGAGTCAAAACTATTGCTTTTGGCTCAAGAAAACCTTAGGGCATGACCCAATCCGGCAACCGCTTCAAAAAGAGGCGGTTGCCTTCCTTTTTTCAGCGTATCAAAGGCGTCGGCCTTGCTGCAAGACAACAGATCGCTTGTTTCCGGGCTCGCGCCCGGCAATGGAGCGCCAGTCAGCGGAACAGGTTTGCTGCGCGGGCGCATGCCGCACGCCTCCGTCGTCGTCTTTGCAACGCTCGTCGCACTTATGAGCCTCGTGCCGCTCGGCTTCATCGGTTGGATTACCATCAATGTCGGCTGGCAGACGGTCAAGGAGTTGGTCTTGCGGCCACGCGTCGGCGAGCTGCTCGTCAACACGATCCTGCTCGAAGCGCTCACCATTCCCCTGTCGATTGCTCTTGCCGTGACGCTCGCTTGGCTGACGGAGCGGACCAATGTGCCGTTTCCGCGGTTGTGGTCCTGGCTTGCCGTTGCGCCGCTTGCCGTTCCAGCCTTCGTCCACAGCTATGCCTGGGTGAGCCTCGTTCCCGGCATGCGCGGCCTGCAGAGCGGTGTCTTCGTTTCCGTGCTCGCCTATTATCCTTTTCTCTACCTGCCGGTCGCTGCTGCTCTTCGCCGCCTCGATCCGGCGATCGAGGATGCGGCGGCGTCGCTTGGCCTCGATCCCTGGCGTGTCTTCTTCCGTACGATCCTGCCGCAGTTGCGGCTTGCGATCTGTGGAGGCTCGCTCTTGATCGGGCTGCATCTCCTGTCGGAATACGGCCTTTACGTGATGATCCGCTTCGACACCTTTTCGACCGCGATCGTCGATCAGTTCCAGTCGGCCTATAACAGCCCCGCAGCCAATATGCTCGGCGGTGTGCTCGTCGCCTGCTGCCTTTTCCTGCTCGGCCTCGAAATCCTGCTGCGTGGCAACGAACGCTACGCCCGCGTCGGCTCCGGTTCCGCACGGCCGGCCGATCGCCGCCGTCTTGGCTGGTTTGTCGTACCTGCCATTCTGCTGCCGGGCACGCTCGCGGTGCTGACGCTCGGCGTTCCGCTCATGACGCTCGGCCGCTGGCTCTATCTCGGCGGCGGCGAGATCTGGCGGCTGGATGCGGTCGGAAATGCGTTCGTTCAAACGATCGTCCTTGCGGTTGCAGGCGGCGTGCTGACGACGATCGCGGCCGCGCCCATGGCCTGGCTGTCGGTCCGCGCGCCGGGGCGATTCCAGCGTTTGCTCGAAGCCTGCCATTATTATGTCGGCTCGCTTCCAGGCGTCGTCGTGGCGCTGGCATTGGTGACGATCACCGTGCGGCTGGCGCTGCCGCTCTACCAGACTTTTGCGACCCTCATCGTTGCCTATGTCCTGCTCTTCCTGCCACGTGCGATGGTCGGCCTTCGTGCCAGCATCGCACAAGCGCCTGTGGAGCTGGAACGGGCTGCCATGTGCCTGGGACGCACGCCGTCGCAGGCCGTGCGCCAGATTACCATGCGCCTTGCTGCCCCGGGCTTTGCTGCAAGCATTGCGCTGTCGGCTCTTGGCATCACCAACGAACTGACGGCAACGCTGATGTTGTCGCCTAACGGTGTTGAAACGCTGGCAACGAAATTCTGGTCGCTGACCAGCGAAATCGACTATGTGTCGGCCGCTCCCTATGCGGTGATGATGATAGTGCTGTCGCTGCCGCTGACCCTTGTTCTCTATGCCCAATCGAAACGGACCGCCGGCCAATGACCTTGCTTACGATCCAGTCTGTCAGCAAGCGCTATGGCCCAGTGACAGCGCTGGACAAGGTGACGCTGGACGTGGCCGCCGGCAGCCGCACCGCCGTCGTCGGCCCCTCAGGTTCCGGCAAAACGACATTGCTGCGCATCGTCGCCGGCTTCGAGCGGCCCGATGAAGGGCAGGTCGTCCTGAACGGCGAAGTGCTCGCCGATGGAGCGGCAGCCGTTCCCGCGCACAAGCGCGGCATCGGCATCGTCTCGCAGGACGGTGCGCTCTTCCCGCATTTGAGCGTTGCCGACAATATCGGCTTCGGCTTCGAACGGGGCGCTCCCGATCGCAAAAAGCGGATCGTCGAACTACTGGATATGGTCGAGCTCGACCGCAACATGCTGACGCGCCGTCCCCACCAGCTTTCCGGCGGCCAGCAGCAGCGCGTGGCACTGGCGAGAGCCCTCGGCCGCAAGCCGCGCCTCATGCTGCTCGACGAGCCCTTCTCGGCGCTCGATACCGGCCTTCGCGAACACATGCGCAAGGCTGTCGCGCGCGTGCTGCAGACGGCCGATATCACGACGATACTCGTAACCCATGATCAGGCAGAGGCTCTCTCCTTTGCCGATCAGGTCGCGGTGCTCAGGGAAGGCAAGCTGATCCAAGCAGGTTCACCGCAATCGCTCTACCTGCAGCCGAAGGACCGCGAGACCGCCCTTTTCCTGGGCGATGCGGTGATGCTTCCGGCAATTGTCCGAAATGGCTTTGCCGATTGCGCGCTCGGCCGCGTCGCAGTGGAAGGCAGCCATCAAGGCAAGGCCGAGATCATGCTGCGGCCGGAGCAGATTCGCGTCGTTGCCGATGAAAGCGAGCCCGCCTATGGTGGTCGTGTCGTCGAGGTCGAGTTCGGCGGCGCAACCTGCACCGTGGCGGTGTCGCTGGAAGGCGTGGCGCTGCCGCCGATCTTCATCAAGACATCCAGCGTGGCCTTGCCCGAACGCGGCGATCGTGTTCGCCTTGATATCGCCGGCAAGGCGCATGTCTTCGGCCGCCCTTAAGCCGTCTTTCGCGAAACCCTTTCCGTTTCCGCCTGCTCCAGCCAGCCGCCCGTAAAACCGGCGCGTTCAAGGCCGAGACGGATGACCGGCGACTGCCGCATCAGGTTCCAGATGAACTCCGACCGGTCGTTTTCGACCGTCATCACCAGCAGTCCTTGGTCGATCGCGACGCATCGATCGTCGACCCAGCCTTCAGGCCGAGCAGTCTTCACCGTCGGGTTGAAGCCACCTGGAAAGCGGCCTTCGCAGAGCAGATCAGGATAGGCGGCGAGCAGCGCCTTTAGGCCATCAAGCGACGCCTGCCGGTCAAAGGGCAATGCCGCAACCGCCGCCCAAGGTGCAATTGTCCCGTCATCCGGGCCAAGCGGTGCACCGCGGGCGGCGTAACCCAGAACCTTCTGACGCCGGCCGCCACGCATGTTGCGCGTTGGAGGCGGGCCGTCGGAGGCGGAAAGTCCCCAGACATCCTTATTGTAGCCAACGAAGTGTCCGGGGTTGCGCTCGGCATAATCGCGCTGCACGGCGATCGAAACCTGTGTGTTGCGGAAATAGTCCCAGTCGCGGGCGGCCATCTCTTTGTCGTTAATCCCGCGGAAGTCGATCCAGGCATGCGGGAAAAGGTGAATGAAGAACGGTCCAGCATAGAGATAGGGCTGCTTGCCGAAGAGCATCCAGGAATAGCTTGAGACGAAGGCATCGTAGCTCGATGGCGGGATTGGATGGGTCGGCGAAGCAAGTGCCAGCATATAGAGCAGGATCGCTTCGTCGTATCCCTGCCAGCGCCAGCGCAGAAAACCACTGCCTGGCTTCCACCCCATACTGACAGTCTGCCCCTTGTTCAACGCCCAATGCCAGTCGATGCGCTCATAGATGAATTTCGCAAGCTCGCGGATTTCCGTCTCCACCGCATCGGTCCGATCGAAATAGGCCGCAGCCGTCAGCATGCCGGCGACGAGCAAGGTCGTGTCGATTGTCGAGAGCTCGCTGTTCCAGGCCCTGTGGCCGCTATCCATATGCAGGAAGTGGTAATAGAAGCCGCGATAGCCGGTCGCGTGGCGTTCGCGTCCCTGATGGCTCCCGGCAAAGAAACGCAGCGTCGTGACTGACCTGCCTGCCGCTTCTCGGCGCGTCATCCATCCGCGTTCGGCGGCGACTGCATAGCTGGAGAGCGCAAAGCCGACGGCAGCGATGCTGCAAGGAACCCCGGCCACTGACGTATCCGCGACCAGGCCGTTTTCGGGATTGGAATATCTCAGAAAATAGTCGAATGCGGATTTCTGCAGCCTGTCGATCAGGGCGGCATCCGTGTCGTCAATTCGTTGCAGCATACATCAAACCAACCGTTGCCCGCCCTCGCCCAACATGGCGATGCATTGCGCGCAAATCAAATTCTTTTCAGATAGTGCGGCAAATGGTTGCGATCGGTCGTTTTGGCGCTGACGTGGCGACATGGATTTAAAACACTAAATCGACTTACGGCGGGTTATTGTAAATATTTGGTATTCATACGAAAACTTGAGAGTCGAAGGAATTTGAACCCTCGCCCCCAACCTTGGCAAGCATAAAGTACGACGTCGTAGAATCGTGCCCGTACGGCAGAATTCGCTTCAGTTTTAAAAGGAGCGGTTTTTGCGCGGAGCGCTCGATGATTGTGGCGCGAAGTGCATAACACGCTCGTGGAAATAGATTGCACGTGGCCGAAATCCGGTGACTGTGACCGCGCCCTTACCGCAGCCAACAGCAAGGCATTTGGCCCTGCGCGCCGCTACAACTTGTCAGTACCCAAATTCCTTGCGACCCGCCCCACTTCTGCCCAATGGAGCCGCAAGGATCTTGGTTTGCATGTTAGGGAGATAAAACGCCATGCCGACCCGGCGACATTTCCTTATGGGCTTCGTTGCCACGCCGATTGTGCTTTCGAGACTCAGCCATGCAGCCGGCGTTCCTGTGCAGCTGTCGCGCACACCAACTTGCGATGATGACGACGATCTGACGCCAGCGCAGACCGAAGGCCCGTATTTCACGCCGGAGAGCCCTGAAAAACAGGATTTCGCGAGCGATGCACCGGGCGGTGAACCGATGACGCTTGCCGGTTACGTACTGACCGAGAACTGCCAGCCCGTCGCAAAAGCGTTGATCGAGTTGTGGCACGCCAATGAGATTGGCACCTATGACAACAGCGGATACAAACTCCGCGGGCATCAATTCACCGATGCTGAAGGCAAATGGTGGTTTGAGACGATCGTGCCAGGGGTCTATCCCGGCCGCACCCGGCATTACCACCTGAAAGTCCAACGGCCCGGCGGAAACGTGCTGACGACGCAGCTTTATTTTCCCGGCGAGCCGGACAATGAACGTGACCGGATATTCAACGCAGCCTTGTTGCTCGATGTCAGGGCGACGAGCGACGGAAAATTCGGCCGCTATGATTTCATAGTGGCCTAAACCGGGCGCCTTGCGTGGCAAGCGATGAACAAAGGCCGTTACATTGCAAAATTTCACGGCATGAGGGTTCGATTTCGCTGGCTGGCCACCCGCTGCGATGCGCTCGAGGGTCTGCGCCAACCATGCCAGCGGATCGACATCGTTCATCTTGGCGGTCTGAATGAGCGTTGCGATGGTCGCCTAGGTGCGTGCCGGCAAAAAGAGAATTCTTCCAAACGATGGCTTGTGGCCTGGTCGGGATCGATTACAGAGATGCGCTGGTCGCCAATTGCGGCCGCATCTGCATCTATCGCAAGAAGGTCAACATCTCGACCGTGCTGGCCGGCCAGAAACTGGGAATCAAGGAAGTCGACGACGGCATTTGGCTCGTCAGCTTCATGCATTATGATCTGGGATATATCGACCTGGAGCAGAGGACTTTGCAAACCATCGACAACCCGTTCGGCACGAGGTTGTCACCCATTGTAGTGCTCCCCGATTTTGAGACAAAAGCATGGTAACAGTTCTCCGTTAGGAGGACTAATGAGGACGGACGATCCTGGGCGGCGGTTCAGTCGCGAGGTTAAGCTGGCAGCGGTTCAGCGAATGGCTGCCGGCGCCAATGTCAGCAAGCTTGCTCGCGAGTTGGGGATTTCGCGCAAGGGCCTTTATCAGTGGCAAAAGCAGTTCCGAGTTGGCGCAGCGTCGGCGTTGCGAGAAGGCGGACGTCCGCAGCGAGACGCAGCAGCGAGCGATGAGCAACCGGAAGCTGGCGCGCTGCAGTCTTCCTCGAGCGACGAACTCTTGAGAGCGCTTGCGCGGATTGCGGAATTAGAGCGGCTTGTCGGACAGCAAGCGGCCGATATTGATTTTTTCAAAAGGCCTTGCAGCACGTCGGGACAGCACGCCAGCGGAGTGGCAAGCCTGGCGGGACGGCATCTACACGGTCATCGAAGCGATGATGGCGTCCGGGCTGCAAGGCCAAATCAGTGTGGAACGAATGTGCCGGCTGGCTCGGGTGAGCCGCGCGGGCTACTATCGTCATTGGCAGGCGACGGCGCCGCGCAGGGAGGAAATGGGGCTGCGCGACACCCTCCAACGCCTGGCGCTCGCCAACCGGCATTACGGCTACCGAAGAATCGCCGTGCTTTTGAGCCGAGAAGGCTGGCGTGCCAACCACAAGCGCGTGCTGCGCCTGATGCGGGAGGATAATCTGCTGTGTCTGCGCAAATCCCCGTTCGTGCCGATGACAACCGACTCCAGGCATGACTGGTGCATCGTGCCCAACCTGGCTCGAGGTCTTCAACTGACCGACATCGACCAGCTCTGGGTCGCCGACATCACCTACGTTCATCTCGCCGAGGAGTTCGCATTCCTGGCGATCGTCCTCGACGCTTTCAGTCGCAAGGTCATCGGCTGGGCGATTGCAACCCATCTGAAAGCGGAACTTGCCATTGAGGCATTCGACATGGCGGTTGCGGCTCGCCGGCCGCGACCTGATAGCGTCATTCACCATAGCGACCGCGGCGTCCAATATGCCTGCGCCGACTATGCGGCACGACTTGCAGACCACGGCATCCAGCCGAGCATGAGCCGCGTCGGCAATCCCTACGATAATGCGAAGGCCGAGAGATTCATGAGGACCCTGAAGGAAGAGGAGGTGGATGGTCAGGCGTATCGCGACCTGGACGATGCAAGGACTAGGATCGGCGAATTCATCGAGGTGGTCTACAACAGGCAGCGCCTGCACTCGGCCCTCGACTATCTCGCGCCGGACGCTTACGAAGCCAGTCTCTTGCAACAGCGGCAAGAGACACCAGACGCAATTCACAGCCGGGAGAACTGTTACTGATTGCTGTCTCACCAAAGGGGTGCAGTCCACCATGTGTTAGGTACAAAGTGTTACCGATGTCTCCGGGTCGGACAAAGGCGAAACTGGAGCGGGCGAAGGGATTTGAACCCTCGACCCCAACCTTGGCAAGGTTGTGCTCTACCCCTGAGCTACACCCGCTCAATCCGCATCGGTCCGGGGTAGTTGGTGGACCGTGGGCTGCCACCTTGCGGCGACGGGCGCTATATGGCCCAATCGATTTTTAAATGCAACAGGGAAATCACGCAAAGACCAAGAAAAATCCCACGCCTTCAGAGGCGCTTTGGCAAACTGCCGCAAATTCAGGGGTAAGCGTCGATCCCGAACATTGCAAAACACGTCCCTCCGACTTAATCAGGGCATCTTATCTCCTTCTTTCCGCACGGATGCCGCGATGACCGAAACCAAGCCGAAAAACAAGAACGAACTTTTCGCCTTCCTCGACGGGCTTGGCATCGCGCACAGGACGCATGAGCATGCTCCAGTCTTCACCGTGGCCGAATCGGTGTCGCTGCGCGATGCTATTCCCGGCGGGCATACAAAAAACCTTTTCGTGAAAGATAAGAAGGATCAGTTCTTCCTGCTGACGGTCGAGGAACATGCCGTTGTCGATCTCAAGACCGTGCATGCGCTGATCGGCGCCGCCAGCAAGGTTTCGTTCGGCAAGGCGGAAAAGCTGATGGAGTATCTTGGCGTGATCCCCGGCGCGGTCACCGCCTTTGGCGCCATCAACGACATGGGGAACAATGTGACCTTCGTGCTCGATGCGGACTTGATGAAGGAGGAGGTCGTCAATTGCCATCCGTTATCCAACGATGCGACGACGTCGATTGCAAGCGCAGATCTCATTCGCTTCATGGAAGCGACCGGCCATAAGCCGCTTGTCTTGAAAGTGACGGCCTGACATACGATTTTAGCGCTAGAAAAAGCCGGGCAACCGGCGCAGCGGGAGATACCAATGAGCGGCAGCGACAATTCTTACAGCAATTCCTTCGGCAGTCAGATGTCGGCAACGGCGAACTTCGGTTCGGCGCCGCAGCCGGCGGCAGGCGGCGGACATATCAAGGATACGACAACCGCCACTTTCACGAAGGACGTCATCGAAGAATCGCGCAACCAGCCCGTACTCGTTGATTTCTGGGCGCCTTGGTGCGGCCCGTGCAAACAATTGACGCCAGTGCTCGAAAAGGTGGTCAATGAAGCGCAAGGCCGCGTGAAGCTCGTGAAGATGAACATCGACGACCATCCGTCGATCGCAGGCCAGCTTGGCATCCAGTCGATCCCGGCTGTGATCGCTTTCGTCGGCGGCCGCCCGGCCGATGGCTTCATGGGTGCCGTGCCGGAAAGCCAGGTTCGCCAGTTCATCGACCGCATCGCCGGTCCTGCTGGTGCAGATCAGGCTGCGGAGATTGAAGCGGTGCTCGAGGAGGCTGCGGGGCTTCTGGCCGCGGGCGACGTTAATGGTGCCGCGCAACTCTACGGCGCGATCATGCAAGCCGATGCGGAAAATGCCAAGGCGCTTGCCGGGATGGCCGAATGCATGATTGCCGCCAACCAGCATCAGCGCGCTCGCGAAGCGCTGACCGATCTGCCGGAAGAGCTTGCCAAGGACGCCGGGATTCAGGCCGTCATCACGAAGCTCGATCAGATCGAAGAAGCCCGCAAGCTCGGTGATCCAATCGCTCTGGAACACGACCTTGCAGTCGATCCGGATAACCATGATGCGCGCATGAAGCTTGCCAAGATCTTGAACGTCGAGGGAAAGCGCGACGAGGCGGCCGAGCATCTGCTCCATATCATGCGCAAGGACCGGACCTTCGATGACGACGGCGCACGCCGCCAACTCCTGCAGTTCTTCGAAGTCTGGGGCTTCAAGGATCCGGCAACGGTGTCCGCGCGGCGCAAGCTTTCGGCAATGCTCTTCTCGTAACTTTCAAAACCTTGCCCTTGCGTTTTTGGGCAAGGGCACCACATTTCACAGGCAGGACAGGGAGCACCGTTTCGCTCCTGCTTGGTGTGGGACAAGTTTTGATGCAAGTCGGGAATGCAAGATATTTAAAACCCGGCGATCTGCCAGATTCGATCGCCGTCTTTCCTCTGACCGGCGCTCTTCTCCTGCCTACGGGACAGCTTCCGCTGAATATTTTCGAACCGCGTTATCTCGCGATGTTTGACGCCGCGTTGGCTGGCAACCGGCTGATCGGCATGGTCCAGCCGGCGCTCGGCGACAATGATGCGACGGCGGGCGACAAAACCGGCGACCCTCATCTTGCTCCAGTCGGCTGCATCGGGCGGATCACCTCTTTCGCCGAGACGGGCGACGGGCGCTATATCGTTTCCCTGACGGGCGTTTGCCGTTTCCGCCTGCTTGGCGAGAAAATGACGCATGAGCCGTTCAGAAGCTTCCGCATCGCTCCCTTCATTTCGGATCTCTCCGCACGCGATGAAGAAGATGCCGTCGATCGTGGCGCTTTGCTTTCCGCTTTCAGGGCCTATCTCGATGCGAACAAGCTGGAAGCCGACTGGGAAAGTGTCGAGCGAGCCAGCAATCTGACGCTTGTGAATTCGCTTGCGATGATGTCGCCCTTTGGTCCTGCAGAGAAACAGGCGCTGCTGGAGGCTCCCGATCTCAAAACCAGGGCGGAAACCCTGATCGCAATCACAGAAATCGTGCTCGCGCGGGTCTTCGGTGACTCCGATACGGTTTTGCAGTAAATCATCGGGTATGGACGAAAAACTCAGCCGTGTTGATCCGAAACTGCTTGAGCTCCTTGTTTGTCCGCTCACCAAGGGCACGCTCCGCTATGACCGCGAGCACAACGAGCTCGTCTCGGAAAAGGCCCGCCTTGCCTATCCGATTCGTGATGGCATCCCGATCATGCTGGTCTCAGAGGCGCGGCGGCTGGACGATTAGATCGTCTCGCCTGCCAAAAGCCGCGGATTGTTCCTGGCCGCGGTCCCGGCCGCCTGCCCGATGAAAAAGGCCTTGAGGCTCGGGATCCTGTCGACGATGCCCAGGCCGACGTCGCGGGCAATGCGCACAGGCATCACGTCATTGGAGAACAGCCGGTTCAGCACATCGGTCGTCACCCCCATCCGAAACGTATCGAAGCGGCGCCAGGTCTGGTAGCGCTCGAGAATATTGATCGAGCCGATATCGAGCCCGAGCCGGTCGGCCTCGACGATGGTTTCTGCCAATGCTGCCACGTCCTTAAAGCCGAGATTGAGCCCCTGGCCGGAAATCGGGTGAATGCCGTGGGCTGCATCGCCTGCAAGTGCAAAGCGCGGCGCCACGAAGGCCCGGGCGAGCGTCAGTCCGAGCGGGAAGGCGCGTCTTTCGCCAATCACCTTGAGCGCGCCGAGCTTATGGCCGAAGCGGCGCTCCAGTTCCTCTTCGAAAATCAGGTCCTCGCCGGCAACAAGCCGGTCGGCATCGTGGGCCCGCTCGGTCCAGACCAGGGAAGACCGGTTGTTGGTGAGGGGCAGGATCGCAAAGGGACCGGAGGGCAGGAAATGCTCTTCGGCGCAGCCATTGTGCGGCCGCTCGTGCTCGACGGTCACCACGATGCCGGACTGGCCGTAATCCCAGCTGACCGTCTTTATGCCTGCCAGATCGCGGAGCTTCGAGCGCACCCCATCGCAGGCGACGAGCAAGCGTGATTCCAGTGCGCTTCCATCAGACAACGTCACGGAGATCCGGTTTTCTTCCGTCTTCAGGCCGGTGGCGCTCAGCCCATGCCGGATTTCGATGCCGAGCCGGTCACAGACGCCGCGCAACGCGCCGACCAGGACGGCGTTCGGGATCATGTGCGCAAAAGGGCGGCCATCTTCCACTTCACCATCGAAGGTCAGGAAAACCGGGCGAACCGGGTCGGCGGTCCTCGAATCGGTCACGACCATCTTGGTGATCGGCTGGGCTTCAGGCTTGATTTCCTCCCAGATGCCGAAGACTTCCAGCATCTTCGTTGCCGCGGCGATGATCGCCGAGGCGCGCATATCCTTCTGCCAGACATACTCAGGCGCTGCTTCAACGACGGCAATATCGAGGTGGGGGGCTGCCTGCTTGACGGCGACCGCCGCGCAAAGGCCGACGTACCCTCCGCCAACAACCAGCATGTCCTGCATCGCCCGCTCTCCGCGCCTTGTGATTACAATGATGATCTATATAGATCATCGCATCCCCACTTCCTACCGTTGGGAGTTGAACAAATGATGGAAGAAGCGGCCAAACCCACAGCCATGGAAACGCTGCTCGCGACGCTTGATCTCGAGCCGATCGAAGTCGATATCTTTCGCGGCCGCAGTCCCCAGGTCGGCTGGCAGCGCGTCTTTGGCGGACAGGTGATCGGTCAGGCATTGATGGCTGCCCAGCGGACGATTGAGACAGAGCGCTTCGTTCACTCGCTGCATGCTTATTTCATGCGGCCGGGCGATCCTTCCGTACCGATCGTCTATCAGGTGGAGCGCATCCGTGACGGATCGAGCTTCAATACGCGCCGGGTCGTGGCAATCCAGCACGGCAAGGCGATTTTTGCACTCTCATGCTCCTTCCAGGTCGAGGAACCGGGCTTCGATCATCAGATCGTGATGCCTGATGTCCCCATGCCGGAAAGACTGCTCGGCGAACAGCAGATCAAGGAGCAGTACCTCGCGCATGCGCCGGCGGCCGTGCGCAAATACTGGGAGCGCGAACGGCCGATCGAAATCCGGCCGGTTTCGCTGACGCACTATTTTTCAAACAAGAAGCTTGATCCCCGCCAGGATGTCTGGGTACGCGCGACAGGGCCGGTCCCGGATAACCGGCTCTATCAAGCTGCTGTGCTTGCCTATCTCTCCGACATGACGCTGCTCGATACCTCGCTCTACGCTCATGGGACGTCGATCTTCGACCAGAGCCTGCAGGTTGCGAGCCTTGACCATTCCATGTGGTTTCATCGGCCTGATAAGCTTGAGGATTGGCTGCTTTACACACAAGATAGCCCATCGGCTTTTGGTGCCCGCGGTCTCACGCGCGGTAGCCTCTTTACCCGGTCGGGTGTTCTGATTGCGTCAGTCGCGCAGGAAGGTTTGATTCGGAAAAAGGCAAATGAATAAAAAATGTGCAAATTTACAAATTTGGGCATTATTTGGGCGGTTGTTGCCCTGTCAATTGCCTCTTAAATAGCATCGTTCATTATACTCTTTACTTTTCAATAACTTATAATCTGCTTCGAAACTGGCACGCCCTTTGAATGTAGATCCCCAGTCGCTGTTCGTGAACGTCAGCGGCAAGGAGAGTCGGCTCCGCGCCGAGGATAACGAAGGATGGGAAAACCAGATGAAAATTGTGATGGCCATTATCAAGCCGTTCAAGCTCGATGAGGTCCGCGAAGCCCTCACGGCGATCGGCATCCAGGGCCTGACCGTGACCGAAGTGAAGGGCTACGGACGCCAGAAGGGACATACCGAAATCTATCGCGGTACGGAATATGCGGTCAGCTTCCTGCCGAAGCTCAAGATCGAAATCGCAGTCGCATCAGAAATCGTCGACAAGGCCGTCGAAGCCATCGCGTCGTCGGCCAAGACCGGCCAGATCGGCGACGGCAAGATTTTTGTCTACTCGATCGACCATGCCGTCCGTATCCGCACGGGCGAAACCGATACCGAAGCGCTGTAAGAACGGCTGAGCAAGGAGCTTTATTCCAATGTCAATTTCGAAGTTTTCTTCCACATTTGCGCGGCTCGGGGCTGCGTCTGCCGCGCTCTTAGCGCCGGTCGTCGCCTTTGCGCAGGAGACCGCGCCGGCTGCTGCCGATGCCGCGGCTGCAGCGGCTCCGGCTTTCACCATGGACAAGGGTGACAATACCTGGATGCTCGTCTCCTCGGCGCTCGTCCTGTTGATGACCATTCCCGGCCTGGCTCTCTTCTATGGCGGCCTCGTACGCGCCAAGAACATGCTCTCCGTGCTGATGCAGGTCTTCATGATCACCGCCGTTGTGTCCCTGATCTGGGTCACCTACGGCTACTCGCTGGCCTTCACCGACGGCGGTTCGCTGAACAGCTTCATCGGCGGTTTCTCCAAGGCCTTCCTTGCCGGCGTCAACACATCGTCACTCGCCGAGACCTTCTCGAAGGGCGTCGCCATTCCGGAATACACCTTCATCGTGTTCCAGATGACGTTTGCCTGCATTACACCCGGCCTCATCGTCGGTGCGTTTGCCGAGCGCATCAAGTTCTCCGCCGTCATGCTGTTCGTTGTCCTGTGGGTCACCTTCATCTACTTCCCGATGGCGCACATGGTCTGGTTCTGGGGTGGTCCGAGCTCCTACAGCTCGCCGTCCGGCCTGATCTTCTCCTATGGTGCAATCGACTTCGCCGGCGGCACGGTCGTTCACATCAATGCCGGTATTG
This sequence comes from Rhizobium gallicum bv. gallicum R602sp, assembly GCF_000816845.1. Classification (NCBI taxonomy): domain Bacteria; kingdom Pseudomonadati; phylum Pseudomonadota; class Alphaproteobacteria; order Hyphomicrobiales; family Rhizobiaceae; genus Rhizobium; species Rhizobium gallicum. Next base: position 3,944,721 of record NZ_CP006877.1, on the reverse strand, counting down.
CCGGCCTTGTCGGCGCCATCATGCTTGGCAAGCGCACGGGTTATAAGAAGGAAATCATGGCTCCGCACTCGATGACGCTCACCATGGTCGGCGCATCGCTTCTGTGGGTCGGCTGGTTCGGCTTCAACGCCGGTTCCAACCTCGAAGCCAACTCCTATGCTTCGCTCGCGATGATCAACACTTTCGTTGCAGCGGCTGCTGCCGCTGTTTCCTGGTGCATCGTCGAAACCTTCGCCCGCGGTAAGGCTTCCATGCTGGGTGCCGCTTCGGGCGCTGTTGCCGGTCTCGTTGCCGTTACGCCGGCAGCAGGCTTTGCAGGCCCGATGGGCTCGATCGTTCTCGGCCTGATCGTTTCGCCGGCCTGCTACTTCTTCGTCGACGTCGTGAAGAACAAGTTCAACTACGACGACAGCCTTGACGTCTTCGGCGTGCATTGCGTTGGCGGCATCATCGGCGCCATCGGCACCGGCATTCTCGTCAACCCGGCGCTCGGCGGCGCAGGTATCGTCGACTACTCGACGCCGGACTTTGCTGCATCCTACGCCGGTACGGCAACTCAGGTCTGGGCTCAGCTAAAGGGCGTCGTGACGACCCTCGTCTGGTCGGGTGTCGGCTCGGCGATCCTCTACAAGATCGTCGACGTCATCGTCGGCCTGCGCGTAACCCAGGAGGCAGAACGCGAAGGTCTCGACCTGGCGACCCATGGCGAAGCCGCCTACCACTCTTCTTGATCGCAGGACAGCGGCGCCCGGCAAAGGGCGCCGCTCAACAGCCCGTCGCGGCCTATCTACAGGCTGCATCTTGGCCCGGACCTTAGGTTCGGGCCTTTTTATTTGCCGGTCCGGCTTGTCCAGTCTCTCATGGTTAACATCGCTTTAACCCTCCTTTGATTAGGTGGGGCGGACGCATATTGCGTGGCGACGCCCTCGGCGATTCGCGCGCTCAGCATTGGACGGGTCGAGTATATGGCAAGAAGCACGTCGCCGGTGATTGATAGCCGGCCGGACCGTTTCTCCCTCTCAGGGTTCGTGTTCCGGCAGGCGCAGGCTCTCCTGGGCTTTGCAATCTTCCTGCTATTGGCGCTCGCGGTCGCGGCACTCGCGACATGGAACGTCACAGATCCGAGCTATTCCTACGCGACGGGCAATCCGCCGGCAAATGTCCTGGGATATGGCGGTGCCGCCTTTGCTGACATCGCGATGCAGTTCTTCGGCCTTGCAAGCGTCGTGGCACTGTTGCCGGTCGTCGCCTGGGCCTTGGCATTGATTTCAGGCCGCCGCATGAGCCGCATTCCTCAACGGGCCGGCGCCTGGGCTCTCGGCTCGATCCTTTCGTCTGCCGTGATCGGCTGCTTCCCACCGCCTCTGACATGGCCGATCCCGAACGGCATCGGCGGCGTCATCGGCGATATGATCCTTCGTTTTCCGGCTCTCTTCGTCGGCGCCTACCCGAGTGGCGCGTTCGCGACGGCTGTCGGCGGCGTCTTCGCGCTGCCCACCGCCTGGATGATGCTCTTTGCTGCCGGCATCGTCGGCCGCACTGAAGCTGAAGAGGATGAGGGCGACGCACTCGGGGCTATGCCTTCCAAAGCCCGCTCGGTTGGGGATGCCGACGAGGACGAGGACGACGAAGGCGGCGGCTGGCTTGCGTTCGGAGCGCTGACACATGCCTGGTATATGAGCCAAGCGCGGATGCGCCGCATCCTCGGCATGGCGCCACGCAAGCGCCGCCAGAGCGATTTCGAATCGCCCTACGACTTCAACGATGATGAATTCGGTACCCTGAACGAGCCGGTTCGCGCCAAGGCGCCGGCAGGCCGCAGCGAGCGCCTGGAGCCGTCGATGGAACCGCGCGTCAGCTCGCCGCGCCGGGTCGTCTCTGCGCCCTCGATTTCGCTCGACGACGACGATGGCGAAGTGCCATTCGATAGCGACATGCCTCCGCGTCCGGCCGATATTCTGCCGGATGACGACGAAGATGACTGGATGATACGTGCGCCGGCAAAGGCTGCCGGCGGCAAGCCCGAACCGCGCGTCGTGCCGCAGATCTCGCGTCCGAAGCCCGGTGCCCGCATCGAACGCGAATCGCAGGCTTCCTTCATTCGTCCGGAAGGTTTCCAGCTTCCCTCGATTCATCTGCTCGCCGAACCAAAGAATTTCATCCGCGACACATCGCTTTCCGCCGATGCGCTGGAGCAGAATGCCCGCATGCTCGAAGGCGTTCTGGAAGACTTCGGCGTCAAGGGTGAAATCATCCATGTCCGCCCTGGCCCAGTCGTCACACTTTACGAGCTCGAGCCGGCCCCGGGCATCAAGTCCTCACGCGTTATCGGCCTTGCCGACGACATTGCCCGCTCCATGAGCGCAATCGCCGCCCGTGTCGCTGTGGTCCCTGGCCGCAATGCGATCGGCATCGAATTGCCAAACTCAACGCGTGAAACTGTTTACCTGCGCGAACTGATCGCATCGCGTGATTTCGAAGGTTCGAAGGCGAAGCTCGCCATGGCACTCGGCAAGACGATCGGCGGCGAGGCCGTCATCGCCGATCTCGCGAAGATGCCTCACCTGCTGGTTGCCGGTACGACAGGCTCCGGTAAGTCGGTTGCCATCAACACCATGATCCTCTCGCTGCTCTACCGTCTGACGCCGGAACAGTGCCGCTTGATCATGATCGACCCGAAGATGCTCGAACTCTCGGTCTATGATGGCATTCCGCATCTGCTGTCGCCGGTGGTCACCGATCCGAAGAAGGCTGTCGTCGCGCTCAAATGGACCGTCCGCGAGATGGAAGAGCGCTACAAGAAGATGTCGAAGATCGGCGTCCGCAATATCGATGGTTTCAATGCGCGCGTCGAGCAGGCGCTGGCCAAGGGTGAAGCCATCTCCCGAACCGTGCAGACAGGCTTTGACCGCCACACCGGCGAAGCGATGTACGAAACCGAGGAATTCGACCTGCAGCCGATGCCCTACATCGTCGTCATCATCGACGAAATGGCTGACCTCATGATGGTCGCCGGCAAGGATATCGAAGGCGCCGTCCAGCGCCTGGCGCAGATGGCGCGCGCCGCCGGCATTCACGTCATCATGGCGACCCAGCGTCCGTCCGTCGACGTCATTACCGGCACGATCAAGGCAAATTTCCCGACCCGCATCTCCTTCCAGGTCACGTCGAAGATCGACAGCCGCACGATCCTTGGCGAACAGGGCGCCGAGCAGCTGCTCGGCATGGGCGATATGCTCTATATGGCTGGCGGCGGGCGCATTCAGCGCGTCCATGGCCCCTTCGTGGCTGATATGGAAGTCGAGGAGATCGTTTCCTATCTGAAGACCCAGGGCGCACCGCAATATCTCGATGCGATCACCGCTGATGACGAGGAGGACGATGATTACGGCGGTCCGGCGGGGACGTCCAATCTGTCGGATTCCGACGATCCCTACGACCAGGCGGTCGCCATCGTGCTTCGCGACGGCAAGGCCTCGACGTCCTATATCCAGCGTCGTCTCGGCATCGGTTACAACCGAGCCGCATCATTGATCGAGCGCATGGAGCAGGAAGGCGTCATCGGACCTGCAAACCACGCAGGCAAGCGCGAAATCCTGGTTCCGACCGAAGGCGATATCCTCGATCGCTAGAGGCTGAAAAAATCTGCCGGGGCAATGACTTCACGGAAACCTGATCGCCTCGGAAACGTTACCTTCTGCAGCGATGCTTCTGCGCCATGAAGACGCCGCCTTTCGGCAGCATGCAGGTCGCATCATAGGAGACCTAGATGACCAACTCCGATTTCCATTCCAGTGGCTTGCTGCTGAACCGCCGTCAACTTCTCGGCGCCATGGCTCTCGCGGCTGTTTCGGCTGCAGCGCCTTTCGACGCCTTCGCGCAGGCAGCGGCCGGCGGTTCTTCGACGGCACAGGCGATTGCCAACCATTTCTCCAACGTAGCCACCATGCAGGGCGAATTCGTGCAGTTCGGACCGCGCGGCGAGCAGACGGGCGGCAAATTCTTCATCGAGCGTCCCGGCAAGCTGCGCTTCAACTATAACGATCCGTCGCCGATCCGGGTGATCTCGGACGGCCGGAATGTTGCGGTCGGTAACCTGAAGCTGAAGACCTGGAGCCTCTATCCGCTTTCCAAGACGCCGCTCAGCCTGCTGCTTGCACGGAGGATCAACCTGTCGGACGGTTCGGTAAAGAGCGTAAGGGAAGAATCGGACCTGACGACGATTGCGCTTGGCAATAAGACGATCTTCGGCAATTCGACGATCACGATGATGTTCGATCCGAAGACCTACGATCTGCGTCAGTGGACGATCACCGACAATCAGGGCAAGGACACGTCCGTGATGGTATTCAATGTCAGGACCGGCGTTCAGTTTGATCAGAAGGTCTTCAGAGTGCCGTACGAAAGCATTCCAGGCACTGCCGCTTCCCGTGACTGATGCCATATGACTTTCTGTGAAAAACGCCCGGTGAAAGCCGGGCATTTTTGCTTGTGGACGTTCCATCAACAGCCCCTTTGCTCTAAGGCCTTTCCAGTCCCGTTGAAAGGCAATGGCATGAGCTTCTCGATTACCACCTGGAACATCAATTCGGTGCGGCTGCGCATGCCGATCGTCGAGCAGTTCGTCCTCAAGCATAAGCCGGATATCCTCTGCCTGCAGGAAACCAAGGTTCCAAACGAGCTCTTTCCGGCGGCCCCTCTGCGCGCCATGGGTTATGACCACATCATCGTGCATGGCCAGAAGGGCTACCATGGTGTCGCTATCGCCTCGCGCATCCCGCTCCAGGAGGATCATCGCCTGGACTACGGAAATGTCGGCCACGCGCGCCATATCTCGGCGGTCTTCGAGCGTGGAGGGCGCCGCGTCCGGCTGCATAATTTCTATGTTCCCGCCGGCGGCGACGAGCCGGACCCGGCCATCAATCCGAAGTTCGCCCATAAGCTGGATTTTGTCGAGGAAATGAAGCTGCTGAAGGCCAACGGCGAAGCGAATACCTCGGCGGTCCTCGTCGGCGATCTCAACATTGCGCCGCTCGAGCACGACGTCTGGTCGCACAAGCAGATGCTGAAGATCGTCAGCCATACGCCGGTCGAAACCGAGGGTCTACTGGAGGCGATGAAGCGCGGAGCCTGGCTTGATCTCATGCGCCAGCACGTGCCGTCGCACGAGAAGCTCTATACCTGGTGGAGTTACCGCGCCAAGGACTGGGAGGCTGCCGATCGCGGCCGCCGCCTCGATCATATATGGTCGTCATCGGACCTCGGCCCGCTGCTCCAGCGCATCGACATCCTGAAGGAGGCTCGCGGATGGGACCGTCCGTCCGATCACGTGCCCGTCACCGCGCATTTCAACCTCTGAGATCTACGAAAAGCGGTGAAGCTGTGCGCTCGCCCGTGCCGCCAATTCCGCGATGTTATCGCGAATGCGGCTTTCTATGAGGCGGGCCGCATCTGGATATTCCTCGATCAGCCTGTAAAAGAGCGCTCGCGTGATTCGGATGACGCTGGAATCCTCCCGTGCCACGGCGGTGAATTTGCGCTCCACCAGCGTCACCAGAGCGAGTTCGGACAGCAACGTGCCCTGGCCCGCGATGCGCTCGACCTTGGGATGGCCATCTGGGCCCGTCGTGCTGAGCTCCAGCGCGCCGCTGGCGACGACATAAGCGCTTTCTGCCGGTGATCCTTCGCGGAAAAGCATCTGCCCGGTGGAAATCAAACGCCGGTCGGCGCCGAAGGCGACCAGCCGCAACTGGTCGGCGGACATGCCTTTGAAGAGCGGCTGCTGCGAAAGCATGTTGATATCGTCTGTCAGCGCCATGCGGCTCTTTGCCCTACGGTACGATCTTGTAGCCGCCGTTTTCTGTTACCAGGATTTCAGCGTTTGAGGGATCGCGCTCGATCTTCTGGCGCAGGCGGTAGACGTGCGTTTCGAGTGTATGGGTCGTCACGCCGGAATTGTAGCCCCACACCTCTTCGAGAAGGACGTCCCGGGTGACGACCTTCTGTTCCGCGCGATAGAGATAGCGGATGATCGCCGCTTCCTTCTCCGTGAGGCGAATCTTCTGGCCGTTTTCGGTGGTCAACAGCTTCTGGCTCGGCTTGAAGAGATAGGGTCCGACTGTGAAGGTCGCGTCCTCGCTCTGTTCGTGCTGCCGAAGCTGGACGCGGATGCGCGCCAAAAGCACCGAGAAGCGGAACGGCTTGGTGACATAGTCGTTGGCACCGGCCTCCAAGCCGAGGATCGTATCTGAATCCGTATCGTGTCCGGTCAGCATGATGATCGGCGCCTTGAAGCCGCCCTTGCGCAGCAGCTTCACTGCTTCGCGTCCGTCCGTATCCGGCAGCCCGACATCCATGATCAGCAGATCGACAGGCGTGTTGCGCGCAGCTTGTATGCCCTTGCCGGCCGTCGCCTCCTGCAGCACCGTGAACTCATCATAGAGCGCAAGCTGCTCCGTCAGGGTTTCGCGAAGGTCGTTGTCGTCATCCACCAGTAGAATGGTGCGTGCGGTCATGCGGTTCTGTTCCTCAGATTCCGTCTCATCAAGTCCTACGCCATATTTCGATCGCTGGCAAAGACCGGGAGACGCGCTGTTGCCGGGCCAGGGCCGATGTGATTTCAATCGAACTCCCAAGCAAAACAAAAACATGTGAGAAAAATGGAGAAAACAAGGCGAAGCGCAAGAACGGTATCATCCACCATTATTGTGCGTCCCGCGCCCGGCAGGCAAAGCCGCGCACTGGTTCAATGCGGTTCTTTCGTCCTTCCCGCCGCAATCGGACGTTCCGGCCGCACCATCTTGAAGCGTGAGGGCGACGGTGCAACGCCGATTGCTTCAATGAAGCTACTTTACGGATTTTGCCGCGGCGAACGCCTGAGCCGCCTCGAAACACCGCTCTTGCTCCGGCGCATCCGTCAGGACATGCTGTGGTGCGACCAGCCCGGCGATCCGAACTACAATCGCCTCGTCAGAGCGCCCTTCCGTCCAAGCCATGAAGAGCTGAAGCGCAAGGACGGACTCTACGACATATGTCTCGTCATGGATTGGAATATCACATCCCGCGCCCGCAATCGGGGATCGGCCATCTTCTTCCATCTCATCAGGCCGGGCTATGAGCCGACAGCAGGTTGCCTCGCCGTCCACCCGCGCGACATGCGCCGGCTTTTGCCGCACATTCGCAAGGGGACGGTCGTACGCGTTCTCTGAGGCATGAGGGGTGATAATCTGCGCACTGTCTCCTATATCCGTTTTGACCGGCGCTCAGGCTGAATGGCATGCCGGGAAATCCGCTCGCGGATTCAATTTCATGCCCCTCCAATCCTTCAAACTTCCGGAGATATTTTGTGGCCAATCAACCCATCATCACTTTCCATGACGGACATTCCATTCCCCAGGTCGGCCTCGGCGTATGGCAGACGCCACAGGAGGTTGCGGCTCCGACAGTCCGCAAGGCCCTTGAAGCCGGTTACCGCCATATCGACACGGCTTCGGGCTACGACAACGAAGAGGGTGTCGGCGAGGGCGTGCGTTCCTCCGGTCTCGATCGCAAGGATGTTTTCATCACGACAAAGCTTCGTAACACCGACCAGGGTTACGACGGCGCTCTGCGCGCCTTCGAGGGCAGCCTGAAGAAGCTTGGCACCGAATATGTCGATCTCTACCTGATCCACTGGCCGTCGCCGCACCGCGGACTCTATCGCGAAACCTGGAAGGCTTTCGTCAAGATCAGGGAAGAAGGGCGTGCTCGTTCGATCGGCGTCTCCAACTTCTATCCGGATCATCTGGATCACATCATTGGCGATACCGGCGTGGTTCCGGTCATCAACCAGATCGAACTCCACCCGGATTTTCAGCAGAAGGCGGCGCAGGACGCGCACCGGAAACTCAATATCGTTACCGAATCTTGGAGTCCGCTCGGTCAGGGAAAATTCATTGCCAACCCGGTTATCGGTGAAATCGCCAAGAAGCACAGCAAGACACCGGCACAGGTCATCATCCGCTGGCATATCGATAGCGGTCTTGTCGTGATCCCCAAGTCGGTGACGCCGTCGCGCATCGAGGAGAACTTCAAGGTGTTCGATTTCAAGCTCGATGCCGGGGACATGGCAGCGATTGCCAAGCTTGACGACAGGAATGCCCGCATGGGACCCGAGCCCTATACGGCAACGTTCTGATCAAGAGACCTTCCATCTCCTCCTCCACCATTGCGGGGAGGAGGAGACGTTGCTCACCTGAGTTCACGCGGTGTCACGAAGCGCTCGAGACGTCCGCTTCCGGGCGATATATCCGCCCAGCTATCTTCCTCGAACGCGATGATCGCCATGCCGGCGGTGGCGAATTTCTCCTTCAAGCGTGCGCAGGCCTCCGGATCGCCCTTGCCGACGAGATTGTTCGCGAGGTCCTGAAAACCGGGATTGTGTCCGACAAGCATGACCGTTCGGACCGACGGCTCAATCTTTTGGAGGAGGCCGACAATGCGCGTTGCCGAGGCTTCGTATAAATCCGGCACATCGCGTTCCACAGTCGAGGCGGAAAGTTTTTTCGCTACACGCTTCCATGTTTCCTGGGCGCGCCGCGCCGTCGACACCAGGGCGAGCTCGGGGAAGAGCTTTTCGCGCGTCATGTAGGCGCCGATCAAGGGCGCGGCCTTTCGCCCGCGCTTCGCAAGCGGGCGGTCGTGGTCTGCGACATCGTCCGGCCAAGCGGATTTTGCGTGGCGCAGAAGAAAAAGGCGAAGGGACTTCGGCGAAGACTTTTTTGACGCATTCATGCCGCTCACCTGAAAAGGGCAGGAGACTATTGTCTCACCGAATGCGCATCTTGTCTTCTTAAGATGGCATGCCTCCCTCTCGGATCGAGAGGGAGGCAATATCCGTCAGTTCCACTCGCGGATATCGACGAAATGGCCAGCGATTGCAGCAGCGGCAGCCATGGCCGGCGAAACGAGGTGCGTGCGGCCCTTGAAGCCCTGACGGCCTTCAAAGTTGCGGTTGGACGTCGAGGCGCAGCGCTCGCCCGGCTTCAGGCGGTCGTCGTTCATGGCGAGACACATGGAGCAGCCCGGCTCACGCCAGTCGAAACCGGCTGCCTTGAAGATCTTGTCGAGGCCTTCGGCTTCGGCCTGTTCCTTCACGAGGCCGGAGCCGGGAACGATCATCGCGGCGACGGTCGAAGCAACGGTCCTGCCTTCGACGACCTTGGCAACCGCTCGAAGATCTTCGATACGGCCGTTGGTGCAGGAGCCGATGAAGACGCGATCGATGTTGATCTCGGTGATCGGCGTGCCTGGCCTCAAGCCCATGTAGTCAAGTGCGCGCCACTTGGAGGCTCGCTTGGTTTCGTCCTGGATCTCGTCCGGGTTCGGAACGACGCCCTGAACCGAGACGACGTCCTCCGGCGAAGAGCCCCAGGAGACGATGGGCGGCAGTTCGGCGGCGTTGAGCTTCACGATGCGGTCGAAATGTGCGCCTTCGTCGGACTTCAGCGTCCTCCAATAGGCAATCGCCTGTTCCAGGGCCTCGCCCTTCGGCGCGCGCGGCTTGCCCTTTATGTATTCGAAGGTCGTATCGTCGGGCGCTATCAGGCCGGCGCGGGCGCCGCCTTCGATCGACATGTTGCAGATCGTCATGCGGCCTTCCATCGACAGCGCACGGATCGCTTCGCCGGCATATTCGATGACGTAGCCGGTACCGCCGGCCGTGCCGATTTCGCCGATTATCGCGAGAACGATGTCCTTGGCGGTGACGCCGGCCGGAAGCTTTCCGTCGACCTGCACCAGCATGTTCTTCGCCTTTTTCTGGATCAACGTCTGTGTTGCCAGGACGTGCTCGACCTCGGACGTGCCGATGCCGTGGGCGAGCGAGCCGAAGGCGCCGTGCGTCGACGTATGGCTGTCGCCGCAGACGATCGTCATGCCCGGAAGGGTGAAGCCCTGTTCCGGCCCGATGATGTGCACGATGCCCTGTCGCTTGTCGTTCTCGGAGTAATATTCGACTTTGAACTCGGCAGCGTTCTTGGCAAGCTGCTCGACCTGGATGCGGCTCTCCTCGTTCTTGATGCCGAGATGGCGATCAGGCGAGGTCGGAACGTTATGATCGACGACGGCAAGCGTCTTTTCGGGAGCACGAACCTTGCGGCCGGTCATCCGCAGGCCTTCGAACGCCTGCGGAGAGGTCACTTCGTGGACCAGATGGCGGTCGATGTAGAGAAGACAGGTGCCGTCTGCCTGTTCGTCGACCAGGTGGTCGTCCCAGATCTTGTCGTAAAGGGTACGCGGTGCGCTCATGGCATTTCAGTCCGTTTTTGGATGCAATGGGAAAAGGAATAGGCGGCAAGGCCCGCCGGCCATCATTCGATCAACGAAGTCGGCTGTTGAGCGCACCGGAAACGGTCGCAAAGAAGCGTGCCGGCAGGCGATAATGATCCTGCAGCACAAAAATATGCGCGCCAATGCACCTGAATTTGCTTTCCATGGGCCTGCATATAGCGATTTTTCTCGCAAACGGCAATCATGTCAGCGCTACCGGCTGTGAGCTTTGCGCATCCGCTGCTCGATCTGCCGCAGTGCGAGCGACAAACCGATCGTCAGGATCAGATAGATATAGGTGACGATCGAATAGGTCTCGAAGAAGCGGAAGGAGCCGGAGGCGTAGACCTTGCCCATCTGCGTGACGTCGGAAACGCCGAGCACCGAAACGAGGGAGCTGTCCTTCACCATCGAGACGAAGTCGTTCGACAGCGGCGGAAAGATGACAAGGATCGCCTGCGGAAAGACAACCAGCCGGAAGCGGTGGTAGCGCGACAGGCCCAGCGCCTTTGCCGCTTCGACCTGTCCATGGTCGACAGATTGGATGCCGGCGCGGAAAATCTCGGCAATAAAAGAGGAATACCCGATCATCAGGGCGATGATCGCACGCCACATCAGTGATAGGTCACGCACGAAAATCGGTTCCGCCAATCCGGCTTTCACAAATGGCGTGATCAGGAAATTATAGGCGGCGACAATGCCCGGAGCGCCGACAAAGGCCACGTAAAAGAGCAGCACGAGCATTGGGATGCCGCGGATGATCTCGATATAGAAGCGGGATGCTTGGCGCAGCGCGACGCTATCGGAAAGCCCCAGAAGAGCGATGCCGAGGCCAAGCAATGTCGCCAGCGCAAAGGCGACCAACGTCACGAAGACGGTGACCCATACGCCGTTGACGACGGTGCGGAAGACCTGCGCGTAGATGCCGTTGGTGACGATGACGATCGCAAGGATGACGCCGATCGTCGCAAGGGCGACCAGCCACCACGGATAGTCGCCCTTGAGATTTCCGGCAGGAGAAGGCTGCAGGGCCATCAGCGGCTGACCTGCATCATTCGCCCATCTTGTAGTCGAGGAACCACTTCTTGTTCAGTGCGTCGAGCGTGCCATCGGCTTTCAATGCGGCGATCGCGGCGTTGACGGGGGCAACGAGATCGGAGCCCTTCGGGAAGATGAAGCCGAAATCCTCAGTGCCGAGCGGGCCGCCGATCACCTTGAGCTTGCCGTTCGAGGCATCGACATACCCCTTCGCGGCAACGCTGTCCGTCAGCACCACATCGACATCTCCGGCCTTGAGCGCCTGGACCGTCGCGCCGAAGGTTTCGAAGAGCTTGATCCGCGGATTCTGCTCGTTGCCGTCAAGGATTTCATACACGGCCGTGTAGAAAGGCGAGGTGCCCGGTTGCGCGCCTACGAGGCCGTCCTTGAACTCACCGAAGGTCTTCGCGTCCGTGAAGCGACTCTCATCGCCCCGGACCAGCATGAATTGCTGCGAGCGCATGTAAGGATCGGAGAAATCCACTTTCTGCTTGCGGTCGTCCTTAATGGTGATGCCGGTCATGCCGATGTTGTACTGATCGTCGGAGACAGCCTGGATCATCGCGTCCCAGCTCGTGTTCTGATATTCGACCCTGAAGTTCAGCCGCTTGGCGATCTCGTTCATCGCGTCATATTCCCAGCCGATCTGATTGCCGGACTTGGGGTCGACGAACTGCAGCGGCGGATAGGCATTCTCGGTAACGACGACCACCGTCTTGCCGCCAAGATCCGGCAGATCGGCACCAAGGGCCGCCAATGGCGAAAGAACGAGAGCGGCGAGGCCTGCAAGAATGGTGCGGCGGAACGGCATCAGAAATCTCCAATGAAATGTGGCTAGGGGAAATTGTCATAGTTGCGAAGCCGATGGCAAGAGCATCGGCCCCGATGCCGCGGAGCCAAAACAGAAAAGGCGGCCCGAAGACCGCCTTTTCATGCAAAGAATTTTGCGTTCCGAGAGCTTATTCTGCTGTGGGCTCTGCAGCGGCTGCTGCAGCATCAGCTGCTGCCTTTGCTTCTGCGGCTTCGGCTGCTGCCTTTTCGGCTGCGAGAGCCTGAGCTGCTGCAACCTTTTCGGCTTCGATCCGTGCCTTTTCCTCGGCAACAGCAGCGCGCTCGGCGTCGTTGAGCTTGCGGGCGCGGGTGCCGGTGTTCTCAACAATACGCGCGGACTTGCCGCGACGGTCGCGCAGGTAGTAGAGCTTCGCACGGCGGACCTTACCGCGGCGAACGACTTCGACACTTTCGATCATCGGAGAATAGATCGGGAATACGCGCTCGACGCCTTCGCCGTAGGAAATCTTGCGGACCGTAAAGTTTTCCTGCAGGCCGCCGCCGGAGCGGGCGATGCAGACGCCTTCATAGGCCTGAACACGGGTACGGTTGCCTTCCGTAACCTTGACGTTGACGCGGAGCGTGTCGCCCGGGGAGAATTCCGGAAGCGTGCGCTTGGCTTCGATCTTGGCGGCCTGTTCGGCCTCGAGCTGCTGAATGATGTTCATCGTCTTAACCTTTGGTTCTTCTGAAACAGCCAGAGCGCTCGACACGTGATCCTTTGGGATTGCCTCGGGATTTTGCCCTTCTGGGGCGGGAGCGGATTCGCCATTCTTTGTTTGCTGGCAGACGGGGCTAGCCCCATTTCCGCGTGCGCTACTACACGAAAGCCTGGGCCTTGTCATCCCTTGGACGGCATTTTTGTAAGACGGAGGCACGGATTTTCCGGCTTTCAGTCCTTCAGAAGGTCCGGTCGCCTTTCCTTTGTCAAGGCAACCGCCTGCTCGTGTCGCCATTTTTCGATGGCGCCGTGATTGCCGGACGTCAGGATCGCCGGAATTTCGCGACCTTCCCATTCCTGCGGCCGGGTGTAGTGCGGATGCTCCAGCAACCCGCCTTCGAAACTCTCATGCAGGCCGGAAAGATCATTGCCCATGACGCCTGGCAGGATGCGCACGATCGTGTCGAGAACGACCAAGGCAGCGGGCTCGCCGCCCGAAAGCACGTAATCGCCGATCGAAATTTCTTCAAGCTTCCGCGCATCGATCACCCGCTGATCAACGCCTTCAAAACGGCCGCAGACGATGATCACGCCCTGGCCCGTCGCAAGCTCGCGCACCCGTTCCTGCGTCAGCGGCTTGCCGCGCGGGCTCATCAAAAGCCGCGGACGAGCATCATTTTCGCACGTGCTGTCGATCGCACGCGCCAACACGTCAGGCTTCAGCACCATGCCGGCGCCACCGCCTGCCGGCGTGTCGTCGACGGTGCGGTGTTTATCGGTCGCAAAATCCCGGATCTGCACGCTATCCAGCGACCATTGCCCTCGCTCCATTGCCTTGCCGGCGAGCGAATAGCTCAGATGCCCCGGAAACATTTCCGGGTAGAGAGTAAGGACGGTCGCCCGGAAACCCATGGCAATCTCACTTCTTTTTCTTCGGCTTGCCGGAGGCAAGCTTGGAGATTTCCTGCGGATCATCGACGAGACCTGCTGCCAGCGGATCGATCAGGATTGTGCCGTCTTCGAGATCAATTTCGAGAACCGACGCTTCGGAGAAGGGGATGAGCACGGGGCGCTTGCCCGGCCCCTTAAGCTCCAGCAGGTCGCCCGCGCCGAAGTCGAAAACGCCGGTAATGGTGCCGTAGCTGACGCCCTTGTCGTCCACTGCCTCCAGCCCTTCGAGATCGGCATAGAAAAATTCGTCTTCCTCCAGTTCGTCGTCCGGCAGGTTGCCGCGTTCGATGTAGAGCTCCAGCCCGTTGAGCGCCTCGGCCGCATTGCGGTCGTTGATGCCACGGAATCGAACGACGACGACATTCTTCATCTCGCGGATTTCGAGGATCTCGAATGTCCGCCCGTCCATGCTGTGCAAATGGCCATAGTCGCCGAGTGCCGTCGGATCGGCCGTATAAGCCTTGGCGCGCACTTCGCCGCGGATGCCCTGCGCACCGCCGATCGTTGCCATCAGTACGGGGTTTTCAAGCTTTGTCATGGGGCCCTTCATGTGAAGCCGGAAATCTGGCTTCTCATAAACGAAGTCTGCCGGAATGAAAATGAAAACGGGCGGCATGTCGCCATGCCGCCCGTCCGATCGGGATATGATCCCGGGATTATTCTGCGGAAGCGGCGGCTTCAGCTGCGTCGGCAGCTTTCTGAGCCCTCTCGGCAGTGCGTTCCTGGGCCTTCTTGCCCGGCTTTGCCTTTTCCGGGTTGTTCTTGGCCTCGCGCTTTGCAACGCCGGCTTCGTCGAGGAAGCGCAGAACGCGGTCGGTCGGCTGCGCGCCGTTGTCGAGCCAGTGCTTGACGCGCTCGGCGTTCAGTTCAACGCGCTTTGCGTCGTCCTTGGCCAGCATCGGATTCCAGGAACCGAGCTTTTCGAGGAAGCGGCCATCGCGCGGCGAACGGGCGTCGGCAACAACAACGTGATAATACGGGCGCTTCTTGGAACCACCGCGGGCGAGACGAATTTTCAGTGCCATGTCATTTACTCCTTAGGCTTTTCTTGACCGCTTCGTGAGGCGGTATCGGTTCATTTTGCTGCGGCGCCTTGTTCAGCGTGATCCGCAGCGATCTGCTCATGATGCCGGATGACTTCCGTGATGACGAAGTTCAAGAACTTCTCGGCGAAATCCGGATCCAGATGCGCATCTTCGGCAAGCTGCCGAAGTCGGGCGATCTGGTATTCTTCGCGCGCCGGGTCGGCAGGCGGCAACTTGTACTTGGCTTTCAAAACGCCGACCTCTTTGGTGCAGCGAAAGCGTTCGGCCAGAATGTGGACGAGCGCAGCGTCGATATTGTCGATCGACTGGCGGTAGCTCGAGAGCTGGGCTTTGACGTCTGGATCAATCATGGGGCAGGCGATCCTTTCACTTCTTCTTCGGCAATCCGGGCAGACCCGGGAAACCACCGCCGAGACCCGGCAGCTTTGTCCCGCCAAGACCCGGCAAGCCGCCACCTAAACCGGGCATGCCCCCGCCCGGCTTCCCAAGACCCGCCGCTTCGGCCTGCTTTTGAAGTGCTTCCAGCTGCTTGGGGTCGATATTCGAAAGATCAGGCATGGAGCCCATCCCGCCCATGCCGCCAAGGCCCATCTTGCCGGCAAGACCTCCCATCAGCTGCTTCATCATGCCGCCTTTGCCCTTGCCGCCCATCATCTTCATCATGTCCGCCATCTGGCGGTGCATCTTGAGCAACTTGTTGATGTCGGCAGCGTCGGTGCCGGAGCCGGCGGCGATCCGCTTCTTGCGGGAATGCTTGAGGATGTCCGGGTTGGCGCGCTCAGCCTTCGTCATCGAAGAGATGATCGCGAGCTGGCGGCCGAAGAGGCTGTCATTCAGGCCGGCGGATGCCATCTTGTCCTTCATACCGGCCATGCCGGGCATCATGCTCATGATGCCGCCCATGCCGCCCATCTTCTGCATCTGGCGCAGCTGGTCGGCGAGGTCGTTGAGGTCGAATTTTCCCTTGGCCATCTTGGCGGCCATGGCGGCCGCCTTTTCGGCGTCGATATTTTCCGCCGCGCGCTCGACGAGCGAGATGATGTCGCCCATGCCAAGAATACGGTCTGCGATGCGGCGGGGATGAAATTCTTCCAGCTCGCTCATCTTTTCGCCGACGCCGATCAGCTTGATCGGCTTGCCGGTGACGGCGCGCATAGAAAGAGCCGCGCCGCCGCGGCCGTCGCCGTCCATACGGGTGAGCACGAGGCCGGTGATGCCGACGCGCTCGTCGAAATTGCGGGCCAGATTGACGGCGTCCTGGCCGGTCAGTGAGTCCGCGACCAGCAGGATTTCATGCGGGTTCGACTTCTTCTTGATGTCGGCCATTTCGACCATCAAGGGCTCATCGATATGCGTACGGCCGGCGGTATCGAGGATGACGACGTCATGGCCGCCGAGCTTGGCTGCCTGCACGGCGCGCGCGGCGATATCCGTCGGTGACTGGCCGGCGATGACCGGAAGCGTGTCGACATTGGTCTGGGCGCCGAGCTGGCGAAGCTGCTCCTGTGCTGCCGGACGGCGTGTGTCGAGCGATGCCATCAGCACCCTCTTCTTCTCGCGCGTCGTCAGGCGGAGGGCGATCTTCGCCGTCGTCGTCGTCTTGCCGGAGCCCTGCAGGCCGACCATCATGATCACGACGGGGGCGGCAGCGTGAAGATCGACGCCGGCGCCTTCGCCGCCCAGCATCTCGATCAGCTCGTCATGAACGATCTTTACGACCATCTGGCCCGGCTTGATCGCCTTCAATATCTCTGCGCCGACGGCCTTTTCGCGCACGCGGTCGGTGAAGGAGCGTACGACATCGAGTGCAACGTCGGCTTCCAGCAATGCACGGCGAACCTCGCGCAGCGCTGCCGAAACATCGGCTTCCGAAAGCGCGCCACGGCCTGTCAGTCCATTCAGAATGGATCCAAGACGGTCCTGGAGGTTTTCAAACATCGGCTCTTCCTTGATACGTTTCGGGCAGGATGGGCATGCCCGGAAACGTCGTGCTTTTCATTGACGAAAACAAGACGCAAAGCCAAAAAGCACCCGAGGGCGCATCGCGCTGTCGGGTGTGGACCTCCGGGATCGTTTTATACCTTATCGGGTCCCGGTCGGCGGCTCGAGTCTTGAAGCTCGTTACAGAATGAGCGGCGGTAAACAGGAAAGTGCGGACAAAGTCAAGAGAATGCGGACAAATGACCGCACTGCCGGGTCGCGAAGCCTTCAACGTGCCGCTTGTGTAATCCCAAGTGACACTATCAAAAATGCCGCCTCCATGAATATCGCATTTACGGCAGCACCTTCACGGCCCGGACGCCTCCTCGGCCGCCATCGGCTGCTCTTGGAAAATTCCTAAGCCATCGCGATCCAGCCGTGCAGGGCATGCGCGATTTGCTCGGCCGCAAGGCGGGCGTGCCTATCCCCTTTGAACGCATCGGTGCCGTCAAGATAGGCACGACGGTGCGATCAGGCGAGGCTTGCGGCCGGCGAGCGGTTATCGTCACAACGCCGACGGGAGGCGGATACGGCGCGGTTTGAAGTCCGGCTGACGCGCAGCCGGCAAGATTTACCGCGTGGCGTTTCAATTCGGGTGCGATCCCGAACCGTGTGCGCTGATGATTGCGTCGGCCTCTTTGCCGTAGATCTCCTCGAAGTGATCGAAGGCTTTGGAGAAGTATCCGATTCCTTGCGTGGCGGAGCGTAACGTCCGGGCCAGTTCGTCGAGCGCCGCACCGGGAACGAGTGCCCGGAAGACATCCCATCCTTTGGCGCTCTCATCGCGATCGAAGCCAAGCACCTGGCCCTTGAGTGCCGAGACGATCGCCACCATGCTGCCAGAAAAGATGGATGGTATGTGGATTTCGACCCGCACCACCGGCTGCATCAGCACAGCCGCTGCCTCTGACAATGCCTGCCGCACCCCCATCCGTGCCGCTGCCCGAAAGGCGAAGTCGGAGCTGTCGACGGAGTGGTACTGACCGTCCGTGAGCCTCACGTCGACATCGATCACCTGAAAGCCGAGCGGGCCTTTTTCCATGGCTTCACGTGCGCCGGCCTCGACCGCCGGAATGTAGTTCCGGGGAACGGTGCCGCCTTTGACCGTCTCGCCGAAGGTGAAGCCCTGCCCCCGTTCATTGGGACGCACACTCAGCTGCACGTCTGCGAACTGCCCTGCGCCACCCGTCTGCTTGCGGTGACGATAGTGGACGTTCGAGGGCTTTGAGATCGTTTCCCGATAGATCGGGTTCGGCGATCGGTCCGTGACTTCGACCCGGAATACCTCCGACAGGGTCTTGCGCAGATCGCGCAGGTGCATCGGTCCTTGCGCGCAGATCAGCTGTGCGCCTGTGCCCTCCTCCTGCATCACCTTCAGGCCGCGATCGGTCTCGGCCAGCTTTGCAAGCGTCGCCGAGAGCTTCGTTTCGTCGCGCTCGGTGCCCGGAACAAGGATGCGTTCGAGCATGGGCGTCGGCGGTGCCGTCCAAGCGGGCGGTGCCAACGCGTCGGCGGCTGTCAGCAAGGCGGTTGCGGGCAAGTGATCTGACTTGACTGCGGCGAAAATCCTGCCACGTGCCGAGTTTCCGGCAAGGGGACGGCCGTTTCCTCCCTCCTGGACCGACCCGAGACTAGCGCCGCCCAGCGCAGCGCCCTGTTTCAGTCCGTCGGCAAGCGCACGGACGAGAATCGTCTTTCCAACGCTCGGCCGGTGGTAGGCGTGGAAGCTTACGGCAGCCAGTGCCGTTTCATCCAGGCTGGCGGTGGCGGCCAGCCGACTCTTCAGGGCTTCAACAGGCGGCGCTTCGTGGCGCAGCGCCTTCATCAGCCGCTTGATGCCATTGCTGTGGGATGCTGCGCCGAAGAGCACCGGAATGACCTTGTTTTCCTTCAGGATCCGTGAGGCGATGGCAAAGAGTGCGTCGCTTGGTAGTTCGCGGTCTTCGATCAGTTCCTCGAGAAGCCAGTCATCGTACTCGGAAAGCTGTTCCAGCAATTCGGAACGCGCCTCGTGCTCGCGCGCAGCAGCACTGTCGGGAAGCTCGACGAGGGCAGAAGGCTGACCTTCCCGATAGCGCCAGGCCCGCTCCGAAATCAGGTCGCAGCTGCCGACCACAACATCTCCGTCGCGGATCGGTATCTGCCGCAGGACGAGAGGATGGCTGGAATAGGCCTGCAGGGCGGCGATGACATCGCGCAGGCGCCCCTGCGGCTCGTCCATGCGGTTCACAAAAAGAATGCAAGGTGTTCCCGAAGCTTCGATGGCGCGAAGATAGGGTGCT
Source organism: Rhizobium gallicum bv. gallicum R602sp (assembly GCF_000816845.1). NCBI lineage: Bacteria > Pseudomonadati > Pseudomonadota > Alphaproteobacteria > Hyphomicrobiales > Rhizobiaceae > Rhizobium > Rhizobium gallicum. The sequence continues at coordinate 3,925,624 of NZ_CP006877.1, read as the reverse complement.
GCCAGCACCGCCTCGTCCGGCGCCGGCGATACGCAGAGGATGCAAGCATCGCTTGCCAAAAGTGAATCCTGGGCGAGCGCCAGCGCCTCGTTCGCGCCGGGTGTATCCAGCGCGCACCATGCCTCGCTTCCGAATTCGAATTCCGTCAGGCTCGATCCGTATGGAGAGACGGACCTTCTCGGTGTCGCTTCGAGCGAAGCCAGTTTTGCGACGAGCGTCGACTTTCCCGTCTGCGAGGGTCCAAGTACCGTGAAGCAGCGCATCGGCTATCCTCCCTTTGCCAAGAACACGCATCCGATTGTCAAGAATGCCTTCAACCGTTGAAAAGTGCTAGGCCATTGCGACTTTTCTCAAGCATGAGGCGGCGCCTGTCCCCTCATGAGACATTTTTGCCTGGGCAGCATGGCGTCTGCCTTGCCGGGCTCCCCACGAGATTGCCGGCGAAAAAGGGCGGAGCAGCGAAGCGTCGCTGGCTAGTCATTGCCCGCACCCACTGGTAATTCCCGCGCGTTTCCGCCATATACAGCCGAAATGGACACGGGATGATCCTATGAGCGCAACGGTCGAATTCGCGAAGATGAACGGGCTTGGCAACAAGATCCTGGTCGTCGACATGCGCGGCCGCGCGGACAAGGTGACGCCTGCTGCGGCAATTGCGCTCAATGCCCATCCAGATACGGCCTTCGACCAGATCATGGCGATCCACGACCCGAGGGCTCAAGGCACCGATGCCTGGATCGATATCCTGAATTCCGATGGATCAAAGGCGCAAGCCTGCGGCAATGGCACGCGTTGCGTGGTGCAGGCTCTTGCCTCGGAAACCGGCAACAAGGTTTTCACTTTCCAGACGGTGGCAGGCATCCTCAATGCCGTCGAGCATGAGGACGGTACGATCTCGGTCGACATGGGCAAGCCTGTTTTCGACTGGGACAAGATCCCGCTTGCGGAAGAATTTCACGATACCAGCCGCATTGAACTCCAAATCGGTCCGATCGACAGCCCGGTCCTGCATTCGCCCTCCACCATGTCGATGGGCAACCCGCATGCCGTCTTCTGGGTCGACAGGGACGTGATGTCCTTTGACCTGGCGCGCTTTGGACCGTTGCTTGAGAATCACCCGATGTTTCCCGAGCGCGCAAATATTACGCTGGCGCAAATTACCTCGCCGGCATCGATCACGACACGGACATGGGAGCGCAGTGCGGGTTTGACGCTTGCCTGCGGTTCGGCTGCCTGCGCAACAGCAGTTTGCGCTGCCCGCACGGGCCGCACGGGCCGCAAGGTCGAGATTCATGTCGCCAGCGCCAAGCCGCCCGGCATATTGTCGATCGAATGGCGCGACCGCGACGACCACGTGATCATGACCGGCCCTGCCGAATGGGAATGGTCCGGAACGTTAGACCCCTCCACCGGTTCGTGGGCGCGCGATCAGGCGCAGGGGGCCGAGGCGCGGTGAGCGGCGTTGAGGTCATTACCTTCGGCTGCCGTCTCAACACCTACGAATCCGAAGTGATGCGGGCGGAGGCGGAAAAGGCCGGGCTCAACAACGCCATTTTGGTGAACACTTGCGCAGTCACAAGCGAGGCCGTGCGTCAGGCGCGGCAGGCCATCCGCCGCGCACGACGCGAGAACCCGCATGCGCGTATCATCGTGACGGGCTGCGCAGCCCAGAGCGAAAAGCAGACCTTCGCAGAAATGGCCGAGGTCGACGTCGTTCTCGGCAACGAAGAGAAGCTGATCACCGCTTCTTATCACGCCAGCGCCCTGCCCGATTTCGGAGTGGCCGCGGAAGAGAAGCTGCGTGTCAACGACATCATGAGTGTGCGCCAGACGGCGCCGCAGATGGTAAAGCACATCGACGGGCATGTGCGCGCCTTTATCCAGGTGCAGAACGGCTGCGACCATCGCTGTACCTTCTGCATCATCCCCTATGGCCGCGGCAATTCCCGCTCCGTGCCCATGGGCGCCGTGGTCGATCAGGCGCGCAACCTCATTGAAAACGGCTACCGAGAGATCGTGTTGACAGGCGTCGATGCCACCAGTTACGGCGCCGACCTGCCCGGCGAACCGACGCTCGGGCTGCTTGCCAAGACGCTTCTGAAACAGATACCTGACATCCGCCGACTGCGGCTGTCATCGATCGACAGCATCGAGGCGGACAAGCATTTGTTCGATCTGGTCGCCGATGAGCCGCGATTCATGCCGCACCTGCATCTTTCGCTGCAACATGGCGACGACATGATCCTGAAGCGCATGAAACGGCGACATTCGCGCGCTGATGCGCTGGCCTTCGTCGATCAGGTTCGCGGTCTGCGTCCAGAGATGTGTTTCGGCGCGGACATGATCGCCGGTTTCCCGACCGAGACCGAAGAGATGTTCGAAAATGCCGCCAGCCTGGCGGAAGAAGCGAAGATCGCTCACCTGCACGTCTTCCCTTACAGCCCTCGTCCAGGCACGCCGGCAGCCCGCATGCCGCAGCTCGACCGGTCGATCGTCAAGGATCGTGCGGTACGGCTTCGTGCTACTGGACATCAGCTTCATCAGTCCCATCTGGATCAGATGGTCGGAACGCGGCAATGCCTGCTGGTGGAAAACAACGGGCTTGCACATACCGAGAACTTCACGCTTGTCGCAGCCCCCGGTCTTCGCCCGCGTTCGTTCGTCGAGGCAACCATCACCGGCCATAATGGCAAACATCTCGACATGCAATTGACAACTGCCGACGCGGCCTGATTTCACGGAATTCCAATGGCGCTCAGTTTCATCAAAAAGGTCTTCACCTTCGGCAAGGAAAAGCCGGCGGAAGAGCAGGCGCCAGAGGCTCCAGAGACAAAAGTTCTCGAAGCCGAACTGGAGCCGCATTCGCGCGAGGAACACTTGCCGCTCGCAAGTGATCCCGTTTTATCGGAGGAGTTGGATACCCCGGGCGGCCCGGCTGCGGACGCTGTCGAGCCTTCCGAAGACGCCGAAGAGTCGGCGATCCTTCCGAGCGCCTACCAGATTGGCGATCTTGGAGTGATACCACTCTCGTTGCTGGAGGCTGAGGCTGAAGCCGAGCCAGAGACGTCAGCCCAAGACGCGCCCTTGGCGGAGACACCCCCCTCAGTCCCTTCGGGACATTTCCCCCACGAGGGGAAAGATCAGTTGGCCGACGAGGCGCCACTTTCCGACGCTTCTCGTGATGAAGTCACGGATATTCGTCCGGAGATTTCCGGGACGGCTGAGGGAGGGCAAAGCGCTCCTGCTCAACCAACCTCTCTCCTTGTAGGGGAGATGCCCGGCAAGGTGGAGGGGGATGCTCCTCGACCTGAAGCGGATGGCGAGCATGCTTCAAGGACGGAACCTGTCCTTCCCAAGGGCTTTGCAACCACTCCGAAAATCACCGAACCGGAGCCGATTGTTCCTGCGCCGAAACTCAGCTGGTTCCAGCGTCTGCGCGCCGGTCTCGCACGTACTTCGTCGCAACTCACGGGCCAGATTTCAGCGCTCTTCACCAAGCGCAAGCTGGACGACGACACCCTTCAGGATCTCGAAGACCTTCTGATACAGGCCGACCTCGGCGTCGAGACCGCCATGCGTGTCACCGATACGCTTGCTTCCGAGCGCTATGGCAAGGATGTGACCGGCGAGGATGTCAGCCGCATCATGGCGTCGGAAATTGCCAAAGTGCTGAAGCCGGTCGCAAGGCCCTTGCAGCTCGATCTCACCCACAAGCCGCATGTCATTCTCGTCGTCGGCGTCAACGGCACCGGCAAGACGACGACGATCGGCAAGCTGGCGTCGAAGCTTTCGGGTGCCGGGTTGAAGGTCATGGTGGCGGCGGGCGATACGTTCCGCGCCGCGGCGATCGAGCAGTTGAAGATCTGGGCCGATCGCACGAAGTCGGAATTCATCGGCACCAAGCTTGGCGCGGATGCCGCAGGTCTCGCCTACGACGCCTTCGAGCAGGCGAAGGCGAAAAAGTGCGACGTGCTGATCATCGATACCGCCGGCCGTTTGCAAAACAAGGCCGAGTTGATGGCGGAGCTTGAAAAGATCGTCCGCGTGCTCGGCAAGCTCGATCCCGACGCCCCGCATACGGTGCTGCAGACGCTGGATGCGACCACCGGCCAGAACGCTCTCAATCAGGTCGAAATCTTCCGCAATGTTGCGGGCGTCAACGGTCTGATCATGACCAAGCTCGATGGTACGGCAAGGGGCGGCATCCTCGTTGCGATCTCCGCCAAGCACAAGCTACCGGTCTATTTCATCGGCGTCGGCGAAGGCGTAGACGATCTGGAGCCGTTCGAGGCCGAGGATTTCGCTCAAGCCATTGCCGGGCTTGGGCAATGATGCCACAGATAAGCCGGAACAGCGCATAAGGCGCGCGAACGACGAACAGGTTTGACCAATACATGACCACTGAAAGCGATATTACCCCCAGCGCCGCCGACAGGCACCATCCGATGCTGAAGCTGGCGCTGGAACTCGGGCCGCTGCTGATCTTCTTCTTTGCCAATCTGCGCGGCGCCTGGCTGGTCGAAAGATTCCCTGCATTGTCCGAACTGGGCGGGCCGCTCTTCGTGGCGACGGGACTCTTCATGGCGGCGACGATCGTCTCGCTCGTCGTTTCCAAGCTCGTCCTTGGCCATCTGCCGGTCATGCCCTTCGTGTCGGGCATCGTCGTTTTGATCTTCGGTTCGCTGTCGATCTACCTGCAGAACGAAACCTTCATCAAAATGAAGCCGACGATTGTCAATACGCTGTTCGGTGTCGCGCTTCTGGGCGGGCTTGCCTTTGGTAGGTCGCTGCTCGGCTACGTCTTCAACGCGGCCTTTCAGCTCGACGCTGAAGGCTGGCGCAAGCTGACGGTCCGTTGGGGCGTTTTCTTCCTGTTCCTTGCCGTTCTGAACGAAGCCGTCTGGCGCAATTTTTCCGATGACTTCTGGGTGACCTTCAAGGTCTGGGGAACGATGCCGATCACCATCATCTTCACCATGGCGCAGATGCCGCTCATCCTGAAGCATTCGATAACTCCTGCAGGAGAGACCGAGAAGTGACGGCATTCAGTGCAGCGGAAAGAGCGAGACATCAGAATTTCTGGTTCGCGGCCTGCCTGGCGGTTTTGATCATCCAGATCGCTGCCGAGTACCTAATAGGCCGCACGCCGATCTGCACCTGCGGCTATGTCAAGCTGTGGGAAGGCGTCGTCAACTCGAGCGGCAATTCCCAGCATCTTTCGGACTGGTACACGCCGTCCCACATCATTCACGGCTTCCTGTTCTATGGGCTGGCGCATCTCGTAATGCGTAACAGGCCGATCGCCGTCCGCCTGCTTCTGGCGCTCGTCGTCGAATCCGGCTGGGAACTGCTCGAAAACTCGCCGATCATCATCGACCGCTACCGCGCGGCGACGATCTCCCTCGACTATTACGGCGATAGTATCCTGAACTCGGCCATGGACACAGTCTTCATGGTCGCCGGCTTCTTCTTCGCTGCCCGCGCTCCGATCGCGCTCACAGTCGCCATCGCGATCTTCTTCGAGATTTTCACGGGTTACATGATCCGTGACAACCTGACGCTTAACGTGCTGATGCTGATCTGGCCGGTCGAGGCGGTCAAGGCCTGGCAGAGTGCGGTTTAGGAAACCGGTTTCCCGAGCGCCTTTTCCATTGCCGGATAGAGGCCTTCCTTGAGGCTGACATCGTCGAAGGGGCCGACGCGTTTATAGAGGATCGTGCCGTCGGCGGCGACCAGGTAACTCTCCGGAATGCCATAGACGCCCCAGTCGATCGCCGCCTTGCCGTTCGGATCGACGCCGATTGCGGCATAGGGGTTTCCGAGCTCTCCAAGGAAACGCAGCGCGCTGTCGTTCTTGTCCTTGTAGTTGATCGCGACGATGTTGAGCCGGTTGTCCTTTGCCAGTTCCGTCAGGATTGGATGCTCTTCCCGGCAAGGAAGGCACCAGGAGGCAAAGACATTGACCAGCGTCAGCTTGCCCTTGATTGCGCTATCCGTCAGCGGCGGCAGATTGGACCCTTCGAGGGGTGCCAGGTTTAATTCTGGAGCTTTGGTGCCGATCAGCGCTGAAGGGATCTCGGAAATGTTCTTGCCGTGGAAATCCTGATCGTACAGCATCTTTGCTGCCGTCGCGGCAATGCCGCCGAAAACGACAAGCGGGATCAATGCCAGCGCATAACGGGCAAAGCCGCGTGGTTTTGGCCGATCTGCTTGCGGCGTGCTCATTCGCTATCCTTCGGACGCGCCGAACGGCGGCGGATACCGGAAGCTTGCAGGGCCGCCAGTTCCTTCTGCCGCGCGCGCCCGTCCACCCAGATCCACAGCGTCACGGCGATGGTGACGAAAGCGGCGAACCCGTAGGAACTGTAAACGTAAAAGGCGTGCGCCATCGCTCAATCCTCACGGCTTGCCATGCGCGCGGCAAGTCGGCGCTGGGCGGCAACGCGGCGCCGCCAGATTTCATTGCGCATCGCCATGATGTGCAGCGTGAAGAAGAGCAGCGTGAAGCCGATTGCCATCACGAAAAGCGGGCGCAGGAACTCCGGGTCGATCGCCGGGCCGGCGAGGCGCACGACGCTCGCAGGCTGGTGCAGCGTATTCCACCAGTCGACCGAGAACTTGATGATCGGAATATTGACGAATCCGACGAGGATCAGAACCGCGGTGACACGCGCGGCCCTTGACGGATCATCGATGGCGCGGTTCAGCGCAACCAGGCCGAGATACATCAGGAAGAGGATGAAGACGGACGTCAGCCGCGCGTCCCATACCCACCAGGTGCCCCACATGGGCTTGCCCCAGAGAGAACCGGTGACCAATGCAAGCAGCGTGAAGGCGGCGCCGAGCGGTGCGGCGGCCTTGGCGGAGACATCGGCCAGGGGATGGCGCCAGACGAGCGTGCCGATCGCCGAAATGCTCATCACGGTGTAGCACATCATCGAAAGCCAGGCCGAAGGCACATGGAGATACATGATGCGGACGGTTTCGCCCTGCTGGTAGTCGCCTTTCGTCGAGAAGCTGAGGTACAATCCGATGATGAGACAGATCGCCGTTGCCGCCGCCATCCACGGGATGATGCGCTGCGCCAGCGCCAGAAACCGCGTCGGATTGGCGAGATCGCTGATTTTGCTGATGGCAAGGCTTGTTTCGCTCATGAACGGTTCTTTACCTTGAACGCGGTGCTCCCGCAATTGATCGTGATCAAAGAGCCAATCAATCCGATGTGTTTCTAAGCGCAAGTGCTGCGCCTGCCGGACCGATGACGGCAAAAAACATCGTCAATGCGATCAGAATGAGGAAGGGCGGCAGGAAAGGTGCCGGATCTTCCACTGCCGCATAGGTGGCGCTGACGCCGAAGATAAGCACCGGAATGGTCAATGGCAGGACAAGGATCGAGACCAGCAGCCCGCCGCGCGGAAGGGCGACGGCGACAGCCGCGCCGACGGCGCCGATGAAGGTGATGGCGGGCGAGCCGGCCAAGAGCGTCAGCATCGTCGCACCGATCGCGACCTCGTCCATGTTCATGAAGAGACCAAGGAACGGGGAGGCAATCACCAATGGCAGGCTCGTCGCCGTCCAATGCGCGAAGCACTTGACAAGAACCGTCAGCACGAGCGGCGTTTCCTGCATCAACATCAAGTCCAGCGAACCGTCGTCGCGTTCGGCTTGGAAAAGCCGGTCAAGTCCCAGCAAAGCCGCAAGCAGTGCACCAATCCAGACGATGGCGGGGCCGATCCTGGAAAGCAGGTTCAGGTCCGGCCCGACGCCGAACGGGATGACAGCGACGACGGTGAGGAAAAACAGCACGCCGATCAAAGCGCCGCCGCCGGCGCGGATGGAGAGTTTCAGATCGCGGAAGAAGAGGGCGGTCATTTGAGGTGTCCCTTTTCGCGGATGCCCAAGGACCCCTCCCCAACCCTTCCCCACAAGAGGAAGAGGCTAACGTGCGGCGCTGTTTGCTGCCTGCAAATATCCGTTGCGCAAGCTGTAACGGTGTCCTTGTGTGCCACAAGCTTCATCAACCCCAAACTCCTCGATCCACACCCGCAAACCCCGTCATCTTCAATGCCCGGGCACTCTGAAGCCCGAGCGGCTGATGGGTCGCGGCGACAACGATGCCGCCCTTTCTGCGGTGGGCGTCGATGAGACCGGCAAACAAGCGGTCGGCGCTGGCATCGAGTGCTGCAGTTGGTTCGTCGAGAATCCAGACCGGGCGGTAGGCAACGAGCAGCTTGGCGAAGGCAAAGCGGCGTTGCTGGCCGGCGGAGAGATAACCGAAGGGAAGATGCGTAATGTCGGAAAGGCCGACGGCCTCGGCAGCGTCTTCGATCGACAGTTCCGAGGCGCCGAGGACGTCGCCGAGAAAGTTTTGCCAGAAGGCGAGATTTTCGGAAACGGTTAGCTCGCTTTTCATCGCATTGCGGTGGCCGAGATAGTGGCTGACCTCGCGCGGATTCCGCTCCGTTTCACCACGCGAATCAGTGAATTCAACTGTGCCCCTTTCAGGCCTTAAAAGACCCGCCAGGACGCGCAGCAAAGTCGACTTTCCCGATCCGTTTTTCCCAGTCAAAACCAGCGCTTCGCCTGCGTCGAGGCGAAAGGATACGTCTGCGAAAATCAGGTCTTCGCCCCGCCTGGCAGCGAGATTGGAGGCGTCGAGATGCATAGGTTTTCCGTTCAATAAGTTTTTAGTCACCGCGACGCAAAAAATGTCCCAAATGGGTCGAGCCCTCTCTGGCACCTTTCTTAGAAATTATCTATAAGACCCGCAACCACGCCAGCGGCCGGCGTGAATTTCATCCTTGCGCCGAACTTGGAGAAACCTCTCCACGTGCGGACAGCGGAAATGGCCGTACCCGCATCCTGATGTGCATTAGTGCATAGGCGTCCGCACGACTGTGTTGGCTATCAGAAACGGGGTCTCTCGTGTCTAAATCTCTTGACAGCTTCAATTGTCGCTCCACGCTTTCCGTGAACGGAAAGGACTACGTCTACTACAGCCTACCGAAGGCTGAAGCGAATGGTCTTAAGGGCGTGTCGAAGCTTCCCTATTCGATGAAGGTTCTGCTCGAGAACCTGCTGCGCTTCGAAGACGGCCAGTCGGTCACCAAGGAGCACATCCTCGCGGTCGCCGAATGGCTGAACAACAAGGGCTCCGTCGAAAACGAAATCGCCTATCGCCCGGCGCGCGTGCTGATGCAGGACTTTACTGGCGTTCCGGCGGTGGTCGACCTTGCTGCGATGCGCGACGCAATGGTCTCGCTCGGCGGCGATCCTGAAAAGATCAACCCGCTCGTGCCCGTCGACCTCGTCATCGACCATTCCGTCATCGTCGATGAATTCGGCACGCCGCAGGCCTTCGCCAAGAACGTCGAACTTGAATACCAGCGCAACGGCGAGCGCTACCGCTTCCTGAAGTGGGGCCAGCAGGCATTCAAGAATTTCCGCGTCGTTCCTCCCGGCACCGGCATCTGTCACCAGGTCAATCTCGAATATCTCGGCCAGACCGTGTGGACGAAGGATGAGGACGGTGAGACGATCGCCTATCCGGACACCTGCGTCGGTACCGACTCGCACACGACGATGATCAACGGCCTCGGCGTTCTGGGCTGGGGCGTCGGCGGTATCGAAGCAGAAGCCGCCATGCTCGGCCAGCCGGTCTCGATGCTCCTGCCGGAAGTCATCGGCTTCAAGCTCACCGGCAAGCTCAAGGAAGGCGTCACGGCGACGGACCTCGTTCTGACCGTCGTACAGATGCTGCGCAAGAAGGGCGTCGTTTCGAAGTTCGTCGAGTTCTTCGGCCCCGGCATGGACAACATGCCGCTCGCCGATCGCGCGACGATCGGCAACATGGGTCCGGAATACGGCGCGACCTGTGGCTTCTTCCCGGTCGACGGCGAAACCGTCAACTACCTCACCATGTCCGGCCGTACCCATGACCGGATCGCGCTCGTCGAAGCCTATTCGAAGGCGCAAGGCATGTGGCGCGAAGGCGATGGTTCCGACCTCGTCTTCACCGACACGCTGGAACTCGACCTCGGCGACGTCGTGCCGTCGATGGCAGGTCCGAAGCGTCCTGAGGGCCGCATCGCGCTCGAAGACATCGCGTCCGGTTTCGCCACGTCGATGGACGCTGACTACAAGAAGCCCGGCCAGCTTTCGAACCGTTATGCGGTCGAAGGTACGGACTTCGATCTCGGCCATGGCGACGTTGCCATTGCCGCCATCACATCCTGCACCAATACCTCCAACCCGTCGGTTCTGATTGCTGCCGGCCTGCTCGCCCGCAACGCCGTTGCCAAGGGGCTGAAGACCAAGCCCTGGGTCAAGACTTCGTTAGCGCCTGGATCGCAGGTCGTCGGCGAATATCTTGCCAAGTCCGGCCTGCAGGCCGACCTGGACAAGCTTGGCTTCAACCTCGTCGGCTTCGGCTGCACGACCTGCATCGGCAATTCCGGCCCGCTGCCGGGGCCGGTCTCGAAGACGATCAACGACAAGGGCCTCATCGTTTCGGGCGTACTTTCGGGCAACCGCAACTTCGAAGGCCGTATCTCGCCGGATGTCCAGGCGAACTATCTGGCATCCCCGCCGCTCGTCGTTGCCTACGCGCTCGCCGGCACTGTCCAGAAGGACCTGACCAAGGAGCCGATCGGCGAAGACCAGAACGGCAAGCCGGTCTATCTCAAGGACATCTGGCCGACCTCGAAGGAAGTTCAGGAGTTCATCCTCAAGTACGTCACCCGCGAACTTTACGAAACGAAGTATGCGGATGTCTTCAAGGGTGATGAAAACTGGCAGTCCGTCCAGGTTCCTCCGGGGCAGACTTACGCCTGGGACGACGACTCGACCTACGTCCAGAACCCGCCTTACTTCGTCGGCATGGGTAAGAAGGGCAGCGGCACCTCGGACATCAAGGGCGCCCGCGTCCTAGGCCTGTTCGGCGACAAGATCACCACCGACCACATTTCTCCGGCCGGTTCGATCAAGGCTGCGTCGCCGGCCGGTTCTTATCTGCTCGAGCACAATGTCGGGGTCGCGGACTTCAACCAGTACGGCACGCGCCGCGGTAACCATGAAGTGATGATGCGCGGCACCTTCGCCAACATCCGCATCCGCAACCACATGCTCGGCCCGAACGGCAAGGAAGGCGGCTACACGATCCACTATCCGTCGAAGGAAGAGGAATCGATCTACGACGCCGCCATGAAGTACAAGGCAGAGGGCGTTCCGCTCGTTATCTTCGCCGGTGTCGAATACGGCAACGGTTCGTCGCGCGACTGGGCGGCGAAAGGTACCAACCTGCTCGGCGTCAAGGCCGTTATCGCGCAGTCCTTCGAGCGTATCCACCGCTCGAACCTGGTCGGCATGGGTGTCATCCCCTTCGTCTTCGAAGACGGCACGACCTGGCAGAGCCTTGGCCTGAAAGGTGACGAGACCGTTACCATCGAGGACCTGGAAAACATCAAGCCGCGCGAGAAGAAGATCGCCAAGATCACCTACAGCGACGGCACGGTGAAGGAGGTTCCCCTCTTGTCGCGCGTCGATACGCTCGACGAAGTGATCTACCTCAACAACGGGGGCATCCTGCAGACGGTTCTGCGCGATCTCGCTGCCTGATTGTTAAGAAAGATGCCAGATAATGGCCGCCGAAGAGCAATCTCCGGCGGTTTTTCTTTGCGGGTTTCAATCTCACGCCGATGTGTTCTAGCAGCGATGCCGACGGGCGGCGTCTCACCCCTTCGTGACTTCCCGTTTGCAGCCGGAAGGATTATCTCTACGGGCGTAAGTCAGGGCCTGCGGTTTTCGGTCTGCTGCGCGTCTCTGGAAAAAGAGGTTGGAATGTCGCCGCGCTTTTTGATTTCGCTGGTCGCCGGTATGGTGCTTACAGCGCCGCTTCATGCCGAAGATGGCAAACTGAAAGGCGTCGTTGAACTCTTCACCTCGCAGGGATGCTCGTCCTGTCCTCCCGCCGATGCAGCCTTCCGGAAGCTGGTTGGCCAGGGCGATGTCATCGCACTCGCCTATCATGTGGACTACTGGAATTATCTTGGGTGGACGGACACGCTCAGTTCGAAGGAAAACACTGAGCGCCAATATGGCTATGCGCGGATGATGGGCCGTAGCAACGTCTACACACCGCAGGTCGTGGTGAACGGCCGCGATCACCTGACTGGCTCGGACCTTTCCGCCATCTATGGCAAGATCGATACATTTTCGACGGAAGGCAAAGGCTTGACCGTGCCCGTGGACGCGAAGCTGCGCGGCGACGAGCTCGAGATCAAGATCGGTGCCGGCGAAGGCAAGGCCAATGTCGTGCTCGTCTATTTCGACAAGGAAAAGACGATCGACGTCGAAAAGGGCGAAAACAGCGGCAAGAAGATTTCCTATCTCAACAGCGTCAGCGATATCGAAACAGTCGGCATGTGGGATGGCAAGGCGGCAAGCCTGACGCTGCCCGCAAGCGTTCTGCAGAAGCCAGGACTGGAGGGTTGCGCCATCCTGCTGCAGGCGACCACAACGGACGGCGATCCGGCTGCGATCGTCGGCGCAACAATCGTCATGGCAGGCAAGAATATCTGATCGATTTACCGCTTCGAGGCGTATGGAACGAGGCGGCCCGGCTGATCGTATTCGGGGCTGGGGTTAAGGTCGATACGCTCAGCCGGGCCCTTTGGCGCGCTGGCGCCAAATCGGTGAGCGAACTTCCTCCGGAAATGAGGCGCTGTTTTGACTGAAATGCGGCGCTTGGGAGATTGCATAGCATATGTTTAATGTGATGGTAGCTGCACTTGCAATTTGATGTGGCTCGGGCAAACTGTCGTTCTCCTGTCATAAGTGGAGGCTTGGGAGACTGATGACAGATCAGCCGGATTTGCGGCATGGCGACGCCCGTTCCGCCAGTAGTAGTTCCTCGGTCGTCGTCGATTTAAAAGAGTACAAGCAAAGCAAGGACCCGCCGCCGGTGACCTTTCATCGTCGCGAGTTGGATGCGATTTTATGGATCTACGGAAGGATGGTTGGCGAAGGCGAGTGGAAAGATTACGCAATCGGCCACCTGAAGGAGAAGGCGGTCTTCGCCGTGTTCAAACGTTCGGGCGAGACGCCGCTTTTCCGCATCGAGAAAGACCCAAGGCTCGCCGCCAAGCAGGGCGCCTATTGCGTGATCAATGCAAACGGCATGATCCTCAAGCGCGGCCATGACCTGCAGCAGGTGCTAAAGGTCTTCAACAAGGTTCTCAAACTCGTCGAGACGTGACGGCGTCAACCCTCAAACAGCGTGCCGGGATAGACCGACGGATTTGGATCGCTGTCTTTGCCATCGCCGAGCGGCCGCTGCATGATCATCGTGTCGAGCCAGCGGCCGTGTTTGTAGCCGGTACCCTTCAGGAGGCCGGTCTCTTCGAAACCCAATGCGCGATGAAGCGCGATCGAAGCCGGATGGGCACCGCCGATGATGGCTACCATCTGGCGGAAGCCGAGTTCCGTGCAGCGTGAAATCAGCGCTGTTAGCAGTGCCCGGCCAATGCCAAGGCCGCGCGCTGTAGGCGCGAGATAGATTGAATCCTCGACAGTCCAGCGATAGGCAGGCCGAGTGCGGAAGGCGGAAGCATAAGCATAGCCGATCAGGGCTCCATTCTCATCAACCGCCGCGATATAGGGATATCCAAGACTGGTATTTGCGGAGAAACGAGAGGCCATTTCGGATTGCGAAGGCGGGATGATCTCGTAGCTCGCGACGCCGTTGAGGACTGATTCGCGATAGATTTCCGAGATTGCGGGGAGGTCGGAAGGAGTGGCGTCACGAAGAAAGAAAGGCATTGGATCGGCCGGTCATTGATGAGTGCCCTTAAAAAACACTCCATCGCGCAACGTGCAATAAAAAAGGCGGCCGGAGCCGCCTTTTTGCTGATTCTGTCCATTTACCTGCGGTTGCCGAGGAACTGCAACAGGAACATGAAGAGGTTGATGAAGTCGAGATAGAGCGTCAGCGCGCCTATGATCGCCTTCCGGCCGGCGACGGCAACGTCATCTGCTTCGAAGTACATTTCCTTGATTCGCTGCGTATCGTAGGCAGTAAGGCCTGCGAAGATCAGGACGCCGATCACTGAGATCGCGAACTGCATCGCGGAGGAGGCCAGGAAAATGTTGACGAGCGAAGCGATGATCAGGCCGAAGAGGCCCATGATCAGGAACGAGCCCATCGCCGACAGGTCACGCTTTGTCGAGTAGCCGTAGAGCGACAGTGCGCCGAAGGAGGCTGCCGTGATGAAGAACGTCTGAACGACGCTCTCGCCCGTGTAGATAAGCAGCAGCGACGAGAGAGACAATCCGACCAGCGCGGCATAGACCCAGAAGGTCGTCTGCGCTGCGGAAACGCTCATGCGGCCGATCCGGAAGCTTAAGAAAAACACCAGAGCCAGCGGAGCGAAGATCACGACCCACTTCAGCGGGCTCACATAGATCGCCTGGCCGAAGGCGGTCAATTGACCATCGGCAAAAGCGAGCTGGAATGACAGAAATGCCGCTACACCCGTGATCGCCAGACCCAGCGCCATCAGGTTGTAGACCTTGAGCATATAGGAGCGCAGGCCCTGATCGATCATCTCGCCAGTTTGTGCGCGGCTTTGGTAGTTACGAAGGTCAGCCATAGTTTCCTCTTAAAAGCTCCGATGGGTATACGGTGTCGGGCTATACGACCCGGGCGCCGCTGCGGAGCTCCAGCATGCCTACCGGTAATATGAGCCTTTCACCTTTTGCAAACAAGGCCCTTGCAACCCGCGATCGGGTTAAATCGCCGTAAGGTGAAGGGATTTTATCAGCCGCAGATTCATAGTTCGCGCAAAACGGGTGCTGCCTTCTGGCCAAGAATGCGCCAGGTGCCGATGAGTCCGATGCCGACTGTCAGGACCAGCGCGGTGACCAGCGTGAGGCCGGCGACATCGGGCAGGAAGGTCGAAGGCATCCGCATGATGCGGCTGACGATGAACCAGGCAGCAGCGCCGCCGGCGATCAACGCAAAGACCGCTGTTGCAACCCCCAGGATCAGATATTCGTAGCTGAAGGCGCGGATGAGCATTGCCCGCGTCGCCCCAAGCGTCTTCAGGACGACGGCGTCGTGTGTTCGGGCCCGGTTGCCGGCGGCAAGCGCGCCGGCAAGCACGAGAACGGAGGAGATGAGCGCAACGGAGGCCGCGGCGCGGATCGCGGTTGCGAGCTGCGCGACCAGCGTATTGACAATATCGATAGCGTCCTTGACGCGCACGCTGGTGATCGTCGGATACGTATTGGTCACGGATTTCAGGATAGCCGCTTCTACGGCCGGGCTCGCCGAGGGATCGGTCAGCGTTGCCAGCCAAGCATGCGGAGCGCCGCGGAAGGTATTCGGCGAGAAGACCATGACGAAATTGATCGATAGCGATTCCCACTCGACTTTCCGCAGGTTCGCGATCCTGGCCGTCAGGTTGCGGCCGAGCACATTCACAGTGACGGTATCGCCGATTTTGAGGCCAAGTTCCCTGGCTTCTTCCGAGGAGAAGGAGACCAGCGGTTCGCCGCTGTAGTCCTGTGGCCACCAGCTTCCCTCTGTCAGCGAGGCGTTTTCCGGTACCGTCTGGGAATAGGTGATGCCGCGGTCGCCGCGCAGCACCCATTGGCCGCCGGGCGGCACCTGGATCTTGGTCACGTCCTTGCCGTTCAGCGCCAGGATGCGGCCCCGCAGCATCGGCACTTCCACGAGCTTGCCTTCCGGCGCCTGCCGGCTGATCAGATTTCGGAAGTTTTCGACCTCGGCGCTCTGAATGTCGACGAAGAAGAAATTCGGCGCGCCGTTTGCCATGCGGCCGGTCAATTGTCGGCGCAGGTTGCCGTCGATGAGCGTCAAGGTGACCAATAGCGCGAGGCCGAGGCCGAGCGAGAGGACGACGGACGGCGTCAGTGCGCCAGGGCGATGGATGTTGCCGATTGCAAGCCGGAGCGCTGGTGAATTGACACGCGGGCTGCGCCTGGCGAGCCAGGCGATCAGTGCTGCAACGGCGCGCAAGATGACGAAGGCAAAGACAATCGCGCCGACGAAGATGACGGCGATGTATCGGTCATAGGCGGTAACGATCGCAAGACCGGCAAGCGCAGCCATGAAGAGAGCGGCCAGCAAGATGTAAGGCAACGAGGGCAGGCGGCGTGCCTCGAAACCCTGTTCTCGGAAGAGCGCAGTTGCAGGCACTTCCCGGGCATGGCCGAGCGGCATGATAGCGAAGGCGAGCGTCGTCAGGATGCCGAAGAGTGCGGCTAGTAGCAGCGCGTCCGGGTAGAGCGTCGGTTCGGTGGAGACCGGCAGGAATTGTGCCAGGAATTGCGCGGCAAGCATCGGCGACAAGGCGCCGATGACGAGGCCGACCATGATGCCGGCGAATGCGATGATCGCAATCTGGAAGAGATAAACGAGGACGACGACGCCAGCAGGTGCCCCCAGGCATTTGAACGTCGCGATCGTCGTGCGCTTCGCATCCAGAAAGGCCCGCACGGCGTTGGCGACGCCGACACCGCCGACGATGAGTGCGGTAAGGCCGACGAGCGTCAGGAATTGCGAGAAGCGGGTAATATTTTCGGTGAGAGACGGGGCCGCGCGGTCGCTGGTTCGGATCGACCAGCCCGCCGATGGGAACTCCCTGGTGGCGCGGTCGCGCACGCTTCCGCGCTCGGAGCGGGCATCGAGCCTGATCTTGTAGACATGCTCGACGAGGCTGCCGGTCTGGATCAGTCCGGAAGCAACGAGCGCCTGGCGGCTGACCACCAGCCGTGGCGCAAATCCGAAACCTTCTGAAAGCGCGTCCGGCTCGGTCTTCACCGTGCCGGTGATGCTGAGGGTGGCATTGCCGAGCAGTATCTCGTCGCCGACTGCAAGACCGAGCCGCTCCAGCAGGAGAGGTGCTGCAACGGCGCCATAGGTTCCGTTCTGATCCGAAAGCAGAGCCGAAAGGGGGTAATCCGGTTCGGCCGTGAATTTGCCATAGAGCGGATAGGCATCATCCACCGACTTGACCTCAACGAGCGCTTGATCCGACCCATCTGGCTTTCGTGCCATGGAACGAAGACCGGTTGAGATGGAAACCTGGCCGAGGCCGCGCAGGAAATTCATCTCCGGCTGGGTTGCTTCACGGTTGTTCAGCTCGAAGCGGACGTCACCGGCGAGCAGTTCCTGGCCCTGGGAGGCGATCGAGTCGGTGATCGACTGCGAGATGGAATTGACGGCGGCGATCGCACCGGTGCCGAGTGCGATACAGGCAAGGAAGATGTAAAAGCCCCTGAAACCGCCGCGCAGTTCGCGAAGGGCAAGGCGGAAGGCAAGTGCGGTGCGCGGGGCGACGAGCTTCATGCGATGGCCGCTTCGGAATGGCGCGACGCGCTATCGCCTTCGATCTTGCCGGAACGGACTTTGATCTGCCGCGAGCAGCGATTGGCAAGCGAGACGTCATGCGTGACGAGCAGCAGTGTCATGCCGCGTTCGGCCTGCTTGGAAAAGAGCAGATCGGCGATCTGGCGGCCGGTATCGGTGTCGAGATTACCGGTCGGTTCGTCGGCGATGAGGAGGGCTGGCGAAGGCGCAAGAGCGCGCGCAATGGCGACGCGCTGCTGTTCGCCGCCCGAAAGCTGGCCCGGGTAGTGACGAAGCCGCTCGCCGAGCCCGACCGATTTCAACTCGCGACGGGCGATGTCGAAGGGGTTTTGCACGTTTGCGAGTTCAAGCGGGACTGCGACGTTTTCAAGTGCCGTCATATTGGCGATCAGATGGAACGACTGGAAGACGATGCCGATATTGCGGCCACGGAAATCGGCGACCTGATCTTCGCTGAGGGCGTGCAACGGCGTGTCGTTTATATTGATCTCGCCGCTATCGAGCCTCTCAAGGCCGGCGAGGACCATCAGCAGCGTGGACTTTCCCGAGCCGGACGGACCGACGATGCCGACCGACTCGCCGGCGGCGACCGAAAGGTCGATACCCTTCAAGACATGAACGGAGGCTGCCGCATTGCCCAGCGTCAAATCTGCCTGCTTGAGCTCGATGATGGTTTTTGCCAAAAGAAAATCGCCCTATATGAATTGCAAAGACCTTGCCAATCTAGGGAAAGCAGCATGAGATTTAAAGTTGCCGCGCTTCACATCGCTGTCATTGCCGCTTCGTTGATTTTCGGGACGAGTGCCAATGCTGCGACGATCAACCTTGTCGGCTTCGGCGACAGCCTGATGGCAGGCTACCAATTGCCGCCCGGCGACGGCTTTCCGGAGAAGCTGCAAGCGGCCTTGAAGGCCAAAGGCGTCGATGTTTCGATCGGCAATGCCGGCGTTTCCGGGGACACGACGACCGGTGGGCTGGCGCGAATCGATTGGTCGGTCCCCGATGGCACCAACGGCGTCATCTTGGAGCTTGGGGCCAACGACGCGTTGCGCGGTATTGCCCCGGAAGAGAGCGAAAAGAACTTGGACGCGATGATTGCCCGGCTAAAGGATCGCGGCATCGCCGTGCTGCTCGTGGGCATGATGGCGCCACCGAACATGGGTGGGGACTATGCTGCGCGTTTCAATCCAATCTACCAAAAACTCGCGGAAAAACATCGGGTTCCGCTTTATCCTTTTTTCCTTGACGGTGTCGTGATGGACACCAGTTTGAAGCTGGACGATGGAATGCATCCGAACGCCAAGGGCATTGATGTCATGGTTCAGAAGATGGAACCGGCTGTCACGGAATTCATCGGGACGATTTCTACTGTGAAGAAATAGGGGCTTGCGCGGGTGGCGAATGCGTGATTCCGTGTGAGCACGTGCAAAAGATTCGGGGAGTGCTCGTCATGCCGAGACTGTTTACCGCCCTCGAAATTCCGCGCAATGCGGCGATGAGCCTTTCATTGCTGCGCGGTGGTCTTCCCGGTGCAAGATGGATCGATGTGGAGAACTACCACATCACGCTGCGCTTCATCGGCGATGTCGATGGACGCACTGCTGACGAGATCGTTGAGCGCCTGGACCGGATCGATCGGCCCGAATTTCAGATCCGCCTTGACGGCATAGGCTCTTTCGGCTCGAAGAAGCCGCATTCCGTCTGGGCAGGCGTCTCGCCCTCGCCGGAAATGTATGCGCTACAGGCTGAACTCGAGCGCATCTGCCAGCGGATCGGCCTGCCGCCGGATCCCCGAAAATTTACCCCGCATGTGACGCTGGCGCGGATGAAGTCCTCGCGCGTCGATGACGTCGTCCACTACCTTTCCAGCCGAGGCAATTTCCAGACATCGTCCTTCACCGTTCCACGCTTCGTGCTGCTTTCTTCGCGCGAATCGGTCGGTGGCGGGCCCTATCTGACGGAAGAAGTGTTCCCGCTGAGCGAGGCTTGGTCGGCGCCGAACTTGTCCACCAATGCGATGCAGCCGGTCAAAAGCCTCGTATAGATCAATTCGAAGCCTTCCGGGCCACCAAAGTAGGGGTCCGGAATATCTTCGCCAGTCTGAAGCGCGGTATCACCGAAAAGCGTTATGTTGCCTGCGCCGGGCGCCATCGCGCGAAGCTCGGCAATATTGGCGCGGTCCATCGCGAGGACAAGATCGAACTCTTCCAAATCCTCAAGGCGCACACGGCGGGCACGTTGCCCTGTAATGTCGATGCCGTGGGCTCGTGCGATTGCGATCGAGCGTCTATCGGGCTGTTTGCCTTGATGCCAGCCGCCGGTACCTGCTGAATCGATCTTGAACCGATCGGCAAGACCGCTCTCCCTTGCAATATGAGCGAAAACGCCTTCGGCGAGCGGAGAGCGGCAGATATTGCCCATGCAAACAAAGAGAATGCTGACGCGTTTCATGAAAGAGACCTGACTGAAGAGATGGAGCACGATGACATGAAACAGGAGAAACTGGAACGGAGCGCGATCGACAGCCAGCTTGCCGGATTGGCGGGTTGGTCTTTGGATGATGGTTGGACATCGATCTCGAAAACCTTCAAATTCGCAAGCTTCGTCGAAGCCTTCGGCTTCATGACGAAGGCGGCGCTTGTGGCAGAAAAGCTCAACCACCATCCGGAATGGTTCAATGTCTATTCCAGGGTCGAGGTGAAGCTGAACACGCATGATGCAGGTGGATTGACCGAACTCGACTTCAAGCTTGCCAAGGCAATGGACAAGGCCGCCGGGCAGATTGATTGAATCTGTTAAAGCCATCACCATATCTTCGCATGCACCAAAGGGAAAACGGGAATGGACGAGGTCAAATTCGGTGAAATCCTGCTGCCCGGGGACGAAGATACCCAGAGCCGGCGGGAGAAGGCTGTGCGCAAAAAGTTCTGGCCGACCTTCAAGCGGGCAGTGCGGCAGGTTCCGTTTTCACGAGATCTTGTCGCAGGCTTCTATTGCGCGCTCGATCCGGAAACGCCGACGCGCGTGCGCGGCATCCTGCTTGCGGCTCTCGCCTATTTCATCCTGCCTTTCGACATGGTCCCGGACCTCTTTATGCTGATCGGCTTTTCGGACGATATTGCGGTGCTCTCGGCGGCTTTCGCAATGGTCAGCAGCCATATGAAAGCGAAACATTACGAGGCGGCCGATCGCGCGCTTGCCGATCAGCCGGAAGGCATGAAAACGATCTAGGCCGGTTCGGCTCCCAGCAGGTTTGGGCAGGCAATTCTTTGACGGATTTCCAATGTCTTAATGACCCTGCAACGGAATTTTGGAAGGTCAAACTCTTGCCTGAATCTTTATGTCTTAAATCTCCTCGAAGGGATGGCATCACGCCGTCAGGGCAGAATATCGTCGCGGAGCGCAATCGCGTCATACGTTAACATTCAGGCCGGAATGACACACGTGGAGACAATTCGCAGGCTCCGTTGACGCTTTGGTAACCTGAATCAAGTCAAAATAAAGCAGATCGTGACGAAGACGCCGCTCGCTCCGACAGGGCGCTGAATCGCAAGAACCGGCAGGAAATCCATGTTTGTAAAAAGTATCGTATCCGCTCTCGCACTCGTTCTCATCACGGCCGGAGCTGCAGGAGCACAGCAGACTGCTGCTGCGCCGACACGCATCCAGCAATTCCAGGCCTGGGGCGCCTACTCCTATAAGCAGGGCACCGGCAATGTTTGCTATGTGCTGTCCGTGCCGACCGAAAAGAAGCCGGCTGGCATTGACCACGGCGACAACTTCTTCATCGTCTCGCAGCGTCCTGGCCAGAACATCTCCTATGAGCCGCAGGCGATGATGGGTTATACGGTCAAGGACGGTTCGAAGATCGAAGTCGTCATCGACAACAAGACCTTCGTCATGTTCACCAAGGATAAAGCCGGCTGGGTCGAGAACGCCGCGCAGGAACCCGCGCTTGTGGCAGCCATGAAGGGCGGCAAGTCGATGACGGTCAATGCGACGTCCCGCCGAGGCACTGCCACATCCTACAGCTACTCGCTCTCCGGTATCTCCGCTTCGCTGAAGCAGATCGAAAGCTGCAAGTAAGCCACCTTGCTCTGTCTTGAAGTTCAAGGGCCGGCCTTGCGCCGGCCTTTGGCGTTTCCATCTATAGTGACGCGCGGCGAAAATGATGATAAAGCCGCGCGCAACTGCGGAAAGATCGCGGCATATGCTGCTGCTCCGTCATTCGAATTTCTGCCAACTGCCGATGCCGCCCGCCAAGTCTTCCGGCTTACCGGGATGAGCGCAGTTTGATTTCGGGATAAGAGACCATGTCCGTCATGGATGCCGTGACCATCACCAAGCCTGCCGGGCAGCCGCGCACAGAGCTTTCGCCGAAGCCCTCGCTGATAGGCTTGAGCCGCGAGGAATTGGGTAATGCTCTTCGCGAGAGGGGCGTTGCCGACAAACAGGTGAAGATGCGCGTCAGCCAGCTCTGGAACTGGATTTATGTGCGCGGCATCTCCGATTTCGATCAGATGGTGAATATCGCCAAGGACATGCGAGAAATGCTGAAGCAGCATTTCACCATTGCGCGCCCGGAGATTGTTGAAGAGCAGGTTTCCAATGACGGCACCCGCAAGTGGCTGCTGCGCTTTCCGCCGCGCGGCGCCGGTCGTCCCGTCGAAGTTGAAACCGTCTATATCCCCGAAGAAGGTCGCGGCACGCTCTGCATCTCCAGCCAGGTCGGCTGTTCCCTCACCTGTTCCTTCTGCCATACCGGTACGCAGCGGCTGGTGCGTAACCTGACAGCGGAAGAAATCCTCTCGCAGCTCCTGCTTGCCCGCGACCGGCTTGGCGATTTCCCGGACCGCGATATTCCCCTCGGCGCCATGGTGCCGTCGGAAGGCCGCAAGGTGAGCAACATCGTCATGATGGGAATGGGCGAGCCGCTCTACAATTTCGATGCGGTCAAGCAGGCACTGCTGATCGCCACGGATGGCGACGGGCTTTCGCTGTCGAAGCGCCGCGTCACGCTTTCTACCTCCGGCGTCGTGCCCGAGATTTTCCGCACTGGAGACGAGATCGGCGTCATGCTGGCAATCTCGCTGCATGCCGTGCGCGACGACCTGCGCGACATTCTCGTACCGATCAACAAGAAGTATCCGCTAAAGGAGCTGATCGAGGCCTGCCGGGCCTATCCAGGGCTTTCGAATGCGCGCCGCATCACCTTCGAATATGTGATGCTGAAGGACGTCAACGACAGTTTGGAAGATGCAAAGGGGCTGATCCAGCTCCTGAAAGGCGTGCCTGCCAAGATCAACCTGATCCCGTTCAATCCCTGGCCGGGCACGAACTACCAGTGTTCTGACTGGGCGCAGATCGAGAAATTTGCCGATTTCATCAATTCGGCAGGTTACGCCTCGCCAATCCGTACGCCGCGCGGCCGCGACATTCTCGCCGCTTGCGGCCAGCTGAAATCGGAATCCGAGCGCATGCGCAAGACCGAACGCCTGGCATTCGAGGCGATGATGATCGCCAATCACGGCGTGGACGACTGATCAGCAAGTTTGATCCTTGCAGCAGTTCTTTGCGATTGATTGCGGCGCGGGGTTTTCCTAGAAGCCCATCATTACCGATGGAGGTTTCTCATGCGTTTGATCTCGCTCGCCGTCGCGGCGGTTCTTGCCCTTACCTTGCCTGCCAAGGCTGATGGCGTCACGGTCGCTGTGACGGCCATCGTCGAGCACCCGGCTCTCGATGCCGTGCGCAAGGGCGTCCAAGATACGCTTGCCGCGGCAGGCTATAAGGAAGGTGAAAATCTCACGTTCCGCTTTGAATCCGCACAGGGAAATCCTGCCACCGCCGCGCAGATCGCCCGCCAGTTCGCAGGCGAGGATCCGAACGTCATCGTGCCGATCTCCACGCCGTCGGCGCAGGCTGTGGTTTCTGCGACCCGCGACATTCCAGTGGTCTTCACTGCCGTTTCCGATCCGCTCGGCGCCCAGCTCGTCAAGGATATGGACAAGCCCGGCGGCAACGTCACCGGCCTTTCCGACATGTCGCCGGTTGCCGAACATGTTGCGCTGATCAAGGAGATCCTGCCTGCCGCCAAGACGATCGGTTACCTTTACAATTCCGGGGAAGCCAATTCCGTGTCGTTGCTTGCGGCCTTGAAGGCTGAGGCGGAAAAGGCCGGTATGGGCGTTGTTGAGTCCGCAGCGACGAAGTCTGCGGAAGTCCAGGGTGCTGCGCGCGCGCTGGTCGGCCGTGCCGATGCGATCTACGTCCCGACCGACAACACGATCATCTCGGCTTTGGAGGGTGCCGTAGCCGTTGCCGAAGAAAGCAAGCTGCCGCTCTTTACGGCGGATACGGATTCCGTCTCACGCGGCTCGATTGCAGCGCTCGGTTTCAACTATTACGACGTTGGCAAGCAGACCGGCGACGTCGTGGTTCGTGTCCTGAAGGGCGAAAAGCCGGGTGATATTCCGGTCAAGGTTGCCGCCGGCAGCGATCTCATCATCAACACCGCCGCGGCTCAGAAGATGGGCGTTAAGCTACCGGAAAGCGTTCTCAAACGCGCCAATCGCGTCATCGAATAAGCACCAGCTTTCGCCATTATCGATATTGCGCTCGGCCGCTCCTGTTTCTAAACGGGAGCGGCTGATGATATTCATGCCTGACGATTGACGGGCAAAACGAAGAAAAGAGGGTCGACCGCCTTGAGTGAGATCGCATTTTGGGGTGCCGTGGAGCTTGGGCTTGTCTACGCCTTCGTTGCTCTTGGCGTTTATCTCGCCTTCCGCGTCCTCGATTTCCCCGATTTGACAGTTGATGGCTCCTTTCCCCTCGGCGCGGCGGTGACAGCGGTTCTGATCATTGCCGGCGTCAATTCTTGGCTGGCAGCGCTGGTTGCGATGATCGCCGGTGCTGCGGCCGGCGTAGTGACGGCACTCCTCAATGTGCGCTTTCGGATTCTCAACCTGCTTGCCTCGATCCTCACCATGATTGCGCTCTTCTCGGTCAATCTGCGCGTCATGGGCAAACCCAATGTCGCGTTGATCAATGCCGACACGATGATCAGTCCGTTCTTCGGTCATGGCCTTCGCGACTTCTACGTCCGGCCGCTTTTTGTCGGCGTTCTCGTCGTCATCGCGTTGATCGCAGTCTGGCGCTTCCTCGAAAGCGATGCCGGGCTTGCGATGCGGGCAACGGGTGCAAATGCGCGGATGGCGCGGGCGCAGGGCGTCGACACCAGCAGGCAGATCTATCTTGGCATGGCGATGTCGAATGCTCTTGTTGCGCTCGGCGGCGCGCTCTTTGCGCAGACGAACGGTTTTGCCGATGTGACGTCCGGTGTCGGTACCATCGTGGTCGGCCTTGCCGCCGTGATCATCGGTGAAACCCTGCTGGGCCGCCGCGGGTTGTTGATTGCGCTCATCGGCTGTGTCTTCGGCTCGATCATCTACCGCATAGCCATTCAATTGGCGCTTTCCACCGACATGATCGGTCTCCAAGCTTCCGACCTTAATTTCGTGACGGCCGTTCTCGTGACCATCGCGCTCATTCTTCCCCGACTTCGCCGCGGAGGAGCCCCAACATGATCAGCATCGAGGATATCAAGGTCGTTTTCGGCAAGGGCACGCCGCTGGAGAAGCGGGCGCTAAGCGGCGTCAGCCTCACCATCGAGCAGGGCTCCTTCGTGACCGTCATCGGCTCCAATGGTGCGGGTAAATCGACGCTGCTCGGTGTTCTCGCCGGCGACGTTCTGGCAAGCGAGGGGAAGGTGCTGATCGGCGATACCGACGTGACGCGCAAACAGACGGCTGCGCGGGCGGGGCTTGTCGCACGCGTCTTTCAGGATCCACTGACCGGAAGCTGCGGCTCCCTGTCGATTGAGGAGAATCTTGCTCTTGCCGCTCGGCGCGGCGAGCGGCGCGGATTGGTGGCGGCCCTCGGCCCCAAGCGCCGCGATCTTTTCCGCGACCGGATCAGCGAACTGAACCTCGGTCTCGAAAATCGTATGGCTGATCGCATGGATCTGCTTTCCGGCGGCCAGCGGCAGGCGGTTTCCCTGGTCATGGCGACGCTGGCAGGCTCGGAGGTCTTGCTGCTCGACGAACATACGGCCGCACTTGATCCAGGCATGGCGGAATTTGTCATGGGCCTCACGGACAAGATCGTCTCAGAGCGCAAGCTGACCACGCTGATGGTGACCCATTCCATGCGCCAGGCGCTGGACTACGGACACCGCACGGTCATGCTGCATGGCGGCGAGATCGTGCTGGACGTCAGCGGCGACAGTCGCAAGGATCTGCAAGTCGAAGACCTGATCGCGATGTTCCGCAAGATGCGCGGACAGACCCTGGACGATGATGCACTGCTGATCGGCTGAGCGGGCGCGATCAGCGTGCCTGCGTGAAAAATATCTTTACAGCGAAGATCGAGAAGACCCCCGCGAAAGTGTAGTCCATTCCGCGCAGGATCTTGCTGTTCTTCTGCAGCCAACCCGCAAGCCAGTCGGAGGCGAGAACCACAAGCGCGTTCACCGGCATGCCGATGAGGATGAAGAAAAAGCCGAGGAAGAGCAGCTTGTGCGTGACCGCCGGATCGCCCGCGCTTACGAATTGCGGCAGGAAGGTCATGAAGAATATGATGACTTTCGGGTTCAGAAGATTGACCCAAAAGCCGACGGAAATATTGGAAAGCAGCGTGCCCTTGGCTTCGCTGACCTGCTCGACCGAAAGCTTCGAACCGAAACGGATCGCTTGAAGAGCCAGCCAAAGAAGATAGGCAGCACCTCCGGTTTTGAGGATCAGGAAGGCGGTCGGCGAGGCGGTGATCAGCGCCGAGATGCCGAAAGCAACCAGCATCGTATGGACCACGATGCCGAGGCTGGTGCCCAAGACGACGTAGAGTGCCGGCTTCTTGCCTTGAGACAGAGCGCGGCTGATCGAGAGCGTCATGTCCGGTCCGGGCGTGGCCGCAAGAAGCAGGCTGGCCGCGGAAAATGCGAGAAGGGTCGGAATGCTCGGCAAGAAGTCCATGGCACACTCTGAAAGCTGATAAGAGTTAGTCTTCTTATCCAAGTTTCAGAAAATTACCAATCAATCCTGATGATCCGCCTATCGCTTTTCTTCAAGGAAAGCCTTGAACCTGTCGGCATAATCCTTGTGCCAGCGCGAAAGCGGCGGGCGGTTTTCGATGATGTCGCCGATCGCCCAGGCCATGCGGCGCTCGTCAAGGGGACGGGGGACGTCGTTGTCCGGACAGAGGATATAGAAGTCGCCGCGCTCCAGGCTTTCGATCATGAAATCGACGGTCTGTTCCGGTGTCCAGGCGGCCGCGGGTTTTTCGGTGTGGTCACCCTTTGTAAGGCCAGTGAAGACAAAGCCCGGGATCAGAAGATGGGCAGATATCTTCGAGCCTTCGGTATTGCGCAGTTCGTGCTCGAGGGCTTCGGTGAAAACCTTCACGCCTGCTTTCGACACATTGTAGGCAGGATTGCCCGGAGGAGTCGTAATGCCCTGCTTGGAACCGGTGTTGATGATGAGCCCGGGCTCGCCATGTGCCAGCATCTTCGCTCCGAAGACCCGCGTGCCATTGATGACGCCGAGGAGATTGACGCCGAGGATGCTGTCCCAATTTGCCTGAGCGCTGAAGATCGAGGTTTGCGGACCGATGCCGGCGTTGTTCATCAGCACATGGACGCGGCCGAAGCGTTGAACGACAGCTTGTTCGACCGCCTCCAGCGAAGACTTGTCGCAAACGTCCGTCTTAACTGCCATCACACGCTCCTGGCCGGCAATGGCTTCGAGTTCGCCACGAGCCGTTGCCAGCCGGTTGCCATCGCGATCGGCGATGACGACGCTCATACCCGCCTCGGCAAAGCGCTTTGCCGCCGCAAGGCCGATGCCGGATGCGCCACCGGTGATCACCGCGACATTGGGCTTCTTGAGAATCTCCTGAATATTCGTCACGGGACCGGCCTCCTCAATCATTATTCGGACGCAGCCAGATATGGGTGCGCGTTTCGCGCAGTCAAACATCAAGCGTGCTCTGCCGGGAAAATCCTTGCCCTTGCGTCACGCGACAATCTCGCTAAAAGTGCCCGCGACACCGGGCTTTGCCGCCCATATGCAACGGACCTCATCATCATGGCATCTAAGAAAGACGTGAAAAAAGTCGTGCTCGCCTATTCCGGCGGTCTCGATACCTCAATCATCCTGAAGTGGCTGCAGACCGAGCTCGGCGCCGAAGTCGTGACTTTCACGGCCGACCTTGGGCAAGGGGAAGAGCTCGAACCGGCGCGCAAGAAGGCCGAGATGCTCGGCATCAAGGAAATCTACGTCGAGGACGTGCGCGAAGAGTTCGTAAAGGACTTCGTCTTCCCGATGTTCCGCGCCAATGCTGTCTATGAGGGCGTCTATCTGCTCGGCACCTCGATCGCCCGTCCGCTGATTTCCAAGCACCTGATCGATATCGCCCGCAAGACGGGCGCCGACGCGATCGCCCATGGCGCGACCGGCAAGGGCAACGACCAGGTCCGCTTCGAGCTTTCCGCCTACGCGCTGAACCCGGATATCAAGATCATCGCGCCGTGGCGCGACTGGGCGTTCAAGAGCCGCACCGAGCTGCTGGCATTTGCCGAACAGCACCAGATCCCGGTTGCCAAGGACAAGAAGGGCGAAGCGCCGTTCTCCGTCGACGCCAACTTGCTGCACTCGTCCTCCGAGGGCAAGGTTCTTGAGGATCCGGCGCAGGAAGCCCCGGAATATGTGCATATGCGCACGATCTCTCCGGAAACCGCGCCCGACAAGGCAGCCGTCATCAAGGTCGGTTTCGAAAGGGGCGACGCCGTTTCGATCAACGGCGTTCGCATGAGCCCAGCGACACTGCTCGCCACGCTCAACAGCTATGGCCGTGACAACGGCATCGGCCGTCTGGACCTCGTCGAAAACCGTTTCGTCGGCATGAAGTCGCGCGGCGTCTATGAGACGCCCGGCGGCACGATCCTGCTTTCAGCGCATCGAGCGATCGAATCGATCACGCTCGACCGCGGTGCAGCACACCTCAAGGATGAGATGATGCCGCGTTACGCAGAGCTGATCTATTATGGCTTCTGGTTCTCGCCGGAGCGGGAAATGCTGCAGGCGCTGATCGACAAGAGCCAGGAGCATGTCGAAGGCGAAGTGACGCTGAAGCTCTACAAAGGCAATGTCATGGTCATCGGTCGCGAGAGCCCGAAGTCGCTTTATTCCGACAAGCTGGTCACCTTCGAGGACGATCAGGGTGCCTACGACCAGAAGGATGCCGCGGGCTTCATCAAACTGAACGCACTGCGCCTGCGCACTCTCGCCAAGCGCAACCTCAAGAGTTAAGCGTGTCTCAATACGCTTGAGAAGAGGCCTGCCGGCGAGCGGGCCTCTTCTTTGGGTTGTTGCGGCGCTTGACGGATTGCCGGGTTAGCATAGTCTGCGCCTTTGATCCTTCGGAGCTTTTGCCATGACGCAATCCCTGCTCGTCGGCACCTTTCTGGCGGCTCTCTTTTATGTGCTCATTCCGGGCCCTGCGTTCCTTCAGCTTCTCGGGATCGGCGCCGGGCAAGGGCGAAAGGCTGGCGCCTTCTTCATGATGGGGCATCTCGTCGGTGATATTCTCTGGTCGGCGCTGGCGCTGGTTGCGATTGTCGGCGCGAGAACGATAGGCACCTTCGTCTTCGATCTGCTCGGATTGCTCTGCGGTTTCTATCTCGCTTGGATCGGCTGGAGCGCGGTAACGGCCAAGCCGAAAGGCGACGGGCGGGCCCTGGTGACAGTGAAGCGGCCCTTTCGCCGCGGGCTGATTTTCGGTGTGACCAATCCGAAAGGTTACCCGGTGGCGCTTGCGACCTTCACGGCATTGGTTGCCGGTTCGGCCGGTGCCCTCGATTTCGAGGCTTTGCCGCTGCTTCTCAGCGTATCCTTCCTAGGCTTCGTGACTGCCGATCTCATTCTTGTCGCCATTATAGGCGCAGGCGCCGTGCGGCGTTTCTACCGCGCGCATGAGCGGCTGATCGTCCGCTGCTCCGGCGTGCTCTTCATGGGATTTGCAGTCCAAGCACTCTGGCACGCAACGCCCGGCCTGCTTGCATGGCGCAAGGCCTGACGGCGCCTACGCGTTCAGGAAATTCACGATCGATTTCAGCGTCTTTAGGCTATCGGAATCGCCGATCGACATGGCGATCTGCAGCTGGTTTTCATAATAGTCGCGGAAATTGAACAGCGTGCCGTCGGTGATCGCGGTCAGATCGATCACATTGCCCTGCACATCGATGGCATGCATCGGCAACGGCTCGGAAATCGCCGCAAACGTGTTCTGGTCGATCCCGCCGGTGTCGTAGCTTTGGCGCGCATGGCTGCGCAGCTCGCTCGGGCTCATGGCAGCGAAGTCCGGCCCTTCGACTCGATTGTCTTCGACCTTGAATATCGCTGAAGCTGCCGCTCCGGCGTCGATTCCTATATCTTCGGTCTTCGAACTTTTTGCGTTGTTCTGGCTGTTCTTAAAAAGCAAACTCTGAGAAGACCGCACAGAAAAAATTTCCATGGCGCATGTCCCCTTGCGGAAAGAGTGGCTCAAAACTAGCGCCAGCGCGCGAGTCGCGTCAATCGTTAGCGATTGGTTAATTCTTATGTATCAATTCTTGCCCGTCAAATCTTGCGAGGGCAAGCAATGCGAATCTCGCAGGCGGCATACCAATGCGGTGATGCCTTGCCTATATTGCCGTTTCCAGCCTCTGCATAAAGGACGTCAGCATGCCTTCCACACAAGAGTTCAATCCGGCGCTTGTCAACTGGAACGGGCTTCATGGCCTGCCTCGCTTCGAGGCGCTGAACGACGGTGATTTCGCCGCTGCCTTCGATGCCGCTCTCGCATCTCATGAAGTGGAAATCGACGCGATCGCCACAAACGGGGAAGAGCCCACATTCGAGAATACGATCGTCGCCCTGGAGATTGCAGGCGATGAGCTTTCGCGTGTTTCGGCGCTGTTCTGGAACCGGGCGGGGGCCCACACGAACGATACAATCCAGGCACTGGAGCGCGATATATCGCCAAAAATGTCGCGCCACTATTCCAAGATCGGAATGAATGCTGCGCTTTTTGCACGTATCGATATGCTCTGGGAGGATAGGGAAAGTCTCGGACTGACACTTGAGCAGACACGTGTGCTGGAGCGCCACTGGAAGAGCTTCGTAAAATCGGGCGCCAAGCTGGTGAAGGCCGAGCAGGAGAAGCTTGCGGCAATCAACGAAAAGCTTGCAGGCTTGAGCACGCAGTTCGGACAGAACGTGCTGGCCGACGAAAGGAACTGGTCGCTGGTCCTTTGCGAAGGACCCGAGCTCGCAGGCCTTCCGGATTTCCTGAAGGACGCCATGGCGGCGGCAGCGCGCGAGCGCGGCGAAGAGGGAAAGTTTGCGGTCACTTTGTCGCGCTCGATCATCGAACCGTTCCTGACCTTTTCCGAACGGCGCGATCTGCGCGAGCAGGCCTTCAGGGCATGGGTCGCACGCGGCGAGAATGGGGGCGAGACGGATAATCGCGGCATCATCCGCGAGACGCTGGCCCTTCGCGGAGAAGTCGCGAATCTTCTCGGATATGGCAATTTTGCGGAACTGAAGCTCGACAACACGATGGCAAAGACGCCAGCCGCCGTAAACCATCTGCTGCGCGCCGTCTGGGCAAGAGCCGTCAAACGGGCGCTTGACGAAGAGGCCGATATCGCAAGGCTGATTGCCGAGGACGGCAAGAACCATGAGGTCATGCCCTGGGATTGGCGCTACTATGCCGAAAAGATCAGGGCCAAGAGGTTCAATTTTTCCGAAGCCGAACTGAAGCCCTATCTGCAGCTCGAAAAAATCATCGATGCCTGCTTTGATGTCGCCGGCCGACTCTTCGGCATTCGTGCCGTCGAGAAGAAAGGGGTCGCCGCCTATCATCCGGATGTGCGCGTCTTTGAAATTCGCGATAGCGAAGACAAGCTGGTTGCGCTTTTCCTGGGGGATTATTTTGCCCGCAGTTCCAAGCGCTCCGGCGCCTGGATGAGCGCGTTCCAATCCCAGCATAAACTCCCACTGAAGAATGGGCATCAGGGCGAACTGCCGATCATCTACAACGTGTGCAACTTCGCAAAACCGGCCGAAGGCAGGCCGGCACTGCTTTCGCTGGACGATGCGCGCACACTCTTCCACGAATTCGGCCATGCGCTGCACGGCATGCTCTCGAACGTGACCTATCCCACTGTGTCGGGCACCTCCGTTTCGCGCGACTTCGTGGAACTGCCATCCCAGCTTTACGAGCACTGGCTGACAGTTCCCGCAATTCTCAAGCAATATGCCGTGCATTTCGAAACCGGCGAACCTATGCCGCAGGAGCTGCTCGACAAGGTGCTTGCGGCCCGCACCTTCAATGCCGGGTTCAACACGGTCGAGTTCACTTCCTCGGCGATTGTCGATATGGAGTTTCACACGCGCGACAATGTGGAAGACCCGATGGCGGTGCAAAATCAGGTACTCGCCGAACTCGGGATGCCGAAGGCGCTTGTGATGCGCCATGCCTCGCCGCATTTCCAGCACATCTTCTCCGGCGGTTATTCGGCAGGCTACTATTCCTATATGTGGTCGGAAGTGCTCGATGCAGATGCTTTCGCCGCTTTCGAGGAAACCGGCGACGCCTTCAACAGTGAGATGGCGCAAAAGCTCAAGGACAACATCTATTCCAGCGGCGGCTCGATCGATCCGGAAGACGCCTATAAGGGATTCCGCGGCAAGTTGCCGAGCCCCGAGGCAATGCTCGTCAAGAAGGGCCTTGCCACATTCGAAGAGCTTTCGGGCAGCGACGCGTAAGGCGGCCCTTAACAAAATTGTCGCCGAAGTTTCGGAAAACCGTCATGTCATCTTCAAGAGACTGACATGACGGCCGCTCTAGGCTTGTTGCGAGAGATTCGATCCCGCTCTCGAAGCAAGCCGAATGAGCCATGGCATGAAACTGACGGACACGACGCGCCGCCGCTTCCTTTCTTCGATCGGCGCAGTCGGCGGCTTTGCGGCAGCCAGCCTCGTGATGCCATATTACGCGCGAGGATCTTCGAGCCGCCCCATCTTCACGTCAGGCGTTCAATCCGGTGATGTAGACGCAACGTCAGGCATGATATGGACGCGTGTCGACCGGCCATCGCGGCTCTTCGTCGAATATTCGACGAGCGACAAATTCGCGAATGCCGTCAGATTGGCCCCGATCGACGTCACACCGGAGGCCGATCTTGCGGGTAAGCTGCTGCTGCGGGATCTGCCGCCGGACCATGACATCTTCTACAGGTTTGCGGCCGCCGACCTGCAGGACGTCAACAGCGTCTCCGAACGAATTCACGGCCAGTTCCGCACCGCGCCTTCCAACAGGCGGACGATCCGCTTCGCATGGTCGGGCGATACGGCGGGGCAGGGATGGGGGATCGACGACGAGGGTATGCGCACCTATCAGACCATTGCCTATCACCGCCCCGATTTCATGATCCATTCCGGCGATACGATCTATGCCGACAATCCAATGCCGGACGAGATCCGGTTGCGTGACGGCGGACTGTGGAAAAACAGGATCGTGATCGAGGAGAAGCGCGACATCGCGCAAACGCTCGATCAGTTTCGCGGACAGTGGAAATACAATCTGCTCGATGAACATGTGAAGGACCTGAATGCGGTCTGTCCGGTCTTCTATCAATGGGACGACCACGAGATTTTAAACAACTGGTCGCCTTCGACCGACCTTCGCGACAATGATCGCTACAAGGAAAAGTCCGTTTTGACGCTGGCAACTCGGGCAAGCCGCGCCTTCCATGAGATGACACCAATCCGCTACATTGCCGCCGAACCAGGGCGCATCTACCGCAAAGTCTCATATGGTCCGCTGCTCGATATATTCTTCGTCGATCTGCGATCCTATCGGGGGCCGAACGACCATGGCCTGGATCAGGTCCTGACGGCGAAGTCCCGCATCCTTGGCGAAGGGCAGGTCGCATGGCTGAAGCGCGAACTGGTGCGCTCGACGGCAACATGGAAGGTGATTGCCTGCGATATGCCGGTCGGACTTGTCATCTGGGATGATTACGGAAAGCGCCGAGGCAGCGAGTCCTTCTCTAACGGCGACAATGGAGCGCCGCTCGGGCGAGAGTTGGAATTTGCTGATCTGCTGCGCTTCATCCGCGATGCGGCGATTTCGAACATCGTCTGGCTGACGGCTGACGTCCACTACACTGCGGCGCATTATTACGATCCGGCCAAGGCGAAATTCCGGGAGTTCTTGCCGTTCTGGGAATTCGTCTCCGGGCCGTTGCATTCCGGGACCTACGGAGCGCAGGAGCTCGACATGACCTTCGGCCCAGAGGTGCGGTTCATTAAGGCCGCGCCTGGCGGTGCGGATACCAATCTGCCACCGTCTGCTGGCCTTCAGTTCTTCGGACTGGTCGAAATCGACGGGCAGACCGAGCAGATGACCGTGCGGCTGATGGACAGAAACGATACCGAACTCTGGCGGACGGTCATCGACCCCCAACATGTGAGCTAGGCCCACATGGCCGCTATCGCCCTTCCCCCCTTTCGCAAACGCGAAAAACACTGTATGAGCGCGCCAAACGTAATTGGCGCTTTCCCTTGAACGTAGCGCCTCAGCCTCAGAGATTTGAAACATATGGCACTTCGCAACATCGCGATTATCGCTCACGTTGACCATGGCAAGACGACCCTGGTGGACGAGCTCCTGAAACAGTCCGGCTCGTTTCGTGAGAACCAGCGCGTTGCAGAACGCGTGATGGATTCGAACGACCTTGAAAAGGAACGCGGGATTACCATTCTCGCCAAGGCGACCTCGGTCGAGTGGAAGGGTGTCCGCATCAACATCGTCGACACTCCGGGCCACGCCGATTTCGGCGGCGAAGTTGAGCGCATTCTCTCGATGGTGGACGGCGCGATCGTGCTGGTCGATGCTTCGGAAGGTCCGATGCCGCAGACGAAGTTCGTTGTCGGCAAGGCGCTGAAGGTTGGTCTTCGTCCCATCGTCGCGATCAACAAGATCGACCGTCCGGACGGCCGCCACGAGGAAGTGATCAACGAAGTCTTCGACCTGTTTGCAAACCTCGACGCGACTGACGAGCAGCTCGACTTCCCGATCCTTTACGGTTCTGGCCGTGACGGCTGGATGAACGTCAACCCGGAAGGCCCGAAGGACCAGGGTCTCGCACCACTTCTCGACCTCGTGCTCGAGCATGTTCCTGAGCCGACCGTTCACGAAGGTCCGTTCACGATGATCGGCACGATCCTCGAAGCCAACCCCTTTCTCGGCCGTATCATCACCGGCCGCATCAATTCCGGATCGATCAAGCCGAACCAACCGGTCAAGGTTCTGCATGCCGACGGCAAGACGATCGAGACCGGCCGCATTTCCAAGATCCTCGCTTTCCGCGGTATCGAGCGTCAGCCGATCGAAGAGGCGCATGCAGGCGATATCATCGCGATAGCCGGCCTCTCTAAGGGCACGGTTGCCGATACTTTCTGCGACCCGTCGATCACCGAGCCGCTGCAGGCCCAGCCGATCGATCCGCCGACGGTCACCATGTCCTTCATCGTCAACGATAGCCCCTATGCCGGCACAGAAGGCGACAAGGTCACCTCGCGCGTCATCCGCGACCGTCTGTTCAAGGAAGCTGAAGGCAACGTTGCGCTGAAGATCGAAGAATCTTCCGAAAAGGATTCGTTCTTCGTATCGGGCCGCGGCGAATTGCAGCTTGCGGTTCTTATCGAGACAATGCGCCGCGAAGGCTTCGAGCTGGCCGTTTCGCGTCCGCGCGTCGTCATGCACAAGGACGAAGCAACGGGCGAGATGCTCGAGCCGATCGAAGAAGTCGTCATCGACGTCGATGAAGAGCATTCGGGCGTCGTGGTGCAGAAGATGTCAGAGCGCAAGGCCGAAATGGTCGAGCTGCGTCCGTCGGGCGGCAACCGCGTCCGTCTTGTCTTCTTCGCACCGACCCGCGGCCTGATCGGCTACCAGTCAGAACTGCTCACCGATACGCGCGGCACGGCCGTGATGAACCGCCTCTTCCACGACTATCAGCCATACAAGGGTGAGATCGGCGGCCGCGTCAACGGCGTATTGCTTGCCAACGACTCCGGCGAAGCTGTGGCCTATGCTCTCTTCAATCTTGAAGACCGCGGTCCGATGATCATCGACGCCGGCGAAAAGGTCTATGCGGGCATGATCATCGGCATTCACAGCAGAGACAACGACCTCGAAGTGAACGTGCTGAAGGGCAAGAAGCTGACGAACATCCGCGCCGCCGGCAAGGATGAAGCCGTCAAGCTCACGCCGCCGATCCGCATGACGCTCGACCGTGCGCTGTCCTGGATCCAGGATGACGAGCTGGTCGAAGTGACGCCGAAGTCGATCCGTCTGCGCAAGATGTATCTCGACCCGAACGAGCGTAAGCGTTTCGAAAAGGCACGCTACGCCTAAGCGATTCTAATTGCTGACATTTCATACCCCGGCCTGGCGCCGGGGTTTTTTGTTGTGCGGCCCGCTGATTCCGTCTTGTGACAATCGTTAAAAAAGCGTTAAATTTTGCTCAGCGTCCACATGTTAAGTCTGTGGGCAAACGGCCGAAACGCATCATCGCGTATGGTTAATTGCCTGCTGGAAGACCAGAGTAAGCGTTATGAAGACGTTGTCGATCGATGTCCGGCGGGCAGAACCGCATGATGCCCAAGCCATTTCCGAGGTGCATCGCCTCGCCTGGCAGCACACCTATGCCGGGATCATTCCACATCGCGCTTTGACGCAGATGATCGAGCGCCGCGGCGAGAACTGGTGGCGCAAGGCGACGCGCGGTCCGGCAACCCTCCTCGTTCTCGATGTCGCCGGCACGGTCGCAGGTTATGCCACACTTGGCCTCAATCGAGCTCGAGCGCTGCCGCAGGAAGGCGAGATCTACGAGCTCTATCTTCGTCCTGAGTACCAGGGCATTGGTCTTGGGCGCATGCTGTTCGGCGAGGCTCGGCGACTCCTGAAATCACTCGGCTGCAAGGGTATGGTGGTCTGGTGCCTGGAGGAAAACGAGAATGCCAGCCAGTTCTATCGTGGCCATGGCGGCATTGACTTCTGCGAAGGCATGGAAAGCTTCGACCACAGGCAGCTGAAGAAAATCGGCTTCATCTGGAACTGAAAAGCCCAGCCTCCGTCTTTTTAAACAGCGCTGCACCGCTTTGAGGCGGCAGCTGAAAATGGGCGCCCTGCTCCTCGATATTGCAGACGAATCTTGAACATCCCGAACAGCAAATGTTGCGTTGCGGGATGAAACGGACTATTTGGCTGCGAACAATTCACCTCGTGGGAGTTTTCGTATGCGCATCGACGCCATTTCCATCGGCAAGAATCCTCCGGAAGATGTCAACGTCATCGTTGAAGTTCCGGTCGGCGGTCACCCCATCAAGTATGAAATGGACAAGGAAGCCGGCACGCTGGTCGTCGACCGCTTCCTCTACACGCCGATGACCTATCCGGGCAACTACGGCTTCGTGCCGCATACGCTTTCGGAAGACGGCGATCCGATCGATGTCCTGATCGCCAGCACGCGTCCGCTGGTTCCGGGCTGCGTCATCAATGTCCGCCCGATCGGCGTTTTGAAGATGGAAGACAATTCGGGCAAGGACGAGAAGATCATCGCCGTCCCGTCGCCGGCCCTTACGCTGCGCTACGAGAAGGTGAGGGACTACACCGACCTTCCTGAGATTACCTTGAAGCAGATCGAACACTTCTTCGAGCACTACAAGGACCTGGAGCCCGGCAAGTGGGTGAAGATTTTCGGCTGGGGCGATTCGAAGGAAGCCGGTCAGCTGATCCTCGAAGCCGTTGAGCGCGCCAAGAAGGCGAAGTAAGACGCTATAGCTTCAGAAGCTTTTCGAGCCTTTCCATCAAGTCCTCCCGACCGCTACCGATCCGGAGGACTTTTTTGCGCGATGTATCGCCCGACATCACTTGAATCGAGGATTTCGGAATGCCGAGGGCCTTGGACAGAAGCGCGATCAGCGCCTGGTTCGCTTTTCCCTTCTCAGGAATCGCTGCGACACGGATCTTAATGTGGCACTCGCCTTCGGCATCGGCCTCGATGCCATCGATCGCGTCGCGCCCGCCATTCGGGGTCAACCGAACGGCGAGTCGTATATGATCATCGAATATCTTCCAGGCGGAGTTCACGCCACCAGCGGGAAGATGGTGTTCCACATCAGCGAGCGCAGGAAGAAGATAATCAGCAGCAGAATGATCGGCGAAATGTCGATGCCGCCGAGATTCGGCAGCAGCCGGCGAATCGGCCGCAGCAGCGGCTCGGTGACATTATAGAGGAACATGCCGACCGAATTGACGAACTGGTTCGAGGAATTGATGACGTTGAAGGCGTAAAGCCATGAGAAAATGGCACTCGCAATCAGCACCCAAGTATAAAGATTCAAAGCCAAATCAATGGTTTGAAAGAGGGCAATCATCTTGGTCTCCAGTTCGTTGCTGACAGACATGTATCCATTGGCGGCTAAACGGGCAAGTGCCGCGTGAAAACCCGCGGCGAATCACGCTTGGCGAACCCGCCCAGTTCATGCGTCCGGCTTTTTCGCAGCAGATAACGAGCAGCGCAATGGGAAAGCAGCAGCGCTTGGTCTCAAGTGGATTGATGCGCGCTATGCGGACAGCGCAGCTATGGAGCCCGGTACGGCCTTAGCCGTCTTGCCTTCAAAGACGATATCGAGAAATTCGGTCAGCCACGCCTTGAGCGGTGCATCGAAGAGCATTCGGCCCTCCAGATGTTCCCGGCCCTGCTGCGCGTTCGGCAGAATGAAACGGTGGGCGCCGTGGACGACCCAGCGATGCATCATCACGCGGGTGAGCTCTGCGTGGAATTGCAGCGCCCAGGCGTTCCCGTTGTAGCGAAAGGCCTGGTTGGGATAGGTATCGCCTTCCGCAAGCAAATGGGCGCCGTGCGGCAGATCGAAGCCCTCGCGATGGAAATGGTAGACCATCTTCGGCCAGTGCATCAGCAGCCGGCCCTTTTCGGTCGGGCGGAGCGGATACCAGCCGATTTCGGTCGAGCCGTCCGCATTCGACTGCACCTTGCCGCCAAGATGGCGCACCAGCATCTGCGCTCCAAGGCAGATTCCGAGGAACGGGCGGTTTTCCCTGAGTGGAATGTCCAGCCAGTTGATCTCGCTCTTTATGAATTCGTCTGGATCGTTTGCACTCATCGGCCCGCCGAAGACGACCGAACCGGCATGGTTCTCCAGCGTAGTGGGCAGCTTGTCGCCCAGAACCGGGCGGCGAATGTCGAGGTTATAGCCCTTGTTGGCCAGGAGCTGGCCGACGCGGCCTGGGCTGGAGCGTTCCTGGTGCAGGATGATCAGTATGGGGCGCTTGTCGCGTTTGATCGGACGGTCAATCGGCATCGTCTTGCACCACCACCGTATCGGTCACCCGTGCGGCTGCCTCCTGACGTTTCTGGATGCGCTCGCGGGAGGAAACACCCAAGAGATCGGCGATCCGCCAAATAACGTGGTCCTCCATCTCGCTGCGTTCGCCGTCGGCATAGACGATGTCCCAGAGAATGCCGATGAGTTCCAGCCGTTGCTCGGTATCGAGATGGCGTTTCAGGTCGGAGGTGAAGCGGTAATAGTCGACGGCGCTGCTCTCGGCTTCCTGGCCAGCCGCAATCACTGCCTCAAGCGGCTTTCCGTCAAGGCCGTACTGCTCCTTGAGCAGTTTGCGGAGCCGCTTCTTTTCGCTGTCCTTGATCTTACCGTCCGCTTCCATCACTTGCATGCAGAGAGCGGCAACGGCAATGCGGGGATCGTCAGGGCTAAAACCCTTCTTGGGGTTGTTTGCGGTGAGCTTTTGGAAGAATGCCTGAAAACGTTCGAACATGCGGATTTTATTCCATTTCAGAAAAGGCGGAGTCGTGTCTTGGGTTCCGGTTCCGCCTTCATGTTGCGAACGCCAGGGTCGTCCGGCATTCCATAAAAGGGTTTCGGCTCTGGCTGTGCGGCAATCGGCTCTGGCTGTTTGGACGCCGTCGCGGGCAAGCCAGGCTTCGGTGCGGCAGCAGGAGCCGGCCGCGCGGCCTCTGCAATCGTCGCGGCGCGCTCCAGTTCAATGATGCGATGATCGTTGGCCGGGCTTTCTGGCCGTGTCTCGCGAACGGGCGGCAGGGTCTTCAGCGCGGTATCGATCGAGACGGCGGAGCCGTCCTCGATCGGTCCTTCAAGCTGACCGAAGGGCGCCTTCCATTCGAAGGCGTCGAGACGGCCGGTGAGGGGTGAGACGGGAAGCCATTTGTCCGAAACGAAGCCGTCAGCCACCCAGGCCGGATCGCGCGGCGCCTTCAGCGCCTGCGCCAGCCAGTGGCGTATACGGCCTTGGTCGCCGGTCTCGGCTTCCTCGATATCAGCAAGCAGCAGGAAGGCCGCTTCACGCGGCTGCATGCGCGCTGCCGCTTCGGCCTTGGCCCTGGCCTTGGCGAAATCCTGCGCATCGAGAGCCGCCTGTGCGACCACCAGCAGGGATTCGACGTTGTTGGGGCGCAGGGCTTCCAGCCGTTCGGCTCGCTTCAGGCGATCGACGGCGGAATCGCCGCTTCGGGCAAGCACATAGGTGCGGCCGATCTCGGGGTGTGGCCCTGCCTTCCAGGCCTGTTCGAGGATTGAGGCGGCCTTGCGCAGCTTGTCGTCACGGAAAAGCGCCTTGGCGGCAATGATCGCGGCCGGTTCGAAATCGGCAATGAGCTTCAGCGCATGCATCGCGTCGTCGCGCGCACCGGCCGGATCGCCTTCGAGCTTGTCGCCGGCGCGAGCCGTCAGCAGAACTCCGCGCAAGCGTTCCGCATCCTGCTTTTCGACGACACGCGCGGCCTTCTGTTGCTCAAGAAGCAGGATGGCGTCGTCCCAGCGGCCGGCCTGGCTGCGGTATTCGAGCGTCGCCTGCGCTGCCCAGGGCAGGTAAGGCGCGCTGTCGGCCGCCTTTTCGGCATATTGGCGTGCGGCCTCGTTGGCGCCGAGGCGCTTGGCCTCGAGATAGAGCCCGCGAAGGCCAAGTTCACGTGTTTCCGGATCGTTGGCCATCGCTTCGAACTTGGCACGGGCTTCGTCATGCCGGCCCTCGATCAAGGCCGCCTGCGCTTCTAGCAGGTTGATCAGCGGCTCCTGATCGGCGCGGATGAGGCCGCGGGACCGGGCTGCCATCTTGCGGGCAAGCAGGGCATTTCCGGCGCCCGCGGCGATAAGGCCGGTCGAGAGGGACTGGTAGCCGCGATCACGCTTGCGGGCGCGAAAATAGCGGGTCACGGAATGGGGCGACGTCCAGACCGTGCGGACCAGCCACCAGGCGATCATGACACCAGCAATCAGTGCGATGAGGCCGCTTGCCGCGACGATCAGCTTTGCCTGATAAAGCC
The DNA here is from genome assembly GCF_000816845.1 of Rhizobium gallicum bv. gallicum R602sp. Classification (NCBI taxonomy): domain Bacteria; kingdom Pseudomonadati; phylum Pseudomonadota; class Alphaproteobacteria; order Hyphomicrobiales; family Rhizobiaceae; genus Rhizobium; species Rhizobium gallicum. The sequence continues at coordinate 3,884,735 of NZ_CP006877.1, read as the reverse complement.
GGCCTTCCCACACCAGCGAGAGATCGCCGGGGCGATCGGCAAGCCAGGAGAAGCCGTAGCCGAGAGCGACGACGAGGATGACGAAGACGACGAGACGAATCATCGATCAACCCTCCTTGCCGGCGCCAGAAATGGCCTTGGAGAGCGCACCACCCACCAGTTCCTCGACGCGGATGCGGGCTTCCAATGACTGTTTGAAGGCGGCGGACGCCTGCTTTGCGTTCGAGGGCAAGCCGTTCCATTCGTTGGCAGCGCCCGGTAGGTCGCCGTTCTTCACCTTGTCTTCCATACGCGCCGCAATCGCCTCGACACTTTCGCCCTCGATGTTGCCGACAGGGCGCACGGTGACGAGCGACTTGGCACTCGCCATCAGCCGGTCCGACCAGCTCTGGTTCGGATCCGCTCGGTTGACGGATTGGATGATGGCGGTCGCGACGTCGGGAACCTGGCGGATCAGTTCGGCGCGAGAGGGTACGCCGGTTTCGGCGAAATTACGGAGGTCGGCGACGGCGGGGTCGTCCGGCGAAACGCCGGCGAAAGTATCGAGCTCGGCCATGAAAGGTCCGCCGCGGTCGATCGCTGCCTTGAGGGCCGCAGCGGCGATCGCCTGCGCAACGGCAACATCCTGGCGTGGTTCGTCGAGCTTCTTCTCTGCTTCTTCCAGGCGCTTGATAATGTCGGCGCCGCCCGACGCCCGCTCTTCAAAGGTTTGAGAGAGAGATGTGCGCAACTGTTCCAGCTGAGTGGCCAAATCCGTGACCTTCTGGTTCAGCGCGTCGACCTCCGGGGTGTCTACTGGCCCCGTCGCGGCAGGCGTCTTTGCCGCCGTTTCGAGCGCAGAGACACGCTTGTCGAGCGTATCGTCGCCGGTGTTCGGCGCGGCGGCGAGGTTCGCGATCGATTGCTTGAGGCCGTCGATTTCAGCTGAAAGGCTGGCCGTTTCATCCAGCGCGGTCTGAGGTGCGGAAGACGTCGGAAGGTAGCCGGCATATTGGATCACGCCAGCACCCAGCAGGGCAACGAGGCCGCCGAAAATACCGGCGGCGATCAGACCCGACGTCGTTCCGCCGCGCGGCTTTTGCCGGACGGGCTCGGGGTCAGTTGCCATTTCCGGCTGACGGGGCTCCTCAAAGGCAGCGGCGCGCTCTGCCGTATCCTCGGCCAATGGTTCTTTTTCCGGATCGGCGGAAGCCTCTAGGCCGCCTGTCGCGTTGTCTGCGTCGGGCGTGCCGGCGTCAGGGGCGTTTGCTTCTGATTTCTCCTCGGTATCGGCTGCTGCTGCAATTTTCTGCGCTTCCAGATCGATCGTGACCGGCTCGTCGGCGTTTTTCGAATGACGTGGCGGATTTCCCGATACCATGCGTACCTCATTTTCCTGCATCGCAACGAAACTAGTCAGTGATGCCAGTTATGGAAAGAGGTTAGATCAAATTTGGGCGCGTAAGGCGTTCAAAGAAGCGACAGAAGGCTTCCCTCATCCGGCAATGCTGCGATGCGAAGGTTTCTGCCGAGTGAAGCCGGGACGGCCGCGGCAACGGATGCGCTGAGGCAAAGGATGAGGGCCTGATTGAGCCAGCCGGGTTCCGATTGGGCCTCGGCGAGGCGGAAAAAACGCTCTGCGGTCTGGCGGGAAAAAAGGAGTATGGCCTCCGGGGGCGGGGTCAATGCTTCCCGCAGGGCCACCGGATCAGGTTCTGCCGGATGCATCCGATAACACTCGACGACATCGACCTTCAGTCCCAGCGCATGCGCGGTGCGCTCGAACGTCTCGGCGCGCGGCGAACCGGCGAGATAGGTGACAGATTCCCGCGTCTGCTGCGCGATCAACTCCGCAAGTCGCGCGCCATCGCCCGCCGAGGCTAAGACTAAAGAAAATCCCACCGCTTTTGCCTCGTTTGCGCTCGCTTCGCCAACGGCGAAGACCGGCCGGCGGCGATAAGGCTTGACGTCTGTTCCTGACGACGAGAGCGCACGGACAGCTTCCGCGCTTGTGATGGCAATAGGGCCGTGGCTCCTTGCCAACGCATCCATAGCGGTCTTGCCATCATGCATGGGCTGCGAGAGCGGCAGCAAGACGGGCTCATGCCCCATGTCGCGCAACCTTTTGGCGGTTCGCTCCCCCGAACGCCACGGCCGGGTGACGAGCACACGCATCGGACGTCAGCTCCAGTCGTCGAAGAAGCTGCTGCCAGCGCGGGCGCGGATGTCTTGTCCGGCGCGCGTGCCAAGCGCTGCGGCATCGCGCCGATTGCCATCGATGGTGACCGAGTGCTGGTTGCGACCATCCGGCGTGATGATCAGGCCGGAGAACTTGATCCGATCGCCTTCGCAAATCGCATATCCGCCGATCGGCGTGCGGCAAGAGCCGTCGAGCGCCGCAAGGAACGCGCGCTCACACGAGACGGCGTCGTGGGTCGCCGGGTCGTTGATGGCGACCAGCAGATCGTCGGTGCGCTGATCGCCAATACGGCTTTCGATGCAGATCGCGCCTTGCGCGGGAGCCGGCGGGAAGGTGTCGGGATCGAGGATGTCGGTGATCACGTCGACCTTGCCAAGACGCTTCAGGCCCGCGAGCGCCAACAGCGTCGCATCGACCTGGCCTTCGTCCAGCTTGCGCAGGCGGGTTTCCACCGCGCCCCGGAAGGTTATCACTTTGATATCCGGCCGCATGCGGCGGATCAGAGCCTGGCGGCGCAGCGACGCCGACCCCACCGTTGCCCCATGCGGCAGCTCGATCAGTTTTGGCGCCGTGCGGCCGATTACCGCATCGCGGATGTCTTCGCGCGGCAGATAGGCCGAGAGATGAAGCTCTTCCGGCAACACCGTCGGCATGTCCTTTGCGGAATGGACGGCCAAATCGAGGTCGCCGCTTGCAAGCTTTTCTTCCAGTTCCTGGGTGAAAAGACCCTTGCCGCCGATCTCGGCAAGCGCACGGTCGGTAATGCGGTCACCTTTCGTGGTCAGCACGACGATCTCGAACATTTCCTCCGCCATTCCGTGGGCCGCCATCAGCCGATCGCGCGCTTCGCGAGCCTGAGCAAGGGCCAGCGGGCTGCCCCGCGTTCCGATCCGGAAAGGTTTTGTTTGCATCCGCTTCGATCCGTTGTTACCGGAAGTTCTCGTAACCGGGTTTTGCACCCATCGCAATCAACGACAGGCTTCATGGCTCCCTTTCTACGCATCCTCGGCATCGAAACAAGCTGCGACGAGACTGCCGCGGCTGTGGTCGAGCGCGATGCGGACGGGCGTTCGAAGGTGCTTTCCGACGTCGTCTTGAGCCAATTGGACGAGCATAGCGCCTATGGTGGCGTGGTGCCAGAGATAGCCGCGCGTGCCCATGTCGAGGCACTCGATACACTGATCGACGAGGCGTTGCAGCGCGCCGGCGTGTCGGTCCGCGACGTCGATGCGATCGCTGTGACCTCGGGGCCGGGATTGATCGGCGGGCTGCTCGTCGGACTGATGACCGGCAAGGCGATCGCCAAGGCCGCCGGCAAGCCGCTTTATGCCGTGAACCATCTCGAAGGCCATGCGCTGACGGCGCGGCTGACGGACGGGCTTTCCTTTCCCTATCTGATGCTGCTTGTGTCGGGTGGTCATACGCAGCTCATCCTCGTGCGCGGCATTGGCCAATACGAACGCTGGGGAACGACGATCGACGATGCGCTCGGCGAGGCGTTCGACAAGACGGCGAAGCTGCTCGGGCTGCCTTATCCCGGCGGACCCCAGGTGGAGGAGGCAGCGAAGAAGGGTAACCCGGACCGCTTCGATTTCCCGCGGCCGCTCGTCGGTGAAAAGCGGCTCGATTTTTCCTTTTCGGGCTTGAAGACGGCGGTCCGGCAGACCGCAGCGGATATCGCGCCGCTGACGGAGCAGGATGTCGCCGATGTCTGCGCTTCGTTTCAGAGAGCGATTTCGAGGACTCTGAAGGATCGCATCGGCCGTGGATTACAGCGGTTCAGCGCGGAGTTTCCGCATCTGGACGAGGAGCCCGCCCTGGTGGTCGCGGGCGGCGTCGCCGCCAACCTCGAAGTACGTGCCACGCTACAGGCGCTCTGTGATAAATACGCCTTCCGCTTCATCGCGCCGCCGCTGAGATTGTGCACCGACAATGCGGTGATGATTGCCTGGGCGGGGCTCGAGCGCATGGCGACAGGTGTTGCGCCGGATGATCTCGATGTGCAGCCGCGCTCGCGCTGGCCGTTGGATTCGAATGCGGAAGCGCTGATCAGCTACGGAAAGCGGGGGGCAAAGGCATGAGCGAACGGATTGCCGTCGTTGGCGCGGGCGCTTTCGGAACGGCGCTTGCCGCAGTCATTGCGCTCGCCGGCCGCAGCCAGGTCACTCTCGTCGGCCGCGACCCTGCGCTGATGGCCGACCTGAAAGCCGAACGGCTGCATGATGCGGTTCTTCCCGGCATTGAGCTGCCGCAAGCATTGGAATTCTCGGCAGAACCCGATTCGATCGACGATGCCGATATCGTGCTTTTGGCCATGCCGTCGCAGGCGCAGGCGGATGCGGCTCGGCAGTATGGCCCTTACCTCGCCAAGGACGCGATCGTCGTAACCTGTGCCAAGGGCATCGAGCGGGCGACCGGCAACTTGTTGACAGACATGCTGGAGCGCGAATTGCCGCAACATCGCGTCGCGGTGCTTTCGGGGCCGGGTTTTGCATCCGACATCGCCAAAGGACTGCCGACCGCTATGGTAATTGCGGCATCGGACGTGGCCGTTGCCGAGCGGCTGGCGCAGGCGATTTCGGGCAGGACCTTCCGGCTCTATCCGTCGTCCGACCGTATCGGCGTGCAGCTTGGTGGTGCGTTGAAGAATGTATTGGCGATCGCCTGTGGTATCGTTGAAGGCTGCGGTATCGGCGATTCTGCGCGCGCGGCGCTGATCGCGCGCGGGCTGGCGGAAATGTCGCGCCTCGTCGTTGCCAAGGGCGGGCAGGCGGATACGGTGCGCGGGCTTTCCGGGCTGGGCGATCTTGTCCTGACGGCAACGAGCCATCAGTCGCGCAACCTGCGCTTCGGCATTGCGCTTGGCCGCGGTGAAAAGGCCGATCCTTTGCGAGGCGAATTGGTGGAAGGTGCCTTTGCCGCGGCCGTCGCCTCGCGGCTGGCGGAAGAGCTCGGCATCGCGATGCCGATCACGGACGCCGTCTCGGCGATCATCGAAGGTAAACTCAGCATCACCGAGGCCATCGAACAATTGATGACACGTCCGATTACGACCGAATAGGAGACAGACATGCTATTTGCCCTTCTCTGCAAGGACAAGCCGGGGCACCTCAACACACGCATGGAAACACGCGCGGCGCATTTGGAATATCTGGACAAGCTGAATGCCGAAGGCACGCTCAGCATGGCCGGACCGTTCCTCGACGGTGAAGGCAAGCCCTGCGGCAGCATGGTCATGGTCAAGGCCGATACCGCGCAAGCCGCCAAGGCACTAGCCGATGCCGATCCCTATGCGAAGGCTGGTCTTTTCGAGAGTGTCGAGATCAAGCCCTTCAACTGGGTCTTCAACAATCCGGAGGCATAAGGGATGGCCCATTGGCTCTATAAATCCGAACCTTCCTCCTGGTCTTGGGAGCAGCAGAAGGCCGCAGGCGAGAAAGGTACGGAGTGGACGGGCGTCCGCAATTATCTCGCCCGCAATAACATGCGCGCCATGCAGATCGGCGATAGAGGCTTCTTCTACCACTCGAATGACGGCCTGGAGATCGTCGGCATCGTCGAGGTCTGCGCATTGTCGCATCCGGATTCGACGGCGAAGGGCGACGATCGCTGGGATTGCGTCGATATCCGCGCTGTGCGCGATTTGCCCAAGCCGGTGACGCTGAAGGATGTCAAGGCGAATGAGAAACTTTCAAAGATGGCGCTGGTAACCTCGATGCGCCTTTCGGTCCAGCCGGTGACAGATGACGAGTGGCTCGAAGTCTGCCGCATGGGCGGCCTCGACAATCCGCCACGCTGACCGCATTGAAGACCGACCCGGAAATCTTCATCCGCGCCAATACGAAACTGATCACGCCGCCGCATGTGCCGGAGATCCGGTTGCATCTGGCGAACGAAGCTCATGAGCTTTGGCTCAAGACGGAGGAGGAACTGGCGGAGATCGGCCTGCCGCCGCCGTTCTGGGCCTTTGCCTGGGCGGGTGGCCAGGGACTTGCGCGTTATATTCTCGATCGTCCGGAAACGGTGCGAACTAAGCGCGTTTTCGACTTCGCAACAGGTTCGGGGATCGTCGCGATCGCGGCGAAGATGGCGGGTGCGGTGGCGGTAAAGGCGGTGGATATCGATCCATGGGCTGAAACGGCCGTGCGGCTCAATGCTGCTGCCAATGGGATCTCCGTTGATTTTAGCGGCGCCGATTTCGTAGGCAAGCCTGTCCCTGCCGATATCGTCCTGGCGGGCGACGTGTTCTATGACCGCGTCTTTGCGGACGCCCTCGTTGCGTGGTTCGACCGGCTGGCCAGCGAAGGCAAGGAGGTTCTGGTCGGCGATCCGGGACGGGCCTATTTGCCAAAGGAGCGCCTGGAGTTTTGCGCCATCTACGAAGTGCCGGTAACGCGGGCGCTCGAAGATAGCGAGAACAAGAAGACGACGGTCTGGCGGTTCAAGGCCTGATGACGCAGACGCTGGCCTCGTAGCTGCAAGGATCGGCTTGCACGGCAACGTCGATCACTTTGGGCCCGGGTGCGAGCGATCCGGTCTGCGGCGCACCGTAAAGTGCATAGCCGTCCGCACCGAAATAGGTGCCGCCTTCCGTTTCGTAAGCATAGGAGCCTGCATAAGTGCCATTGTAATCATAGCGCAGACGCTGTGGCGATCCGGCGATAGTGCTGCGGATGCGGTAGCCGTTCGATGACGGCGAGAAATGCTTGAGGCGAACATAACGGTTATGGCCGTGGCCATGGTGGCGATGATGACGACGATGAGCGCCGAACCAGGGTTTGGCGCTGTTTGCCCACTTGGCCTTGTTTGCCCAATGGGTCACGCCACGATGATGCCCAGCACGCTCGCCCGCCGTGGCAGGAAGCGCAATCAGGGCACACAACACCAGCGCAAAGACTTTCGACAGACGCTGGAACATCAGACGCAACCTCCGGAAATCCGATCGTTAACAAATCGTTAACGCCAGCTTGCGTCAAAACTACCTATGTGTCCACTGAGCGATGAAAAATCAGCATAAAATTTGATTCGGAAAAACCAGTTTCGATTTCCGGCAACTTCCCGGTAACGCGAATCGATTAAATTAAAAACAGACAGCAATTGTGCTTGTCGTCGGGGGCTTCGGTGATTAAACGTCGCCGTTGATGCAATGCACACAGACAAATTTGTCATTCCTGTGGTTGCCTCGAAATGCTCCGAAATCCGGGAGCGCAAGACGCCGCGAGGTTCTGATGGCGAATGTTACAAATAACCGGCCTCTGTCGCCGCATTTGCAAGTTTATAAACTAATTCCTACCATGGTCATGTCGATCGTCCATCGCATCACAGGGGCGGCTCTTTATTTCGGCACGCTGCTGATCGCCTGGTGGCTGATTGCGGCTGCGACCGGTCAGGCTTATTACGACTGGGTGAATTGGGTGCTCGGCAGCATCATCGGCAAGGCCGTCCTGCTTGGTTACACCTGGGCACTGCTCCATCACATGCTCGGCGGCCTGCGCCACCTGCTGTGGGATCTCGGCCATGGTTTCGAGAAGGAATTCTCCACCAAGCTTGCCATCGCCAACATCATCGGATCGCTCTGTCTTACCGTGCTGGTCTGGGTGATCGGCTTTATCATTCGCTTTTGAGGTCGCTCACATGGATATGCGTACCCCTCTGGGTAAAGTTCGCGGCCTTGGCTCGGCCAAGGAAGGCACCGAACACTTCTGGCGTCAGCGCCTGACGGCTGTCGCCAACCTCCCGCTCATCGTCTTCTTCGTGATCTTCATGATCGTTTATGCCGGCGCCCCTTATGCCGATGTCGTGCATGCGCTGTCGAACCCCTTCGTGGCAGTCATCATGGGACTGATGGTGATTTCAGGCATCATTCACATGCGTCTTGGCATGCAGGCAATCATCGAGGACTACGTGCACAGCGAAATCGGCAAGCTCGTGCTGCTGATGGTGAACACGTTTTTCGCGATCGCGGTCGCAGGCCTCTGTCTCTTTGCCATTCTGAAAATTGCTTTCGTAGGATAACCGTATCATGGCACCGACTTCACCCGCTCAGAATGGGAAAGCCTACAAATTTGTCGATCACTCCTATGACGTGATCGTTGTCGGCGCCGGCGGCGCCGGTCTTCGCGCAACGCTCGGCATGGCCGAACAGGGTTTCCGTACGGCCTGCATCACCAAAGTATTCCCGACCCGCTCGCACACGGTCGCGGCCCAGGGCGGCATCGCCGCCTCGCTGCAGAACATGACGCCGGACAGCTGGCAATGGCACCTCTACGACACGGTCAAGGGGTCCGACTGGCTCGGCGACGTCGATGCCATGCAGTATCTCGCCATGGAGGCGCCGAAGGCCGTCTATGAGCTCGAGCACTACGGCGTGCCCTTCTCGCGTAATGAGGAAGGCAAGATCTATCAGCGCCCATTCGGCGGCCATATGCAGAACTACGGCGAAGGTCCGCCGGTGCAGCGCACCTGCGCGGTTGCCGACCGCACCGGCCACGCCATTCTGCATACGCTTTACGGCCAGTCGCTGCGCTACAACGCCGAGTTTTTCGTCGAATATTTCGCGCTCGACCTCATCATGTCGGAAGACGGCAGCCGTTGTACTGGCGTTGTTGCCTGGTGCCTCGATGACGGCTCGATCCATCGCTTCGCGGCGAAAATGGTGGTGCTGGCGACCGGCGGCTACGGCCGTGCCTATTTCTCCGCGACCTCCGCCCATACCTGCACCGGCGACGGCGGCGGCATGGTGGCGCGCGCGGGGCTTCCGCTGCAGGACATGGAATTTGTGCAGTTCCATCCCACCGGAATCTACGGCTCCGGCTGTCTGATTACCGAAGGCGCGCGCGGGGAGGGCGGCTATCTCGTCAACTCCGAAGGTGAGCGCTTCATGGAACGCTACGCGCCTTCGGCCAAGGATCTTGCCTCGCGCGACGTGGTTTCGCGCTGCATGACGTTGGAAATCCGCGAAGGCCGCGGCGTCGGCAAGAACAAGGATCATATTTTCCTGCATCTGGACCATCTCGACCCGGCTGTTTTGCATGAACGCCTGCCGGGCATTTCCGAGAGCGCGAAGATTTTTGCCGGCGTCGATGTGACGCGCGAGCCGATCCCGGTTCTGCCGACCGTCCATTACAACATGGGCGGCATTCCGACGAACTATTGGGGTGAGGTGCTCAACGCCGACAGCGCCAATCCGGAACGCGTGATCCCCGGGTTGATGGCCGTCGGCGAAGCGGGCTGTGCTTCGGTGCATGGCGCGAACCGCCTCGGCTCGAACTCACTGATCGACCTCGTCGTTTTCGGCCGCGCTGCGGCAATCCGTGCCAGCGAGGTCATTGACCGCGCTGCGCCGACCCCGCATCTGAACATAGCTGCCTGTGACAAGATCATGGATCGCTTCGATGGTCTTCGCCACGCCAGTGGCGCAACGCCGACGGCGCATCTGCGCGAGAAGATGCAGCGCGCCATGCAGGAAGACGCCGCCGTGTTCCGCACCCAGGAGTCGCTGGAATCCGGCTGCGGGCGCATTTCCGCGATCTGGCAGGAGATGTCGGACATCAAGGTCACCGACCGTTCGATGATCTGGAATTCCGATCTCGTTGAGACGCTCGAGCTGCAAAACCTGATGGCGAATGCGATCACAACGATCTATGGCGCCGAGGCGCGCAAGGAAAGCCGTGGTTCGCATGCCCGCGAGGATTACACCGAAGGCGCATACGCCGGCCGCGACGACGTCAACTGGCGCAAGCACACGCTTGCCTGGGTCAGCAATGCCGGCGAGGTGAAGCTCGATTACCGTCCGGTTCATACCGAGCTCATCTCTGAAGGCATCGATCCCAACAAGATCGCGCCGAAGGCTCGTGTGTATTGACGATGGAAAAGTACCTCGGATTAGCTTCGTTCATTGCCGCGGTGCGGGCCGTCTCGCCCGCCATGGCGGCGGAGCGCTCCAAATTGCGTGCTCCCGGCGGCTTGACTGCCGCGGTCAGCAACGGGGTCGGTGTGTGTAAGACAGCGAATGCCGCGCAGCGTGCTCGCTCGTCGCTGGCAGCCCGCAACGCTGCTTTCGGTGGTTGTAGGGGTTGCGTGAAAACGGGGACTCCTGTCGGCAAACTAGGATTTTATCATGGTTGAACTCGCTCTCCCCAAGAACTCTCAGATGCGCGAAGGCAAGGTCTGGCCGAAGCCGGCGGGTGCGAAGAACACCCGTGAATTTCGCGTCTACCGCTGGAGCCCGGATGACGACCAGAACCCGTCGATCGACACCTTCTATATCGATGTCGACGACTGTGGCCCGATGGTTCTCGACGGCCTGCTCTACATCAAGAACAAGATCGATCCGACGTTGACGCTGCGCCGTTCCTGTCGCGAAGGCATCTGCGGTTCCTGCGCGATGAATATCGACGGCACGAACACGCTTGCCTGCACCAAGGGCATGGATGACATCAAGGGCACGGTTAAAATCTATCCATTGCCGCATTTGCCGGTGGTGAAGGATCTCGTTCCGGACCTGACGAATTTTTATGCGCAGCACCGCTCGATCGAACCCTGGCTGAAGACCGTATCTCCGGCACCTGCCAAGGAATGGAAGCAGAGCCACGAGGATCGCCAGAAGCTCGACGGCCTCTATGAGTGCATTCTCTGCGCCTGCTGCTCGACCTCCTGTCCGAGCTACTGGTGGAACGGCGACCGCTATCTCGGCCCGGCCGTCCTGCTGCAGGCCTATCGCTGGCTGATCGACTCAAGAGACGAGGCGACCGGCGAGCGGCTTGACGACCTCGAAGATCCGTTCCGGCTTTACCGCTGCCACACGATCATGAACTGTGCGCAGACCTGCCCTAAGGGTCTCAATCCGGCAAAGGCCATTGCCGAGATCAAGAAGATGATGGTTGAGCGCCGGTTCTGATAGCCGATGCTCGCCAAATGCCCGGCGCAGACAGAGGCTGCGCCGGATTCTTCCGAATTTTTGCAGGCACCGGTCTGAATCCGGCGAGGGATTGTGCAGATCATCACCTTGCTGACAAATTCTATCTGCAGGAAGTTCTCCGGCAGGCAAGTTGAATTGCTCCATTTCCGGCATAAGTATTGTCGCGAGCAATTTATGGCTGTGCCGACTTGATTAACTAAAGTGAAATACGCTAATTCGAAAATCAGTCTGATGACCAATTCTGTGCTGCTAGAGCGGACAATCGGGAGCATGATGATGCAGTTGCGATATGCGATGACGGGTGTGGCGGTTGTTCTGTCATTGGCGGGCTGCCAGCGCACGGCATATGACAATGCGAGTTACAGCTCGCCGGCACCGCTAACCGCGCAGCCTGTACCTTCCGTCCAGGGCGGACAGCTTCCGCCACCGGCAGGCGCCTCGCAGTTTCCCGCCGCTCCGACGGGAGCGCCCGCGGAACCGGGCCAGCCGGGCGCCATGGCGTCCAATGCCCTTGACGTCTCCAAGGAATCCATGGTCGGCAGCTGGCGCGTCAACGGCAGGTGCGACATGTTCCTGACGCTGACCAATCTCGGTAGCGGCTCACGCGGCGGCACGCGCGGCTGCGTCGGCGAGCTGACGGCAATGGGCTCCTGGGAAGTCTCCGGCAAGCAGGTTCTTCTCAAGGATCGCAGCGGCAACCAGATCGGCAGCGTCTACAAGACCGCAGACAACAGCTTCAGCGGCCAGACGAGTACCGGCCAACCGATCACCCTCAGCCGGTAAGATAACCGGCGGCCACCCCGCCGACGACGCGTAGGCGGACTCTTCCTCATGCAGCCTATCCCCGACTACACTTCGAGCGTCAGCGAGCACTTGAAATCGCTGACGGCCTCCGGCGCTCTCCAGATCGATTCAGCACAGATGGATGTGGCAAAAAGCCTCGATCGGGTGCTTCTTGAACTGAAGCGCCGCCGCCCGGCCGCTAAATCGAGCTCGCTCGGCTGGCTCTTCGCTTCGAAGAAAAAGGCGAGCGAAGGCATCAAGGGACTCTATATTCACGGCAGCGTCGGGCGCGGCAAGACGATGCTGATGGATATCTTCTACCGCATGGCGCCCTGTTCGAAGAAACGCCGTGCGCACTTCCACGAATTCATGGCCGATGTTCACAACCGCATCGCCGCGCACCGGCTCAAGCTGAAGAACGGCGAGATAAAGCAGGCCGATCCCGTGCCGCCCGTGGCTGCCGCACTTTACCAGGAGGCCGAACTTCTCTGCTTCGATGAGTTTACGGTGACGGACATCGCTGATGCGATGATCCTCTCGCGGCTGTTCTCCGAGCTTTTTGCGCGTGGCTGCGTGCTCATCGCGACCTCGAATGTCGAGCCCGACAATCTCTACAAGGACGGCCTCAATCGCGGTCTCTTCTTGCCTTTCATCGGTCTCCTCAGGAAGAATGTCGAGGTCGTGACGCTCGACTCCCCGACGGATTACCGGATGGAGAAGCTGAACAGCCAGCCGGTCTATCTGACGCCGATCGACGAGCGGACGGATATGGCCATGGACGCGTCCTGGGCGCAGGCGCTGGACGGGCGCAAGGCGCAGCCTTTCGATATCCCGATGAAAGGTCGATCGATCCATGTGCCGCTCGCAGTCGATCGCATGGCGCGCTTTTCCTTTGCCGATCTTTGCGAGAAGCCGCTCGGTGCTGCTGATTTTCTCGCGATCGCCAAGCGTTTCGATACGATCTTTGTCGATCGCATCCCGATGCTCGGTCCGGACAAGCGGAACCAGGCGAAGCGTTTCATCATTCTTGTCGACACGCTCTACGACCACGGCGTTCGCCTTCATGCGTCGGCTGCGGCAATGCCGGAAGATTTACTGATCGAACGGCGCGGGACGGAAGGCTTCGAATTCGATCGCACCGCATCGCGCCTTTTTGAGATGCGTAGCGCGGAATATCTCGCGATGCACCATAAAAAACACGCCGCCGAGTAACAGTTTCGCAACAAAATATCTTACGTTTACGTAAGATATTTTGTATCTAAACGATTGAAATTGCTGATCCAAAAATAACACGTTGCCATTATTTGGCTTTAGGGCTATGCGATTGCGTCATTGGACGACGCCCCGGACGCGCCGCCCGCCTGATTTTGATCGCAAAGGAAACAGCGAAATGGCGCGTAACAAGATCGCACTTATCGGTTCTGGCATGATTGGTGGCACGCTGGCGCATCTCGCCGGCCTGAAAGAGCTCGGCGACATCGTTCTCTTCGACATCGCCGACGGCATTCCACAGGGCAAGGGCCTCGATATCGCCCAGTCGTCCCCGGTCGAAGGCTTTGATGCCAATCTGACGGGTGCCAGCGACTATTCTGCGATCGAAGGCGCAGACGTCTGCATCGTCACCGCCGGCGTTCCGCGCAAGCCAGGCATGAGCCGCGACGACCTTCTCGGCATCAACCTCAAGGTCATGGAGCAGGTCGGCGCCGGCATCAAGAAATATGCCCCGAACGCTTTCGTCATCTGCATCACCAATCCGCTCGACGCCATGGTTTGGGCGCTGCAGAAGTTTTCCGGCCTTCCGGCCAACAAGGTCGTCGGCATGGCGGGTGTTCTCGATAGCTCGCGCTTTCGCCTCTTCCTCGCCAAGGAATTCAACGTTTCCGTTCAGGACGTCACTGCTTTCGTTCTCGGCGGCCACGGCGACACGATGGTGCCGCTTGCTCGCTACTCCACCGTTGCCGGCATTCCGCTCACCGACCTCATCACCATGGGTTGGGTCACCAAGGAACGGCTCGAGGAAATCATCCAGCGCACCCGTGACGGCGGTGCCGAAATCGTCGGCCTCCTGAAGACCGGATCGGCCTACTACGCTCCGGCAGCCTCGGCAATCGAGATGGCCGAGGCCTACCTCAAGGACAAGAAGCGCGTTCTGCCCTGCGCGGCGCATCTCTCCGGCCAGTACGGCGTCAAGGACATGTATGTCGGCGTTCCGACAGTTATCGGTGCCGGCGGCGTCGAGCGCGTCATCGAGATCGACCTCAACAAGGCCGAGAAGGAAGCCTTCGACAAGTCGGTCGGCGCCGTCGCCGGCCTGTGCGAAGCCTGCATCAACATCGCGCCCGCGCTGAAGTAATCAAAACAGGAATAAACCCATGAACATTCATGAATATCAGGCCAAGGCTCTGCTGAAGAGCTATGGCGCACCGGTCGCTGAAGGTGTGGCCATCTTCAAGGCCGACGAAGCCGAGGCTGCGGCAAAAGAATTGCCGGGTCCGCTCTACGTCGTGAAAAGCCAGATACACGCCGGCGGCCGCGGCAAGGGTAAATTCAAGGAACTCTCGCCGGAAGCCAAAGGTGGCGTTCGCCTTGCGAAGTCGATCGACGAAGTCGTCGCCAATGCCAAGGAAATGCTCGGCAATACGCTGGTCACCAAGCAGACCGGCCCGGCCGGCAAGCAGGTCAACCGCCTCTACATCGAAGACGGCGCCGATATCGACCGCGAACTCTATCTCTCAATTCTCGTCGACCGTTCCGTCGGCCAGGTTGCCTTCGTCGTTTCGACGGAAGGCGGCATGGACATCGAGACCGTTGCGCACGACACGCCCGAGAAGATCATCACCGTCGCTATCGACCCCGTTAAGGGCGTAACGGCCGAAGACAGCAAGAAGCTTGCGGATGCGCTCAATCTCCAAGGCGAAGCCCGCAAGGATGGAGACACGCTGTTCCCGATCCTCTACAAGGCTTTCGTCGAAAAGGACATGAGCCTGCTCGAAGTCAATCCGCTGATCGTCATGAAGAACGGTCGCCTGCGCGTCCTCGACGCCAAGGTATCCTTCGACGGCAACGCGCTCTTCCGTCACGAAGACATCGTCGCTCTGCGCGACAAAACGGAAGAAGACGAGAAGGAAATCGAAGCCTCCAAATACGACCTTGCCTACGTTGCCCTCGACGGCAATATCGGCTGCATGGTCAATGGGGCGGGCCTTGCCATGGCGACCATGGACATCATCAAGCTCTACGGCGCCGAGCCTGCGAACTTCCTCGATGTCGGCGGCGGTGCGTCGAAGGAAAAGGTCACCGCGGCGTTCAAGATCATCACTGCCGATCCGGCCGTGAAGGGCATCCTGGTCAATATCTTCGGCGGCATCATGCGCTGCGACGTCATCGCCGAAGGCGTGATCGCGGCGGTGAAGGACGTAGGCCTCCAGGTGCCGCTCGTCGTCCGTCTCGAGGGCACCAATGTAGAACTCGGCAAGAAAATCATACGAGAGAGCGGGCTGAACGTGATCCCTGCCGACGATCTTGACGACGCGGCGAAGAAGATCGTCGCTGCTGTGAAAGGGAACTAAGGCATGTCCATTCTCGTCAATAAAGACACCAAGGTCCTCGTCCAGGGGCTGACCGGCAAGACCGGCACTTTCCACACCGAGCAGGCGCTTGCCTATTACGGCACCAAGATGGTCGGCGGCATCCATCCGAAGAAGGGTGGCGAGACATGGGGGTCGCTCGAAGGCGAAGCACATCTGCCGATCTTTGCCTCCGTCGCCGAGGGCAAGGAAAGGACCGGTGCCGACGCATCGGTGATCTATGTGCCACCGGCCGGCGCCGCCGAGGCGATCATCGAGGCGATCGAGGCGGAAATTTCGCTCATTATCTGCATCACGGAAGGCATTCCGGTCGAAGACATGATCAAGGTCAAGTCCAAGCTCGACAAGTCGAAGTCGCGACTGATCGGTCCGAACTGCCCGGGTGTCCTGACGCCTGAGGAATGCAAGATCGGCATCATGCCGGGCTCCATCTTCAAAAAGGGTTCGGTCGGCGTTCTCTCGCGCTCCGGCACGCTGACCTATGAAGCTGTCTTCCAGACCTCGAATGAAGGTCTCGGCCAAACGACGGCAGTCGGCATCGGCGGCGACCCGGTCAAGGGCACCGAGTTCATCGACGTACTCGAGATGTTCCTTGCCGACGACGAAACCAAGTCGATCATCATGATCGGCGAAATCGGCGGATCGGCTGAAGAAGACGCGGCTCAGTTCCTCAAGGACGAAGCCAAGCGTGGACGCAAGAAGCCGATGGTCGGCTTCATCGCCGGGCGAACGGCACCTCCCGGCCGCACCATGGGCCATGCCGGCGCCGTGATTTCCGGCGGCAAGGGCGGCGCGGAAGACAAGATCGCGGCTATGGAAGCGGCCGGCATCACCGTGTCGCCGTCTCCGGCTCGCCTCGGCAAGACGCTGGTTGAAGTCCTCAAGGGCTAAGCCAACTTATATATCCGGGCGGAAGAAAGCACCTGCGCTTGCGCCCGGCCCCAGGTTTTCGACAGCAGGTGTGCCGCGGACAGGCGGCAAATTCGAATGCGGCAGCCGGGTAGAGCCGGCAAATTCATCAAAAGTCAGGAGGCGGGCGGAAAGCGTCCGCGTAAAACCATGGCACGGCAAGAAGCCAACGAGCAGTTTCAGATCACCTCGTTTCTGGATGGCGCCAATGCTGCCTATATCGAGCAGCTCTATGCAAGCTACGAAGAGGATCCATCATCGGTCGACGATCAGTGGCGGACTTTCTTCAAGGCGCTGGAAGACGATCCGAACGATGTGAAGAAGGCGGCCAAGGGCGCTTCCTGGCGCAAGAAGAACTGGCCGATTCAGGCCGGCGGCGATCTTGTATCTGCGCTCGACGGTGATTGGGGTACGGTCGAGAAGGTCATCGAAACCAAGGTGAAGGCAAAGGCCGAAGCTGCCGGCAAGCCGACCGACGGCGCTGACATCCTCCAGGCGACGCGCGACTCCGTTCGTGCCATCATGATGATCCGCGCCTATCGCATGCGCGGCCATCTGCATGCCAAGCTCGATCCGCTAGGCATCGCAGCACCGGTCGAAGACTACAAGGAACTGTCGCCGGAAGCCTACGGCTTCAGCGCGGCCGACTACGATCGCAAGATCTTCATCGACAACGTGCTCGGTCTCGAATACGCGACCATTCCGCAGATGATCGAGATCCTCGAGCGAACCTATTGCTCGACTCTCGGCGTCGAGTTCATGCACATGTCCAATCCGGAAGAGAAGGCCTGGATTCAGGAACGCATCGAAGGGCCGGACAAGGGCGTTGCGTTCACGCCGGAAGGCAAGAAGGCGATCCTTGCCAAGCTCGTCGAAGCGGAAGGCTATGAGCAGTTCCTCGACGTCAAGTTCAAGGGCACCAAGCGCTTCGGCCTCGATGGCGGTGAATCACTGATCCCGGCTCTTGAGCAGATCCTGAAGCGTGGCGGGCACCTCGGCCTGAGGGAAGCCGTGTTCGGCATGGCGCATCGCGGCCGCTTGAACGTGCTCAGCCAAGTGATGGGAAAGCCGCATCGCGCCATCTTCCATGAGTTCAAGGGTGGTTCCTATGCGCCCGACGAGGTCGAAGGTTCAGGCGACGTGAAGTACCATCTCGGTGCATCTTCCGACCGCGAATTCGACGGCAACAAGGTTCACGTTTCGCTGACGGCAAACCCTTCCCACCTTGAAATCGTCGACCCCGTCGTCATGGGCAAGGCGCGCGCCAAGCAGGACATGAGTGCTACCGTATGGGAAGGCGATGTCATTCCGCTCTCCGAGCGCGCCAAGATTCTGCCGTTGCTGATCCACGGCGATGCGGCTTTCGCGGGCCAGGGCGTCATCGCTGAAATTCTAGGCCTTTCGGGTCTTCGCGGCCACCGTGTCGCCGGAACGATGCATGTCATCATCAACAACCAGATCGGCTTTACGACGAACCCGGCCTTCTCCCGTTCGTCGCCCTATCCGTCCGACGTTGCCAAGATGATCGAGGCCCCGATCTTCCACGTCAATGGCGACGATCCGGAAGCTGTGGTCTACGCCGCGAAAATCGCGACCGAGTTCCGCATGAAGTTCCACAAGCCGGTCGTGATAGACATGTTCTGCTATCGCCGCTACGGCCACAACGAAGGCGACGAACCGTCCTTCACCCAGCCGAAGATGTACAAGGTGATCCGAGGCCACAAGACGGTGTTCCAGCTTTACGCCGAGCGTCTTGTTGCGCAAGGCCTGCTGACCGAAGGCGAAGTCGAGAAGATGAAGGCCGACTGGCGCGCTCATCTCGAGCAGGAGTTCGAGGCCGGGCAGTCCTACAAGCCGAACAAGGCCGACTGGCTGGACGGCGAATGGTCTGGTCTGCGCACGGCCGATAACGCCGACGAACAGCGCCGTGGCAAGACGGCCGTACCGATGAAACAATTGAAGGAGATCGGCCGCAAGCTCTCGGAAGTGCCGGCGGGCTTCAACGCGCACCGCACGATCCAGCGCTTCATGGAAAACCGGGCCAACATGATCCAGACGGGCGAAGGCATCGACTGGGCCATGGGCGAGGCGCTCGCTTTTGGTGCACTCTGCCTCGAAGGCCATAAGATCCGTCTTTCGGGTCAGGATTGCGAACGCGGCACTTTCTCGCAGCGCCATTCGGTCCTTTACGATCAGGAGACCGAAGCGCGTTATATCCCGCTCGCCAACCTGTCGCCGACGCAGGCCCGCTACGAGGTCATCAACTCGATGCTCTCCGAAGAGGCCGTTCTCGGCTTCGAATACGGCTATTCGCTGGCGCGCCCGAACGCGCTCACGCTCTGGGAAGCGCAGTTCGGCGACTTCGCAAACGGTGCGCAGGTCGTCTTCGACCAATTCATTTCGTCGGGCGAACGCAAGTGGCTGCGCATGTCGGGTCTCGTCTGCCTGCTGCCGCATGGTTACGAAGGTCAGGGTCCGGAACACTCTTCGGCCCGCCTGGAACGCTTCCTGCAGCTTTGTGCGGAAGACAACATGCAGGTTGCCAACGTGACGACCCCGGCGAACTACTTCCATATCCTGCGCCGTCAGTTGAAGCGCGACTTCCGCAAGCCGCTGGTCCTGATGACGCCGAAGTCGTTGCTGCGCCACAAGCGGGCGGTTTCGAGCCTCGCAGAGATGGCCGGCGAATCCTCCTTCCACCGCCTCCTCTGGGACGATGCAGAGGTCGTCAAGGACGGACCGATCAAGCTGCAGAAAGACAACAAGATCCGCCGCGTCGTCATGTGCTCCGGCAAGGTCTATTATGATCTTCTGGAAGAGCGCGAAAAGCGCGGTATCGACGATGTCTATCTGCTGCGCGTCGAGCAGCTCTACCCGTTCCCGGCCAAGGCGCTCATCAACGAGCTCTCCCGCTTCCGCAATGCGGAAATGGTCTGGTGCCAGGAAGAGCCGAAGAACATGGGCGCATGGTCGTTCATCGATCCGTATCTCGAGTGGGTTCTTGCCCATATCGATGCGAAGTATCAGCGCGTCCGTTACACCGGACGTCCGGCTGCCGCTTCCCCGGCAACGGGCCTGATGTCCAAGCATCTGTCGCAGCTCGCTGCATTCCTTGAGGATGCGCTGGGCGGCTGAGGAGTTGGGGCGATGGCATATTTCTTCTTGAGACTTGTGCCGCCTCGTTCCCGCTTTCCGAACGACGCGACCGGGGAGGAAATGGCTGCGATGGAACGGCATGCCGAATATTGGCGCCACAACGCAGAAGCGGGATCGGCAATTGCTGTCGGCCCCGTCTTCGAGGGCGAAGGCGCCTGGGGCATGGCGGTCGTCTCAGTCGAGGATCGGGAGGCCGCAAAGGCGCTTGCCGATGCCGATCCGATCGTCCGCTCCAGTTTCGGTTTCCACTTCGAAATTTTGCCAATGCCCTCGATCATTCTCCGGCCGTCTTCTGCCGGAAACGAATAAACGAAAACAAGCAAATCAGGATTTGAACAATGGCCACAGAAATCCGCGTTCCAACTCTCGGTGAATCCGTCAGCGAGGCAACCGTCGGCACCTGGTTCAAGAAGGTTGGCGACGCCATCAAGGCCGATGAGCCGATTCTAGAGCTTGAAACCGACAAGGTGACCATCGAAGTACCGGCACCGACCTCCGGCACGTTGTCCGAAATCGTTGCCCAGGCCGGCGAAACCGTGGGCCTCGGCGCTCTGCTCGGCCAGATCGCCGCAGGCGCTGCAGCTCCGGCTGCCGCTCCCGCAAAGGCTGCCGAGCCGGCCGTCGCTGCTCCCGCCCAGGCAACACCTGCAGCTCCGGCTGCTGCCGCTGCGGCACCGGTTGCTTCCGCCCCGGCCCCGGCTTCCACCATGCCGGCGGCGCCGGCTGCCGCCAAGATGCTCGCTGAGAACAATCTCTCGGCCGATCAGGTCGAAGGCAGTGGCAAGCGTGGCCAGGTGCTGAAGGGCGATGTGATCGCTGCCGTCGCCAAGGGCCTTTCCGCCCCGGCTGCTGCGCCTGCCGCTCCCGCTGCCGTCCGCGGCCCATCGACCGTTGAGGACGCCGGCCGCGAGGAGCGCGTGAAGATGACGCGCCTGCGCCAGACGATTGCCAAGCGCCTCAAGGATGCGCAGAACACCGCGGCCATGCTCACCACGTACAACGAGGTGGACATGAAGGCAGTCATGGACCTGCGCGCCAAGTACAAAGACGTCTTCGAAAAGAAGCATGGCGTCAAACTCGGCTTCATGGGCTTCTTCACCAAGGCTGTGACCCACGCCCTGAAGGAACTGCCGGCCGTCAACGCCGAGATCGATGGCACCGACATCATCTACAAGAACTACTGCCACATCGGCATGGCTGTCGGCACGGACAAGGGCCTGGTCGTTCCGATCATCCGCGATGCCGACCAGATGTCGATTGCCGAGATCGAGAAAGACCTTGGCCGTCTCGCCAAGGCTGCACGCGACGGCACGCTCTCGATGGCCGACATGCAGGGCGGCACCTTCACGATCACCAATGGCGGCGTCTATGGTTCGCTGATGTCCTCGCCGATCCTCAATGCGCCGCAGTCGGGCATTCTCGGCATGCACAAGATCCAGGAGCGTCCGGTCGTTGTCGGCGGCCAGATCGTCATCCGTCCGATGATGTATCTGGCACTCTCCTACGATCACCGCATCGTCGACGGTAAGGAAGCCGTGACCTTCCTCGTCCGCGTCAAGGAAAGCCTGGAAGATCCCGAGCGTCTGGTTCTCGATCTCTAAGAGAATGATGGGGCCGCGCGAGCGGCCCTGTTTTTCGCGGCAAGGAGTGCCTTATGGCGCGTGGAGTTCCGGCAGCGGACGGCAGTTCGCTTCTAATCGTTAGGCTGAAATTGGCGGCTGCCCTGGCGGCGCCACTTTTCCTGTGCGCAATGACGGGAGCTGCGCTTTCGGCCGAGTGCAAGCAGTCTGATGCCGTCTATGCCGATCGCGACGGCGCTTATGAACTCCGCTTTTCGCCGCTCGGTTCCGAAGCCGCCGCGGCAAGCAATCAGTTCAAGATCAATGTCTTGAAGACCTCGATCGTTCTGGACGGCTATGTGATGCCGTCGGAGGATCCCGATCGTGCTATCGGCATCGTCATGTTCAACTGCCCGGATGGTGATGTGACGGGTGCGGATCTCGATGCCTGCACGATCTGGCAAGGGCCGGTCTACAGCGTCCGTGCCGCGGGCGAACTGGATAATCTTCAGGCGGAGGCGCAGGGCGCTGCTGACAGGATCGTGCTGCCTGGCCTCGGTCCGGCGATCCGCGAGTCCTCGATTTGGGGCGAAGGCAAGGCGACGGTCGCGCCCTGGGATGTCCTGACCTTCAAGGAATGCGCGAAATGAGTGATGTGCCTGTTTTGCTCGTGACCGGCGCAAGCCGCGGCATCGGTGCTGCCGTCTCAAGGCTTGCTGCCAAACAAGGCTGGCGGGTTGCCGTGAATTATGTCTCCAACAGGGCAGCCGCGGATGCCGTCATTGAAGCGATCACGGCGGACGGCGGCGAGGCGATTGCCGTCAAAGGCGATGTCGGCAACGCCGCTGATATCACCTCGATGTTCGAAACCGTTGATCGCCATTTCGGGCGGCTTGATGGGCTGGTGAACAATGCCGGTATCGTCGATACGGCTCAGCGCGTCGACGAAATGAGCGTCGAGCGCATCGAGCGGATGATGCGCGTCAATGTCACCGGCTCCATTCTCTGCGCGGCGGAGGCTGTTCGTCGCATGTCGAGCAAGCATGGCGGCAAGGGCGGAGCGATCGTCAACATCTCGTCGATGGCGGCGATCATCGGATCACCGTCGCAATATGTGGATTACGCCGCTTCGAAGGCGGCGATCGATACCTTCACGATCGGGCTCGCCCGCGAAGTCGCCGCGGATGGCATCCGCGTGAATGCGATCCGTCCGGGAATTATCGACACCGATATTCACGCCTCCGGCGGACTGCCGGACCGTGCGCGCGACATGGCGCCGAACATTCCGATGCAGCGGCCGGGAACGGCAGAAGAGGTGGCCGATGCCGTCCTCTATCTTCTTTCTTCTGCGGCCTCCTACGTCACGGGTGCAATCCTCAACGTCAGCGGTGGGCGGTAGGTCGCAAAGGGTAAACGATGCAAATTCTTCGCCGGCGTCTCGATCCTCTTCACCGTCAAGTCCATCGCGACCGCTTCGTTGCCAGCAACAAATGGTTCAACCGCATCGCCGGCGCCGCATTGGTCGGCCTCGGCTTCCGCCTCGCACTCACCCGCGCGGCCGACTAAACGATTAAAGCAAAGGAAAAGAAACAATGTCCTATGATGTGATCATTATCGGAACCGGCCCCGGCGGCTATGTCGCCGCGATCAAGGCGGCCCAGCTCGGCCTCAAGGTCGCGGTCGTCGAAAAGCGCGCGACCTTCGGCGGCACCTGCCTTAATGTCGGATGCATTCCCTCCAAGGCGTTGCTGCATGCTTCCGAAATGTTCCATCATGCCGGTCACGGCATGGATGCGCTCGGCATCGAAATACCGCGTCCGACGCTTAATCTCGAAAAGATGCTGGCGCACAAGGATGCGACGGTGAAGTCGAATGTCGACGGCGTCGCCTTCCTCTTCAAGAAGAACAAGATCGATGCCTTCCAAGGCACCGGCAAGATCGTTTCCGCCGGGAAAGTTTCCGTGACCGCCGACGACGGCAAGGTCCAGGAGATCGAAGGCAAGAACATCGTGATAGCCACAGGCTCCGATGTTGCCGGCATCCCAGGCGTTCAAGTCGAGTTCGATGAAAAGGTGATCATCTCCTCGACCGGCGGTATTGCGCTGGAGAATGTGCCGGAAACGATGATCGTCGTCGGTGGCGGCGTCATCGGTCTCGAATTGGGCTCTGTCTGGTCACGCCTCGGTGCGAAGGTGACCGTCGTCGAATATCTCGACACGATCCTCGGCGGCATGGATGGCGACGTAGCAAAGCAGTTCCAGCGTATGCTCGCCAAGCAGGGCATCGAATTCAACCTCGGCGCCAAGGTCGTTGGCGTCGAGAAGGGCGGCACGGGTGCCAAGGTGACGTTCGAACCGGTCAAGGGCGGCGACAAGGTGACGCTCGAAGCGGAAGTCGTTCTCATCGCCACTGGCCGCTTGCCCTATACGGCAGGCCTCGGCCTTGAAGAGGCGGGTGTCAAACTCGACAATCGCGGTCGCGTCGAGATCGACGGCCACTTCAAGACCAATGTCGCCGGCATTTATGCAATCGGCGACGTCGTGAAGGGTCCCATGCTGGCCCACAAGGCGGAAGACGAAGGCGTGGCGCTTGCCGAAATCCTTGCCGGTCAGGCCGGTCATGTGAATTACGACGTCATCCCGAGCGTCGTCTACACACAGCCGGAAGTCGCCTCCGTCGGCAAGACCGAGGAAGAGCTGAAGGCTGCAGGCATCGCCTATAAAGCTGGCAAGTTCCCGTTCACGGCAAATGGCCGCGCTCGCGCGATGCTCGCGACAGACGGCTTCGTAAAGATCCTGTCGGACAAGGCGACGGACCGCGTTCTCGGCGGTCATATTGTCGGCTTCGGTGCCGGCGAGATGATCCACGAGATTGCCGTTCTCATGGAGTTTGGCGGTTCTGCCGAGGATCTCGGCCGCACCTGCCATGCGCATCCGACAATGTCGGAAGCAGTGAAGGAAGCGGCACTCGCTGCCTTCTTCAAGCCGATCCATATGTAAATCCCGAAGACCGAGCTCAGACAGCCGCGGTTCGCAAGGACCGCGGCTTTTTTAATGGCTTCGGCCAGATGCCTTCACCATACTGGTCTGAAGTGCGATTTAAGTCTGGCTTCGGTCCCGCGAGCACGAGCAACCGGATAGCTGAAATGAAGGATATGCGCGTAGCTTCAATTCACTTGCGTGACGGTGAAACCTTGTTTGCGCAGAAGTTCGATCACTCCGCCATCGCCTGGCAGATGCAGGGCGCCGACCGCCATGAAGACATTGCCGTTGGCGAGAATCGGAGCTGCGCGCTCGGCCATTATTTTGTTGCGGTCGAGGATGATGCGCTGCTCGAAGCTGGCGTAATCGCTCTCCTCGTCCTTGCCGTCCGGCGAAACTGTCTTCAGCATCGGTATGGTCATGCCGATGTCGCCGGAGAGATAGAGATCGGTCATCGTTTCCACGACGTCGTTCATCTTGGAGCCGAGCTCTAGGGTCTCGATCAGTGACTTCAGATGGAATTCGACCGGAAGTTCGGCCATTGCCTGCAGTTGTTCGGCAAGCGTTTCGAGCCCGCGCACCTGCTTGCCTTCGGCGGTTGCGTCGGCTGCGATCTTCTGATCGAGGAAGGGGATACCCTTCGCCTTGCGGGAAATTTCGCAGGCGGGGAGCGCGACGGCGCTCGCAATCATCCAGGGTCGCATGCGCGAAACGGCGGAGAGCGGAATGCCGCGTCGCTTGAGGCCAGCACCGAGACGGGCGTAATCCTCGCGCGACAGGAGTTTTTCGATCGTCGTCCCATCGGTGAACATGGTGAGGTCCGGCCGGGCGAGGAGGGCGGCGGCCGCCTTCTTCTCACTCAGGATCTCATCGGATTCGATGACGATCGTATCGGCGCCATCACGGGCGGCCTGGGCGTAGAGCGGCAGGTTCAGCACGCGTGGATCAGTGACATGCATGCTGCCAAGCAGAAACGAGGTCTTCAGGCCGGGCTTTTCGATTTTCCAGAAAATGCCTTTGCCGTTCGGCGTCGCATCCGCTTCCTTGACGACCTCTGCATAGCGGGCAGGATCGTTTTGCTGCAGCTCGGTCATCAGGTTCTTGCCGGTGCAGGTATCGTCGGCAGCCTGCGCCGAAGACACCGCAAGGAGCCCGGCGAGAAGCGCGGCGGCAAGCAGCATATGGAAGGCTGCAATCAGCCCGAGCAACATATTGTCCGGTGTCGCAATGCGCAGACTAAGGTGGCCGATGGTGATCGTCATGATGATGTTCCGGTCACAATGTATGAGAGCTCATGCTCTACGCCTTGCATGCGCATTTTGCCTTAAGAGAATGCGTTAACAAAAAATTACGCCCTTGGATGAGCACGATCGTAAACTTCCAGCAAACGCGATGAATCGACGCCGGTATAGACTTGGGTCGTCGACAGGCTTGCGTGACCGAGCAGTTCCTGGATCGTCCTCAGATCGCCGCCGCCAGCCAGCAGATGGGTTGCAAAAGAATGACGCAACGCATGCGGTGTTGCCGTTTCCGGCAATCCGAAGGCGCTGCGCATCCGCTGCATCGTGCGCTGGATGATCCCAGCCTGAAGCTTGCCGCCGCGAGCGCCGCGGAAGAGCGGTTCTCCGCTCTCCAGATGGTAGGGGCAGAGAGAGCGGTATTTCTCAACGGCTTCAAGAACAACGGGCAGCAGCGGAACCAGGCGCGTCTTGTTGCCCTTGCCGGTGATGCGCAGTGTTGTGGCGCCTGCATGCAAGCTGTCCGCAGTCAGGTCAAGTGCCTCGGCAATGCGCAGACCGCAGCCATAGAGGAGCGTGAAAACGGCGGCATCGCGCGCAGCGATCCATGGTTCCTCGTGAAGCTGTGCCTCGTCGCTGGCGACATTGATCGCCTGCTTGTCGGAGAGTGGTTTCGGCAGCGATTTCGGCTGTTTCGGCGAGCGAACGGCTCCCGCTCCGGCAGCGTTCACCAAACCTTTTTTTTCCAGATATCGTAGCAGCGACCGAAGACCGGCCAGATTGCGGCCAAGCGATCGCGCACCGGAACCTTCTTTTCGGCGGGCAGCCAGGAAGCCGCGGAAATCGGCCGGGCGAAGAGATTCAATGTCCTTCAACGTCGCCGGGCCGCCGATATGGCCGGTCAGGAAGGTGAGGAACTGGCGGCTGTCGCGCTCGTAGGCGTCGAGCGTGTGTTCGGAAAAGCGTCGCTCGCGCTCGAGATTTTCAAGCCAGGCGCTGCGTTCCGCCATCAGGCGCGGGTCGGCGATAATCAGGAGTTCGTTCACTGGCGCGGGCCTTGATTTTGTTCTTGCCTTTGCCAAGTTTGGAGCAGGGACCGTTAGGGAATTGCTAATATCGGCCAAGCTCTTGTCATGCTTCCATCATAATAGGTTGCGATAGCTGTTCCGAACGAAACAGGACTTTGCATGGCACGGCGCCAATCCACGACGGCTTTCGGACAGCTCGCGGAAGCGATCGCTCTGGTTTCCCACGGCAACCCCGGACACATCGTTGATACTCTGATCGCCGAGCGCGGCCAGCACATTGTCCGCCACCCGCTTTGGCCGGTGATGCGGCCCTTTCTCTATGCGCTTTTGCGCTATAACAAGGCGCTTCAGTTCGCTAACGACGTAGCGAACATGCCGGGCTTCCAGTGCTTCGAATATATGAGCAACCTGCTGAGGCTGGATATCGCGGTTAGAAATGCCGAGCGTATCCCTGCATCCGGCGGCTTCATTCTCGTCAGCAATCATCCGACCGGCATTGCCGATGGTGTTGCAGTTTTCGACCTCCTGAAGAACCGCCGCCCGGACATGATGTTCTTTGCCAACCGGGACGCGGTGCGCGTCAATCCGCGTTTTGCGGAAATGGTGATCCCTGTGGAATGGAGGGACGAATACAAGACGAAACTCAAGACCCGTGAGACGCTGCAGCTCACGAACCACGCCGTGAAGGAAGGAAAGGCAACGGTATTGTTTCCCTCGGGCCGCATCGCCTATTGGGCGAACGGCCGGCTGAACGAAAGGCCGTGGAAAAACTCTGCCGTCGGGCTTGCCCGCAAATACAATCTGCCGATCTTGCCGGTCCACATGACCGCGCGCAACTCCGGTCTTTTCTACTGGTTTGCAAAGTGGTCGACCGAACTGCGCGACATGACGGTGTTTCACGAACTTCTCAACAAGCGCGGCGATCGATTTGATTTCATCATCGGCGATCTCGTTCCGGTGGGGCATCTGGACGGCGACATAAACGAAGTGACCAAGGCGCTTGAAAAACACACGCTTCATGATCTGCGTGCGGACAGCGATGCACGGTTCCTGCCGCTTATCCAGCCGCCCGCGCCTGAGATAGTGGCGGCCCATTCATTTCGTTGAGCGGATAGGTTAAAGCGAGGCATGCTGCTCCGCTCGATGTTCGCCCAGAACGAAAGGTCGCTGCGATCGATCCGCATGGATCTTTCGGGCATCAATCTTTCCGTCGGCGAAAACGGCGCGGGAAAAGGCAAGCTCCGGCGCTCTATCGATGGCTGGTGCTTCTTTCATGGGTTGATGGCCGACCGATCGTCGCCGCTGCGCACGCCATGTCTGGCAGTCATGGCCCCGATGCTCGATGAGGACGAGCAGGCGATGTTCTCGCAGGTTTTCTTTTTGCTTTATAGCGGGCATGGTCACGCCCGATGAGCACAGATTCGTCCGATCTCTTTGGCGCGTTACTCGATGCACCAGCCGGAACCCGCACGGTTCCGGTTCTCGTGCCCATGCCTGCACCGAAACCCTATTCCTATTCCGTGCCGGATGGCATGGCGGTCGAGGCGGGTTCGCTCGTGCAGGTGCCGCTCGGCCCCAGACAGGTGATCGGCGTTGTCTGGGACGGTGGTGAAGATGGCGTCGATCCGAAGAAGCTTAGACCGATCACGCATGTCTTCGATTGCCCGCCGCTATCCAAGGAAATGCGGGAGTTCATCGACTGGGTGGCTGCGTACACGCTATCGCCGCCCGGTCTTGTTGCCCGAATGGCGCTTCGTGCGCCCAATGCCTTCGAACCGGAGCCGATGGCGGAAGGATTGCGCTTCGTCGGCGGCGAGCCGGAGCGGATGACGCCTGCGCGTGCCAGAGTGCTCGATACAGCATCGCACGGTGTCTCGTGGACACGGACCGGACTTGCACATGCCGCCGGTGTTTCCACCAGCGTTGTCGATGGCCTCATCAGCCAAGGGCTTTTCGAGATAATTTTCCTGCCTCCGCCTCCGGTCGTGGCAAAACCCGATCCGGACTTTGCCTCTTCGCGGCTGCAGGGGCCGCAGAAGGATGCCGCCGAAGAGATTTTGTGCGAAGTCACAAAAGGTGAGTTTGCCGTTTCGCTGATTGATGGCGTGACGGGATCCGGCAAGACCGAGGTCTATTTCGAGGCGATCGCCGAGACGCTTCGCCGTGGCAAGCAGGTGCTGATCCTCCTGCCGGAAATCGCGCTCACCGCAAGTTTCCTGGAGCGCTTCCAGGACCGGTTCGGCGCAAAGCCGGCCGAATGGCATTCCGATCTCGCGCCGCGCATGCGCGAGAAAGTCTGGCGGCAGGCGGTGACCGGCGAGATTCGCGTGGTTGCCGGCGCCCGGTCGGCATTGTTTTTGCCGTTCGAAGACCTGGGGCTCATCATCATCGATGAGGAACACGATCCTGCCTACAAGCAGGAAGACCGCGTCTATTACAATGCCCGCGACATGGCAGTCGTGCGCGGTCGCATCGGCAATTTCCCGGTTGTTCTCGTGTCTGCGACCCCTTCCCTCGAAAGCCAGGTGAACGGTCAGAGCGGACGCTACAGCACCATCCATCTGCCGACACGCTACGGCGAGGCGGCGCTGCCCGACCTGCATCTCGTCGATATGCGGCGGCACGCGCCGAAAAGGGAAGGTTTTCTCTCGCCCGTCTTGATCCGCGCGATCGGCAAGACGGTCGAAAAGGGCGAGCAGGCGCTGCTCTTCCTCAATCGACGCGGCTACGCACCGCTGACGCTCTGCCGTGTCTGCGGCCACCGCTTCCAGTGCCCGCAATGTTCGAGCTGGCTCGTCGAGCACCGTTTCCGCAGCCAGCTGCAGTGCCATCAATGCGGCCATACGGAGCGGACGCCGGAGGCTTGTCCGGAATGCGGAACGCTCGATCACCTCGTTGCCTGTGGGCCGGGGGTCGAGCGCATCGCGGAAGAAGTCGAGCGTCATTTCCCCGACGCGCGGACCATCGTGTTATCCTCGGACATTATGGGCGGCGTCAAACGCCTGCGGCTGGAACTCGAGGCGATCGCCAAGGGCGAAGCGGATATCGTCATCGGCACGCAGCTCGTCGCCAAGGGGCATAACTTTCCGTTGATGACGCTGGTCGGCATTGTCGATGCGGATCTCGGTCTCGCCAACGGTGATCCGCGCGCGGCGGAAAGAACATTCCAGCTTCTTTCACAGGTGACAGGCCGCGCAGGGCGAACGGGTCTGAAGAGCCATGGCCTGCTGCAGACGTACCAGCCGCAGCATCCCGTCATGCAGGCAATCGTTTCAGGCGACGCGAGCGCGTTCTACGAGCGGGAAATCGCCGAGCGCGAGCGGGCAAGTTTGCCACCTTTCGGACGCCTTGCGTCGATTATCGTCTCGGCCGAAACGCGCCATGATGCGGAAAACCATGCCCGCGGCATGCGGAGCGCGGCGCCGCAGGTTTCCGGCATTTCCGTGCTCGGCCCCGCCGAAGCACCGCTGGCGCTGGTGCGCGGCCGCTACCGTTTCCGGCTCCTCGTACACGGGCGGCGGAGTTCCGACATGCAGGCATTTCTGCGCAGTATGCTTGCGCAGGCGCCGAAAGAGCGTGGCTCCGTGCACGTCCAGCTCGATATCGACCCGCAAAGCTTCCTGTAGATCGGCGATTGACAGCCGTTTTCCACCCGGCGCAATCATGCCATAAGGGGCAGCCATTCGCAGCGTGATTTGGGGTTGATCCATGGAGTTTTATTTTCCCGAGACCTTTGCCGAGCAGCTCGCATTCTGTTCGGCGGCGTTCACCGCTCTTGCGGGTCTCGTCATCATGTTCGCGCCCGGATATGCGATGCAGCTTTTCGGCCTTCAGCCGCGTGGAGACCGCCGGGATGGTTTCGCCGAGCAACGCTCCGTCGGCGGTTTCTATCTCGGATTTGGACTGGCGGCGATCATGCTGGCGCAGGATTTCATCTACATGGCGCTTGGGGCGGCATTTGCGATGGCGGCTTTCGCCCGGGTCGTTTCGCTCCTTTCCGATAAGGGGAGCACAATTCTCAACTATTTACTTCTGGTTGTGCAAGCGGCTCTAGCGGCCCTCCCGCTCGCCTATTCCTTGGGCTTCTTCGCAGCCTAGATTACCGCGCCGCGAGCCGCTCGCTCGCCGGGCTTTGCGCCATTTCACGATTTTGCCGATAGAAAAGCATTCGAAAGGCATATTCGGGCATTACGCGTGTTGCGAGTCCCGACATCCTATGTTAGACGGACCCCGAATTTCGGAAGAAGCAAGAGGCTTCTCTTGCGATTTCTGGGGGAAATCAAAACGAATTCAAGAGCATAGGTCAGGCGCCCGCCAAAGGCCGGATTCTTGGGTTGAAATCAGGGAAATTTGTGCCCGTGGCAGACACGTCCCAGCTTGCTTCTGGTGTTGCAGAACGATATGCGTCCTCGCTATTCGAACTGGCTCTTGAAGAAGGCGCCGTCGAGAGCGTCACTACAGATCTCAATCGTTTCCAGGCGATGCTGGACGAGAGCGACGACCTGAGGCGCTTCGTTGCAAGCCCGGTATTCTCCGCAGACGATCAGCTCAAGGCGGTCGCTGCAATCAGCGAGAAGGCAGGCATCAGCGGCTTCTTTGCTAATTTCCTGAAGGTTGTGGCGCGTAACCGCCGCCTCTTTGCCCTCCCGGGCATCATCAAGGCCTTCCGCATCATTGCTGCTCGCCAGCGTGGCGAAATTTCTGCCGAGGTTACCTCGGCCCATGCGCTGACCGCAGCGCAGGAAACCGAATTGAAGGCGGCGCTGAAGGGCGTCACCGGCAAAGACGTGACGATTGCCGTCACGGTTGATCCGTCAATTCTTGGTGGTCTGATCGTGAAGGTCGGGTCCCGTCAGATTGATACGTCGCTTCGTACCAAACTTTCTACCCTCAAGCTTGCATTGAAAGAGGTTGGCTGATGGATATCCGCGCCGCGGAAATTTCCGCAATTCTCAAAGATCAAATTAAAAACTTCGGCAAAGAGGCGGAAGTCTCGGAAGTCGGCCAGGTGCTTTCTGTCGGTGACGGTATTGCTCGCGTTTACGGTCTGGACAACGTTCAGGCGGGTGAAATGGTCGAGTTCCCCGGCGGCATCCGCGGCATGGCGCTGAACCTCGAGTCCGATAACGTCGGTGTCGTTATCTTCGGCTCCGACCGCGACATCAAGGAAGGCCACACCGTCAAGCGGACCGGCGCCATCGTTGACGTCCCGGTTGGTCCGGAACTGCTTGGCCGCGTCGTTGACGCGCTCGGCAATCCGATCGACGGCAAGGGCCCGATCAACGCGACGCGCCGTGCGCGTGTCGACGTCAAGGCTCCCGGCATCATCCCGCGCAAGTCGGTTCATGAGCCGATGTCGACCGGCCTCAAGGCTATCGATGCTCTCATCCCCGTCGGCCGTGGCCAGCGCGAGCTTGTCATCGGCGACCGCCAGACCGGCAAGACCGCGATCCTTCTCGATACGATCCTGAACCAGAAGGCCATTCACGACTCCGGTCCGGAAGCTGAAAAGCTTTTCTGCGTCTACGTCGCCGTCGGCCAGAAGCGCTCCACGGTTGCGCAGTTCGTCAAGGTTCTCGAAGAACGCGGCGCCCTGAAGTATTCGATCATCGTCGCAGCGACGGCTTCCGATCCCGCTCCGATGCAGTTCCTGGCTCCGTTTTCCGGCTGCGCCATGGGCGAATATTTCCGCGACAACGGCCAGCATGCGCTGATCGGTTACGACGACCTGTCCAAGCAGGCTGTTTCCTACCGTCAGATGTCGCTGCTGCTGCGCCGCCCGCCGGGCCGCGAAGCCTATCCGGGCGACGTCTTCTACCTCCATTCGCGTCTCCTCGAGCGCGCTGCAAAGATGAGCGACGCAATGGGCGCCGGTTCGCTGACGGCTCTGCCGGTCATCGAAACGCAGGGCAACGACGTTTCGGCGTTCATTCCGACCAACGTGATCTCGATCACCGACGGCCAGATCTTCCTCGAAACCGACCTATTCTATCAGGGCATCCGTCCGGCGGTTAACGTCGGTCTGTCGGTTTCGCGCGTCGGCTCGGCCGCCCAGATCAAGGCGATGAAGCAGGTTGCGGGCTCGATCAAGGGTGAGCTCGCCCAGTATCGCGAAATGGCCGCCTTCGCCCAGTTCGGTTCTGACCTTGACGCTGCGACGCAGCGCCTGCTGAACCGCGGTGCCCGCCTGACCGAACTCCTGAAGCAGCCGCAATTCTCGCCGCTCAAGGTGGAAGAGCAAGTCGCGGTCATCTTCGCAGGTGTCAACGGCTACCTGGACAAGATCGCTGTCGCTCAGATCGGCAAGTTCGAGCAGGCATTGCTGTCGTACCTGCGTTCGGAAGGCTCGGCCATCCTCGACACGATCCGCACCGAAAAGGCAATCAGCGACGATACCAAGGGCAAGCTTGTGGCTGCTCTCGATACCTTCGCGAAGTCTTTCGCCTGATCGCACCTAATTAGGACGGAAAACGGATGCCTTCACTTAAGGATCTGAAAAACCGGATCGCCTCCGTCAAGGCGACGCAGAAGATCACCAAGGCGATGAAAATGGTCGCCGCGGCGAAGCTTCGGCGTGCGCAGGAGGCGGCCGAGGCCGCCCGGCCCTATTCGGAGCGCATGGCGGTTGTTCTTTCGAACATCTCCAAAGCGATGACGGATGGCGATAGCGCACCAGTGCTCATGACGGGTACGGGCAAGGCTCAGGTTCACCTGCTCGTTGTCTGCACCGCCGAGCGCGGCCTCTGCGGTGGCTTCAATTCACAGATCGCGCGCTTTGCCCGCGACCATGCCCGCAGGCTCATCGCCGAAGGCAAGACCGTCAAGATCTTCACCGTCGGCAAGAAGGGCTATGACGTTCTTCGTCGCGAATTTGCGTCGCTCATCGTCGAGCGCAAGGAGCTTCGCGACGTGAAGCGCATCGGCTTCGAGAACGCCGACCAGATCGGCAGGCGCGTCATCGAGATGTTCGAAGCCGGCGAATTCGACGTTTGCACGCTGTTCTACTCGGAGTTCAAGTCGGTCATCTCGCAGGTGCCGACGGCTCAGCAACTCATCCCGGCTTCGGCTCCGGAAGCTGTTGCTGAAGACGTCGTGCATGCGGGTGCCGTCTATGAATACGAACCGGATCCGGCATCGATCCTGAACGATCTGATCCCGCGCAATATTTCCGTCCAGATTTTCCGCGCGCTCCTCGAGAACGTCGCCGGCGAAATGGGCGCGAAGATGAGCGCGATGGATAGTGCGACGCGCAACGCTGGTGAGATGATCAACAAGCTGACGCTCAGCTACAACCGGCAGCGTCAGGCTCAGATCACCAAGGAACTCATTGAAATCATTTCGGGCGCGGAAGCGCTCTGAGGTTAGAGAAAGAGGGTATGAAAATGGCTAGGGCAGCTACCCCGAGGGCGGCAGCGAAGACCGCTGCTAAGAAGACCGCCACAGGCTCTGTCGGCAGGGTCACACAGGTTATCGGCGCCGTCGTCGACGTTGCTTTCGAAGGCGAACTGCCGGCGATTTTGAACGCGCTCGAAACCACCAACATGGGCAACCGCCTGGTTCTGGAAGTCGCGCAGCATCTCGGTGAAAACGAAGTCCGCACGATCGCCATGGACTCGTCCGAAGGCCTGGTCCGCGGCCAGGAAGTCGTGGACACCGGCGCTCCCATTTCGGTTCCGGTCGGCCCGGAAACGCTCGGCCGCATCATGAACGTCATCGGCGAGCCGGTTGATGAAGCCGGTCCGCTGGTTACCGCTTCCAAGCGTGCGATCCACCAGGACGCACCGTCTTACGTCGAGCAGTCGACGGAAGCACAGATCCTCGTCACCGGCATCAAGGTCGTCGATCTTCTGGCTCCTTACGCCAAGGGCGGCAAGATCGGCCTCTTCGGCGGCGCAGGCGTCGGCAAGACGGTTCTCATCATGGAACTGATCAACAACGTTGCCAAGGCTCACGGTGGCTACTCGGTGTTTGCAGGCGTTGGCGAGCGCACCCGCGAAGGCAACGACCTCTATCACGAAATGATCGAATCGGGTGTCAACAAGCATGGCGGCGGTGAAGGCTCGAAGGCAGCCCTCGTTTACGGCCAGATGAACGAACCGCCGGGCGCTCGCGCTCGCGTCGCTCTGACCGGTCTGACGGTTGCCGAAAACTTCCGCGACCAGGGCCAGGACGTTCTGTTCTTCGTCGACAACATCTTCCGCTTCACGCAGGCAGGTTCGGAAGTGTCGGCTCTGCTTGGCCGTATTCCTTCGGCCGTCGGTTATCAGCCGACGCTCGCAACCGACATGGGCCAGATGCAGGAACGCATCACGACGACGACGACCGGCTCGATCACCTCGGTTCAGGCTATCTACGTTCCGGCTGACGACTTGACCGACCCTGCTCCGGCAACTTCGTTCGCGCATCTTGACGCGACGACCGTTCTATCGCGCTCGATTGCCGAAAAGGGCATCTACCCGGCCGTCGACCCGCTCGACTCCACCTCGCGCATGCTCGACCCGATGGTCGTCGGCGAAGAGCACTATGAAGTTGCTCGCAAGGTTCAGTCGACGCTGCAGCGCTACAAGGCCCTGCAGGACATCATCGCCATCCTTGGCATGGACGAACTGTCCGAAGAGGACAAGCTCGCCGTCGCCCGTGCCCGCAAGATCGAACGTTTTCTATCGCAGCCGTTCTTCGTTGCCGAAGTCTTCACCGGTTCGCCGGGCAAGCTGGTTGCGCTCGAAGACACGATCAAGGGCTTCAAGGGTCTCGTCAACGGCGAATACGACCACCTGCCGGAAGCCGCCTTCTACATGGTCGGCTCGATGGACGAAGCCATCGAGAAGGCCAAGAAGCTCTCCGCAGCTGCTTGATGAACGAAGCTCGTGACGAGATTTTCTGCTGCGACTCCCTGAAGGAAGTCGTGGCAGGACTTCCCGCCCCGGCGGCGCCGACCGTTTACAGAGCAGATAATGGCGTGCTGATGATGGTGGTGGGTTTGGTACAGACCGAGGAAGGTCTGGGATATCTCGATCAGGCGATAATGCACTGCCCGTTCTGCGGGACCAAACTGCAAGATGCAAAGGCCATAGCCGAGAAGGTAAGTCACTGATGGCTGACAATTTCAATTTTGAACTCGTATCTCCGGAGCGCTTGCTCCTGTCGGAGATGGTGACGGAAGTTGTCATTCCGGCAACCGAGGGCGAGATGACCGTCATGGCGCACCACGCCCCGACGATGACGACCATCAAGCCAGGCATCGTCAGCGTCCGCTCCAGTGGCGGCTCCAAGCAGGACTACGTTGTTTTCGGCGGCTTCGCCGACATCCTGCCGACCGGTTGCACGCTGCTTGCAGAATCCGCTGTTGCGGTCGAGGACCTGACCAAGGACGAGTTGACCCGTCGTATCGAGACTGCGAAGAAGGAGCTTGAGGATGCCCTGCATCACGAGCACAAGTCCAAGCTCGAGCATTTCATCCTGGAGCTGACGCATCTGCGCGGCATCGTCCAGCAGGACTGATCGGGATTGCAGCGAAATACCCTAAAGCGGCCTCAGCGGGCCGCTTTTTGTTTGCGGCAGGGGGGCCGGCTCAACGTGGAACGGCATGGACTTTCACCAAGACCGGCCGTTCGATGAAAATATAGCTGAGGCTTCCGATGACGAACACAAGGGCTGCTGCGAGGAGCGACCAGAGCAGCCAGCCGTAGAGAAGATTGTCGCTGATCGGGCCGAAGGCGGAAGGAAAAAGCGCCTCCACGGCTGAAATGACCGGATCCTGCCAGATATAGATGCCGAACGAAATTTTCGCGGTGAAGCGGACCGCTCGACTATCGAGACAGTTGCCGAGCCATAACGAGCGCGCCAGCGCGACTAGGGCCGCTGCAATAGCTATCGGAAAGAGCGGAAAGCTATAAGGAATTCCGAGCCAGCCATAGGCCTCCCAAGGCCCGCCCTCAGACGAGACGAGGGCAGCGGCGCTACCGGCTATGGCAATACAGGCGAGGACATCGAAGAGAGCTACCTTTCGCTTCGACAGGATTGTCTCGACGCCCGAAGCAAGGATACCGAGCGCGAAGATCGCAAAGAAGCCGATCGGATTGTAACGCGGCATCCATTCCTTCGCACCGCCCGCCATGCCGAACTGCCAGCCGCGCTGCATGTGGTCCGGCTGCAAGGCGTTGACGGTTAACCAGTGCAAGACAAGAGCGGTCGCTATGGCGCCAAGCCAAACGAGACGCGTAGACAAGCGCGGCAGCGCGCGGCTGAAGTAATGAAGAGCGAGCATGAACGCCGGCAGCAAAACATAACATGTCGCTTCGAATGGAATCGACCAAAGCGGCCCGTTCCCTTCGACCGGAAACAAAGTGCGCCAATGCCACTGGCTCATCAAAAGGAAGCCTGCGGCATAACGCATGCCGAGCTCGGCCGTTGGTGGATCTCCAAGCAGTGTGATGCTCAAAACGAAGCCTGCAGTCAGCGCCACCCAGTAGCCAGGCAGGATGCGCGCCGCACGATGTATGGCGTACGTTTTCATACCCGGCAATGGGCGGTGCTCATCGAGAGCTCGCCAGAAGGGCCGCGCAAGCAGATAGCCGCTTAGAACAAAGAAGATCGCCACGCCGAAATTGCCGAAGCGGGCAATGACCAAGGCCGATCGGGCGGCGGGATCCACCTGATTGATCTCGACGCGCAGGACAAGATGATGAATGAGCACGAGGAGGCACGCCGCCGCACGCATGGCATCGGCACCCGCCAGCCTCCGATCTATCTCCATTCGTGCCTCGCCTGTCTGCTTTTCCTCAGGCCTAGGACATGATGGCGCGTAGGACAAGGGCGCTTCTTTGGGCCGCCGGCATGTGGACGGGCGCGCGATCCATCTTCGCCGGCCATCGGGCGCGAACGCTAACATATGCACCGGGCGAACACCCGGGCATAGGCCAGCCCGGGTGCTCGCCGGCATTTCCGTACCTGCCGGGAACGGAAACAGGCGTGATTCAGGCGGCGATGTTTCGATAAGGTCGCTCGGCGCGCGCGGCGGACAACGCATGCGCCCACCATTGCAGCCTTGCCACCATCCGGGCGAGAAGCTTGAGCGAGTCTTCGGGCCGCTCGAGGTTGCCGTCTTCATCGAAACGGTTCCAAGGTGCCGCAATGCTCACGGTGTCACGAATGGTGACCGCATGCAGTTCGGCGAAGACAAGCCGCAGCTGTTCGACAGCACGCAGACCGCCCGAGATGCCTCCATAGGATACGAAGGCTACGGGTTTGCCGTGCCAGGGTTCGTTGAATGAATCGAGCACGAATTTGAGTGCCGCCGTGAAGCTGTGATTATATTCCGGCGTGACGACGATGAAGGCATCTGCCGCATTCAGGCGAGAGGCGAGACGCTCAATTTCCGGATGACCGCTATCGTGCCGGGCAGGCAGATCGAAATCGAGCGGATCGATGATATCGAGGTCGATCAGCGGGTAGAGCGTGAGTTGCCGCGTCAGCCATTTCACCACCCGGTCGCATATCCGGCCCTCACGTATGCTTCCGTAGATGACGCCGATTCTGATAGCGGTTTGCATATATTGCCCCTTCTTTACGCTGCAAGGAGCTTGGCTTATAAAACCTCAACCAATATTGAGGTCAATATGGAAACAAGTTCATCGACCAATTTCAGCAGG
Source organism: Rhizobium gallicum bv. gallicum R602sp (assembly GCF_000816845.1). Classification (NCBI taxonomy): domain Bacteria; kingdom Pseudomonadati; phylum Pseudomonadota; class Alphaproteobacteria; order Hyphomicrobiales; family Rhizobiaceae; genus Rhizobium; species Rhizobium gallicum. The sequence continues at coordinate 3,846,744 of NZ_CP006877.1, read as the reverse complement.
CTTCTCACTATAGGCGAAGTGGCAGAGCGCAGCGGACTGGCCGTCTCGGCGCTGCATTTTTACGAGGCCAAAGGCCTGATTTCGAGCATGCGGTCGCGCGGCAACCAGCGGCGTTACGGGCGCGATGTCCTGCGCCGTCTCGGCATCATCAAGGTGGCGCAGAGGGTCGGCATACCGCTGGCCGAAATTCAGGCGGCCTTCGATACGCTGCCACAGGGGCGCACCCCAACTGCGAGTGACTGGCAGAAGCTCTCGCAGATGTGGAAGGACGATCTGGATTCGCGGATCAGGCGGCTGACGTTGCTTCGCGATCGTTTGACCGGTTGCATCGGCTGTGGTTGCCTGTCGATCGAAAGCTGCCCGCTGCGAAATCCCTGCGACAAGCTTGGCAAAGAGGGAACCGGTGCGCGCCTGCTGGAGGAGCCTTAGGCGGCCGCTGCAATCGCCCGCAGAAAGCTCAAGGGCAGCCGCTTCATCCTGCCGGCGGCTTTGCGCGGATATCCCTCGACAGGAGGGCCGCTTCGCGGATTATCGGCGCGGAGAAGGCGTAGGTGTCCTGCCCCTGCGCGACGATCCGGAAGCGCATGTCACCCTGCGCGCCGATCACCGTGAGGACCTCGACTTTTGGAATACCTGGGATCGAGTGAGAAAACGGCCGGACGATGCCTGGGCCGAGCTTGACGCTCATTTTAGTGGATCGGGTGGGGCGGGAAACTTATCGGGGCAGATCAATACCGCGGCCGAGTTCCCCGAAGCGGATCACCTGGCCCGCAAGGTCGCCGAAGCCCACATGCGCGACATGCGGCGGCGTCTTAACGAAAAAAATAGCGCTAGAACGAAGAAAAGCGAATGTCAAACGAACGCTCTACGACAATGCTTTTTCCGAGGTTTCGATCAGATTGATGCCACTTTCCGCGCAGACCTTCCTGAGGGATTCGACGTTGCAGTCGTCCGTGACGAAGGTGTGGACCTGTGACAGATGGCCGATGCGCACCGGAGCCGTGCGCTCGAACTTGGTGGAGTCGGCAACGAGGACGACGTGGCGCGCATTCGCCATTATTGCCTGCGCGACCTTCACCTCGCGGAAATCGAAGTCGAGAAGCGCACCGTCCGGATCGATCGCCGAAGCGCCGATGACGGCGTAATCGACTTTGAACTGCCGGATGAAATCGACGGCTGCTTCGCCGACGATGCCGCCATCCGAATGGCGCACCACGCCGCCCGCGATGACGACCTCGATCGACGGAAAAAGACGCAAGCGGCTGGCAACGTTGATGTTATTGGTGATCACCATCAATTCCTGGTGGTCGACGAGCGCTTCCCCGACGGCCTCGGTCGTCGTTCCGATATTGATAAAGAGCGAGGCTTTGTCGGGAATAAGATCAGCGGTCGCGCGGCCGATCGCGAGTTTTTCGCTGGCGGCGATCGAGCGGCGCGCCTCGTATTTTACGTTCTCCGTCCCGCCCGGAAAGATCGCTCCGCCGTGAATGCGCGTCAGCACATGCCCATCGCAAAGATCGTTCAGATCCTTGCGGATGGTCTGCGGCGTGACAGAGAAGCGCGCTGCCAGATCTTCGACCAGCACGCGGCCTTCCGATTTGGCGATATCGAGGATCTCCGTCTGCCGTCCGGACAGAAACATGGTTTCGCTCCCTTTCTTTCGTTGGGCCGGATCATATGTTAAAGCGAAAATTGCGCAATCGGCGACTGGCGGCCGGAGCCGGGAGGGTTCAAGCGTGTTTCATCCCAAGCTTTTTGAGAATCGCAATGTCGTGGTGACGGGAGCAGGACGTGGAATCGGCCTCGAAGTCGCGCGGCAGTTCCTGGATTGCGGCGCGCACGTCCTGGTTCACACTGGCCGCAACAGCGAAAGGGATTTGCCGGATTTCCTGCTGACAGCAGAGCAGGAGCGGCGTGCGGTTCTCGTTGCAGCCGATTTTCTCGCGCCGAACGGCACTGCCGCTTTCGCAGCGAAAGCTCTGGATACTTTCGGCATCGTACACGCACTCGTCAACAATGCCGGCACCATGGTCGGCCGGTTTTTGGCAGACACGTTGACCGACAGGGAATACGACACGATCGTCAGACTCAATCAGACATCTGTCGTCGAACTCACGCGTGCGCTGCTGCCGGCGTTGCGGGCAGCCAACGGGGCGGCGATCGTCAATACGGTTTCCATCTCGGCGCTGACTGGCGGCAGTCCCGGCTCGGCAATCTATTCCGCCTCCAAGGCTTTCGTCGCCACTTATTCTAAAGCGCTCGCACGCGAGCTGGCGCCGGATGCGATCCGGGTCAATTGCGTCTCGCCGGGCACGATCGAAACCGACTTCCACGGGCGTTATTCCTCGCCGGAGAAGCTGGAGCAGACCCGCAAGAGTATACCGCTGCAACGTCTCGGAACTGCCGAGGATTGCGCGCCCGCCTATCTCTTTCTGGCTGCGCCATCGCTCTCCGGCTACATCACTGGCCAAGTGCTCGAAATCAATGGTGGCCAGCTTATCTGCTGATTTGTTTGGACTTTTTTTGGTATTTCGCCAATTGGGTACAATGCCGGCGTGTGGATATGTTATCGTTGCGGCTACCTGAAGTGCATCCAGCAGAGATTCAGAATGCCCTTGCCAAAGACCGAACCGGGAATAACCGGCCAGGAACTGCAGAAGCTTGCTGTAAAAGCCCACGAAGCAAGCGACCTGCTGAAAGCAATGGCGCATCAAACCCGGCTTCTCATTCTCTGCATCCTCGCCAAGGAGGAAAGGACGGTCAGCCAAATCGAGGAATTGCTCGGTATACAGCAAGCGATGGTATCACAGCAGCTTGCGCGGCTGCGCATGGAGGGCCTCGTTAACACGCGCCGGGCAGGCCGGCTGGTCTATTACAGCATCGGCAATGCCAATCTGACGATTTTCCTGGATTCTCTCTTCGGCTTGTTCGAAGCAACCGACCCCGACTGATTCCTGCCCTTGCGATTATTGGCGGCAAGCGCCAAAGATGGCTTGTCCCCCGAAGCGGGCGGAAGGCCGGATGATCGACAAACTTGAATTCTTCATTGCCCTTGCCAACGAAAAGCACTTCGGCCGTGCTGCCGAGGAGTGCGGCATCTCGCAGCCCACGCTGTCGGCTGCAATTCGCCAACTTGAAGATCAACTGGGCGTCATGCTGGTGCAGCGGGGCTCACGATTCCAGGGTCTGACGCCGGAAGGCCAACGTGTCCTCGAATGGGCAAGGCGCATCGTCGGAGACACGCGCACCATGCGCGAAGAGATGCGTGCGGCGCGCAAAGGTCTTTCCGGCCATCTGCGCCTTGCTTCCATTCCGACAGCTCTGGCGATGCTACCGCGTATTACGACGCCTTTTCAGGAGCGGCACCCGGACGTCACCTTCTCCATCGTTTCGCGCAATTCGCTGCAGGTGTTGAGCATGCTCGAAAATCTCGAGATCGACGCCGGGGTGACTTATCTTGAAAACGAGCCCCTTGGGCGTGTAACGACCGTACCGCTTTATGCCGAGCGCTATCACCTGATCACTGCCGCTGGAAGTCCGCTTTCCGATCGCGAGACCGTGACCTGGCGCGAAGTGGGCGACCTTCGGCTTTGCCTATTGACGGCTGACATGCAGAACCGCCGCATCATCAACCGGCACCTCGCGGAAGCGGGCGCGAGCGCGCATCCCACTTTGGAATCCGGTTCGATGATCGTGCTGTTTTCTCACGTCAGAACCGGGCGCTGGGCGAGCATCATGCCGCGTAATGTGGCTGAATCCTTTGGATTTCCCGCCGAAATACGCATGATTCCGATTGTCGAGCCGGCGGCCCATCATTCGGTCGGGTTGGTCGCCACACATCGCGAGCCTTTTACGCCGCTCGTGTCTGCGTTGCTGCACGAGGCGAGAATACTCGCAGAGAGCGAAAGTCTATGATAGAAATTTCCTATCAGCCGACGGGACAGCTTTATTGATCACTCGATGTTTCCCTGAAAGACTTCCCCCGAGATACCGGATCGGCATGGGGAGGCCGTTTCGGTGAGCGACACAGCAAAGCCTCGGGAGGCCCGCCGAAATGAATGCTCATGTCGCCAATGGCGATATTGCCGAACGCACGCGCGCGATTGTTGGTGCCTTGCGCTCTCTTGAAGGCCCGCTCCTTCCAATCCTTCACGAAGTCCAGGATGAATTCGGCTATGTGCCGCACGAAGCGCTGCCGGTTATTGCGAGCGAACTCAATCTCTCGCGCGCCGAAGTGCATGGTGTGATGACGTTCTATCACGATTATCGCGATCATCCTGCCGGCCGCCATGTCCTGAAGCTATGTCGTGCCGAGGCCTGTCAGTCGATGGGCGGCGATGCTGTCGCCGATCGTATGAAGACACTGCTCGGCGTCGATTTCCATCAGACCGCGCTCGACGGCAGCGTGACCTTGGAGCCAGTCTACTGTCTCGGGCTCTGCGCTTGCGCCCCCGCAGCCATGCTCGACGGCGAGCTCTATGGGCGGATCGACGATCAGACAATTGCCGACCTCGTTGCGGAGGTGCGGCGATGAGCGTGACGATTTATGTTCCGCGCGACGCCGCAGCGCTAGCGCTCGGTGCCGAGAAGGTGGCTGAAGCGGTTACCCAGGAGATCGCAGCCCGCGGCATCGATGCGAAGATCATGCGCAACGGCTCGCGCGGAATGTTCTGGCTAGAACCTCTGGTGGAGGTCGAGGTATCCGGCAAGCGCATCGGCTACGGGCCGGTAAAGGTGAAGGATGTCGCTGCACTTTTCGATGCGGGCTTGGAGAGCGGCGGCGATCACGCGCTCTGTCTGGGGGAGGTCGAAGGCCTCCCATTCCTCAAGGAACAGACCCGCCTGACCTTCGCCCGCTGCGGCGTCGTCGATCCGCTTTCTCTGAAAGATTATGAAGCACATGGCGGCCTTGCCGGCCTTCGCCGCGCGGCGGACATGGCTCCCGCAGACGTGGTCAAGGAGGTGACCGAATCCGGTCTTCGCGGCCGCGGCGGTGCTGGTTTTCCAACCGGCATCAAATGGAAGACGGTACTGGATGCCGTGGGCGAGCGGAAATACATCGTCTGCAATGCAGACGAAGGCGACAGCGGCACCTTCGCAGACCGCATGATCATGGAGGGTGATCCCTTTGTGCTGATCGAAGGCATGGCAATTGCCGGGCTCGCGACGGGTGCGACGAAGGGCTTCATCTATATCCGTTCGGAATATCCCCATGCGATCGCGACGATGACGGAAGCGGTCGAGATCGCCGGCGGCGCCGGCATTCTCGGCGCTTCGGTACTCAGTTCTGGCCGCGCGTTCGATATTGAAGTCAGGACCGGTGCGGGTGCTTATGTCTGCGGCGAGGAAACGTCGCTGCTGAACAGCCTGGAAGGCAAGCGCGGCGTCGTTCGCGCCAAGCCGCCGCTGCCGGCGCACCAGGGACTCTTTGCCTGTCCCACGGTCATCAATAATGTGATCTCGCTGGCCTCGGTGCCGGTCATCCTGGAAAAAGGGGCTGTTTTTTACCGCGATTTCGGGATGGGCCGGTCGCGCGGCACGATCCCGCTGCAGATCGCCGGGAACGTCAAGCATGGCGGTCTTTACGAGACGGCCTTCGGGCTGTCACTCGGCGATATCGTCGAAAGGATCGGCGGCGGGACAGCAACGGGCCGGCCGGTGAAGGCGGTGCAGGTCGGCGGTCCGCTTGGTGCCTATTTCCCGAGGACACTCTTCGATACGCCTTTTGATTACGAAGCCTTTGCTGCCAAGGACGGCCTCATCGGCCATGCGGGCATCGTCATCTTCGACGACACCGTGGACATGCTGAAACAGGCGCGGTTCGCTATGGAATTCTGTGCGGTCGAAAGCTGCGGCAAGTGCACGCCCTGTCGCATCGGCTCCACGCGCGGTGTCGAAACCGCAGACAAGATCGCGCAAGGAATCGAGCCGGAGAAGAACCGGGCATTACTCGCCGATCTCTGCAACACCATGAAATTCGGCTCGCTTTGTGCACTCGGTGGTTTCACGCCCTATCCGGTGACGAGCGCGATGACGCACTTCCCGGACGATTTCGCGCCAACACCCCTCATCGAAGCGGCGGAGTAAGGATCCATGTCTCTCGTTCACGAAATCGACTACGGCACCCCGGCTTCGAAATCCGAAACAAGCGTGACGCTGACCATCGATGGCCGTCAGATCAGCGTGCCGGAGGGTACGTCTGTCATGCGCGCCTCGATGGAGGCCGGAATTCAAGTGCCGAAGCTTTGTTCGACCGATATGGTCGACGCCTTTGGCTCCTGCCGCCTCTGTCTCGTGGAGATCGAAGGCCGCAATGGGACGCCCGCATCCTGCACGACGCCGGTTGCAGCGGGCATGGTGGTCCATACGCAGACCGGACGCCTGAAGGACATTCGCCGCGGGGTGATGGAGCTCTACATTTCCGATCACCCGCTCGACTGCCTGACCTGTGCTGCCAACGGTGATTGCGAGTTGCAGGATATGGCAGGCGCCGTCGGCTTGCGCGACGTTCGCTACGGGTATGAAGGCGACAATCACGTCAAGGCACGCAACAACGGCGACAACAATCTCAAATGGATGCCGAAGGACGAATCGAACCCGTATTTCACCTATGATCCGTCAAAGTGCATTGTCTGCTCCCGCTGCGTGCGTGCCTGCGAGGAAGTGCAGGGAACCTTTGCGCTGACGATCGAGGGCCGCGGTTTCGGCTCGCGTGTTTCGCCGGGCATGCACGAGCACTTCATCGATTCCGAATGCGTTTCATGCGGTGCCTGCGTGCAGGCCTGCCCGACGGCGACGCTGACCGAAAAATCGGTCATCCAAATCGGCCAGCCCGAACATTCGGTAGTGACCACCTGTGCTTATTGCGGCGTCGGCTGCTCGTTCAAGGCGGAGATGCGCGGTGAGGAGCTGGTGCGCATGGTGCCGTGGAAGGACGGCCAGGCCAACCGCGGACATTCCTGCGTCAAGGGGCGTTTTGCCTACGGCTACTCGGCGCATAAGGACCGGATCCTCAATCCGATGATCCGCGAGAAGGTCACCGATCCTTGGCGTGAAGTGACCTGGGACGAGGCTATTGCGCACGTGGCGTCGGAATTCCGCCGCATCCAGTATCAGTATGGCCGCGATTCGATCGGCGGCATAACCTCGTCGCGTTGCACGAACGAGGAGACGTTCCTCGTTCAGAAACTCGTGCGCGCGGGCTTCGGCAACAACAATGTCGATACTTGCGCTCGCGTCTGCCATTCGCCGACGGGCTATGGCCTCGGCCAGGCCTTCGGCACCTCTGCCGGTACCCAGAATTTCGACAGTGTCGAGGATTCGGATGTCGTCATCGTCATTGGCGCCAATCCGACGGACGGCCATCCGGTCTTTGCCTCGCGACTGAAAAAACGGCTGCGTCAGGGCGCCAAGCTGATCGTCATCGACCCGCGGCGCATCGATCTCGTCAAAACACCGCATGTCGAGGCTGCCTATCACCTGCCCCTGAAGCCTGGCACCAATGTCGCCGTCATGACGTCGCTGGCGCATGTGATCGTGACCGAAGGGCTCTATGACGAAGCCTTCATTCGCGAGCGCTGCGATTGGTCTGAATTCGAAGATTGGGCGGCTTTCGTCTCGGAGCCCTATCACAGCCCGGAAGAGACCGAGAAGTTCACCGGCGTTCCGGCGCAATCCGTTCGTGGCGCAGCGCGCCTTTATGCGCGCGGCGGAAACGGGGCGATCTACTACGGCCTCGGCGTCACCGAGCACAGCCAGGGTTCCACCACCGTTATGGCGATCGCAAATCTGGCGATGGCGACCGGCAATATCGGCCGTCCGGGCGTCGGCGTTAACCCGCTGCGTGGCCAGAACAATGTGCAGGGCTCCTGCGACATGGGCTCCTTCCCGCACGAGCTGCCGGGTTACCGCCATATCTCGGACGATGCGACGCGCGATATCTTCGAGAAGCTGTGGGGCGTCAAACTCAACAACGAACCCGGACTTCGCATCCCCAACATGCTGGACGCGGCCGTGGATGGCACGTTCAAGGGTTTGTATGTCCAAGGCGAGGACATTCTCCAATCCGATCCGGATACGAAGCACGTGGCGGCCGGTCTTGCTGCAATGGAATGCGTCGTGGTTCAGGATCTCTTCCTGAACGAGACGGCAAACTACGCGCATGTCTTCCTGCCGGGCTCGACCTTCCTGGAAAAGGACGGCACTTTTACCAATGCCGAACGTCGTATCAACCGCGTGCGCAAGGTCATGACGCCTCGCAACGGTTATGGCGATTGGGAGGTGACGCAGAAGCTGGCACAAGCCATGGGGCTCAGCTGGAATTACCAGCATCCGTCCGAGATCATGGATGAGATCGCGGCAACGACACCGAGCTTCGCGCTGGTTTCATACGACTACCTGGAAAAGATGGGATCGGTGCAGTGGCCCTGCAACGAAACGTCCCCGCAAGGTTCGCCGATCATGCATGTGAACGGCTTTGTTCGCGGCAAGGGCAAGTTCATCCGGACGGAATATGTCGCGACTGATGAACGCACCGGGCCACGCTTCCCGCTTCTGCTGACGACCGGCCGTATCCTCAGCCAGTATAATGTCGGTGCCCAGACGCGGCGCACCGACAACGTCGTCTGGCATGCCGAGGACCGGCTGGAAATCCATGCACATGATGCCGAAATGCGCGGTATTCGCGATGGCGACTGGGTGAAGCTTGCCAGCCGCTCCGGCGATACGTCACTGCGGGCGCTGATTACCGATCGCGTTGCACCCGGTGTCGTCTACACGACCTTCCATCATCCGAATACGCAGGCAAACGTCATCACCACCGATTTTTCCGACTGGGCGACGAACTGCCCGGAATACAAGGTGACGGCGGTACAGGTCTCGCCATCGAACGGCCCTTCAGAGTGGCAGGCCGAATATGACGAGCAGGCACGCCAAAGCCGTCGCATTGCCGGCAAGCTGGTGGCGGCCGAATAATGGAAAGGCGGGCGGCGCGCATTTCCGTCAAACGCATCGCCCGAAAGGGCGGGGTCGTGATGCCGGGTGAGCGCGTCGTGCCGGAGGAGATACCGGTTGCCTTTTCCTACGGCGGCACGGCGCATGCGGTAATGATGGCGACGCCGGAGGACATAGAAGACTTTGCGATCGGATTCAGCCTGACGGAAGGCATAATCCAGGACGCGGGCCAGGTCTGCGCAATCGAAATCGTCGATGAGCCGCAGGGTATCGATGTCCAGGTAACGCTGACAGACGATGTCGCCGACGCATTGCGTGCGCGCCGACGCAGCATGGCTGGACCGGTTGGTTGCGGGCTTTGCGGCATCGAATCGATCGATCAGGCTGTCCGTCCGGTGCCCGATGTTTCCTCTGCGGATCTCAAGCTGACGCATGGCGACATCGTCCGAGCCGTCTCGCTCCTTAATGACGCCCAGCCGCTCCACAGGGAAACACGTGCAGTCCACGGAGCGGGCTTCTACATTCCTGGTAGAGGCTTGCTCGTCGTTCGCGAGGATGTCGGCAGGCACAATGCACTCGACAAGCTCTGTGGGGCTGTCATTGGCACCGGAACGACCGGCTCAAAGGGGGCTGTAGCCGTCACGAGTCGGCTGTCGGTCGAGATGGTGCAGAAAGCCGCGATCCTAGGAAGCTCTGTCCTCATCGCGATTTCTGCGCCGACGGCTCTTGCCATCCGAACTGCCGAGCAAGCCGGCATGACGCTCGTTGCGCTTGTGCGCGGCGATGACTTCGAAATTTTCACCCACCCGCACCGTATTTTGCCTGAAAGCATTGCCGATGTCGCATGATCCGCATTCAAAGCTCGTCTACATGGCCAACCAAATTGCGACCTTTTTCAAGAGCCAGCCTGAGAGCGAGGCAGCTCAAGGTGTTGCGACGCATATCAACAAATTCTGGGAGCCGCGCATGCGGCGGCAGTTGTTTGAAATTCTCGAAAAGGACGATAACCGCTTGAACGCGCTCGTCATTCAAGCGGCACCTCTGATCCGCAGGCCGGAACCGGCCGAATCAATCCGGAAATAAATATCGATTTCACGCTTGGAGGGGGCACAGGCATTTCGCCTGCTCAAGCATGAATTATTGCAAGAAAAGTCTTTAATCAGGAGGAATTATTCATGACTGCAGCGGAAACAGATACCACAGGTGATTTAGCCGGACTTGGCCTGCTTGATCGGGAGAGGATCATTGCTAAGCCGGGTTTCAATCGCTGGCTTGTGCCGCCGGCAGCGCTCGCCATACATCTTTGCATCGGCATGGCTTACGGCTTCAGCGTCTTCTGGCTGCCGCTTTCGAAATCGCTCGGGATCACGGCATCGACAGCATGCCCCGATCTGACGCTTGCGTCTGCGCTGTTCACGACGATATGCGATTGGCGTGTCGCCGATCTCGGCTGGATCTATACCCTCTTTTTCGTTCTGCTCGGTTGCTCCGCCGCCATCTGGGGCGGCTGGCTGGAGCGTTCCGGTCCGCGCAAAGCGGGCTTTGTATCCGCTTGCTGCTGGTGTGGCGGCATCCTCGTTGCTGCCTTGGGCGTGATGACGCATCAGCTGTGGCTGATGTGGCTCGGCGCCGGCGTCATCGGCGGCATCGGTCTCGGCCTCGGGTACATTTCGCCGGTGTCGACGCTCATTAAGTGGTTTCCGGACCGCCGCGGCATGGCGACGGGCATGGCCATCATGGGGTTTGGCGGCGGGGCAATGATCGGCGCACCGCTCGCCAACCTGCTGATGAACTATTTCAAGACCGACACCTCGGTTGGCGTCTGGCAAACCTTCATCGTTATGGCAATCATCTATTTCGGCTTCATGATGGGCGGTGCGTTCGGTTATCGCATTCCACCCGCCGGCTGGCGTCCGGAAGGCTGGACCGCCCCTGCCGCCAAGAGCACGATGATCACCACCAAGCACGTTCACCTGCGCGATGCGCACAGGACGAAGCAGTTCTGGCTGATCTGGGCGGTGCTCTGCCTCAACGTGTCGGCAGGTATCGGCGTTATCGGCATGGCCTCGCCGATGTTGCAGGAAATCTTTGCTGGTTCGCTGATCGGTTTGCCGGATGTTGGCTTTGCGCAGCTTGACGCGGCGCAGAAAGCATCCATCGCCACGATCGCTGCCGGGTTCGCCGGACTTCTGTCGCTCTTCAACATCGGCGGCCGCTTCTTCTGGGCCTCGCTCTCCGACAGAATCGGCCGCAAGAACACCTATTATTGCTTTTTCATCCTCGGCATCGCGCTTTATGCACTTGCGCCAACCTTTGCGGGCATGGGCAACAAGGCGCTCTTCGTCCTCGCCTTCGCCATCATTCTTTCGATGTATGGCGGCGGTTTCTCCACAATTCCGGCCTATCTTGCCGATATTTTCGGCACGCAATTCGTCGGCGCTATCCACGGCCGCCTACTGACAGCGTGGGCAACCGCCGGCATCGTTGGTCCTGTGGTCGTGAACTATATTCGCGAAGCGCAGATAGCAGCCGGCGTTGCACCGGGACCGGCTCTCTACACAGGGACCATGTATATCCTGGCTGGCATGCTGGCTCTGGGTCTGATTGCCAACGCCCTCGTCCGGCCGCTTGCCAGCAAGTGGTTTATGTCCGATGAGGAGGTTGCAGCACTTCAGGCGAAATCCGCAGCCGCAAGCATAGGCCCGACCGGCTCGTTCGGTATCGGCAAAGGCGGCTTCGACTCAAAGGCTCTGCTTGCCTGGGCCGTCGTCGGCATCCCGCTGCTTTGGGGCGTATGGGTCACGCTGAAGGCAACCTTTGCACTGTTCGGTTGATTTTGATCATTCTCGAAAATCAAGGCACGCGCGTCGGCGCGTGCTTTTTTTAATGGTGCGCCACCATTAAAAAAGCCGCCTTGCGGCGGCTTCCGGAAATCATGCTTCGGTGGCTTACGCTGCCAGTTCGTCGGTTTCGTTTTCCTTGAACATCTTGGCAAGGTTCAAGAAGCAGATCATGCCGTTCTCCGAGGCGATGACGCCTTCGCAGTAAGCGCGATCGAAGGATGCCGTCACTTCCGGTACGGGCTGAACCTGGTTGGAGGCAATCGTCAGAATGTCGGAGACGCGGTCGACAAGCATGCCGATGACCATGCTGTGCACTTCGGCGACAACGATGGCGCTTCGCTCATTGGCGACGGTGCTCTGCATGCCGAGCTTATAGGCGAGATCGATGATCGGGATAACTGAGCCGCGAAGGTTCATGACGCCGATGACATCAGCAGGCGCATGCGGGATCGGCGTCGAAGGCGCCCAGCCGCGGATTTCGCGGATGGTGGTCGTCTTTACGCAGAACTCCTGATCATGCAGGCGGAATGCGATGATCTCGAGAGTGTCGCCGCTGAAGTTATTTGAGTTGATCGTCGTCATTAGAAAGTCTTCCCAAGCCCGGCAGAAGCGGCTGCGCCACCATTGGCGAACACCCCGTGCCTTCACACCACGCGACGCCCTCGCAATGATCTTCGGGGCCTCGTTACGGTTACGCGCGACATTACCGGAAGAGTGTTGCACAAATCTAAATCGTCACTGGAGACCACAAGGTTTTTGGGTTCATTCGCAATCTTGCCTCAACAATAGAAACGAGAAGGTGCTTGCCTTATGCGATCGTCTTCTCGATCTCAGAGATCGCCCATTCCACCTGTTGCTTGGTGATGACGAGCGGCGGCGCCAGGCGGATCGTATTTTCATGCGTATCCTTTGCCAGCAGGCCCCGTTCCTTGAGGTTATAGCAGTACCGCCGCGCGCCCCCAGCTTCCGGCTCCAGCTCGATCGCCATCATCAGGCCGCGGCCGCGCACGTCCTTGACGATGTTGGAGCGGATCGACCTCAGACCGTCGAGGAAGTATGCACCCATCTTCTCGGCATTTTCGATCATGCCTTCCTCAGTGAGCACCTTCAGTGCGGCGCGGGCGACGGCGCAAGCAAGAGGATTGCCTCCAAACGTCGAGCCATGCTGGCCGGGTTTCAGCACTCCGAGAACTTCCGAGTTGGAAAGGACGGCCGATACCGGATAGAAACCACCGGAAAGCGCCTTGCCGATCAGCGTCACGTCGGCTTCAATGCCCTCATGCTCCTCCGCCAGGAATTTGCCCGTCCGGCCGAGGCCTGTCTGGATCTCGTCGAGGATCAGCGTGACGTTGTTGGCGGTGCACAACTCACGGACACGCTTGAAATATCCCTCAGGCGGGATGATGACACCGGCTTCGCCCTGGATCGGCTCGATGAGGGCGGCAACGGTGTTCTCGTTGATGGTGGCCGCGAAGGCTTCCGCATCGCCGAAGGGAACCATGCGAAAGCCTGGCGTATAGGGGCCGAAGCCGGCACGTGCGTCCGGATCTGTGGAAAAGCTGATGATAGTGAGCGTCCGGCCATGGAAGTTATCGGCGCAGACGATGATCTCCGCCTTTCCTTCCGGAACGCCCTTTACTTCATAGCCCCATTTGCGAACCGCCTTGATGGCCGTCTCAACGGCTTCGGCGCCGGAGTTCATCGGCAGGATCTTGTGAGAGCCGGTGAGCGTGGCCAGCTCCTCATAGAGATGTGCGAGCTGGTCGTTGCGGAATGCGCGCGAGGTGAGAGTGAGCTTTCCGGCCTGTTCGACCATCGCCGCCAGGATCTTCGGATGGCAGTGCCCCTGATTGACCGCAGAATAGGCGGAAAGGCAATCGAGATACCGCTTGCCGTCCGTATCCCAGACGTACACCCCTTCGCCGCGCGTCAGGACGACGTCGAGCGGCTTGTAGTTATGCGCACCAAGCTGGTGTTCGGTGGCGATCAGATCTGTGGATGTGCTCATGGCTGCTTCCCCTTATGCGGCGCGTGTCGGACGATCGAAGATGCGGCGCCCGAAGAGGCTTGCCGTCAGTTCCACGAGAACGCGGGCACTCTTGCCGCGATCGTCCAGAAACGGATTGAGCTCGACAAGATCAAGCGACGAAACGAGCCCGCTGTCGGAAAGGATTTCCATGACGAGGTGGGCTTCGCGAAATGTCGCGCCGCCCGGGACGGTGGTGCCGACGCCAGGTGCAATATCCGGGTCGAGGAAATCGACATCGAGGCTTACATGCAGAAGGCCGTTCGCCTTTTCGATTGTGCTGACGATATGGCGCATGGTGGCTGCGATGCCCTGCTCATCGATCGAGCGCATGTCGAAGACATTGACGCCGTGCTTTTGGATTTCCACGCGTTCGGACGGATCGACGGAGCGAATGCCAACCTGAAACACATTGCGCGGGTCAACGAGGGGCCGGTCCTTAGGCAGGATTTCGGCGACCTCGGCCTGACCGCTGAAGAAAGCGACGGGCATGCCGTGCATATTGCCGGAAGGCGACGTCGCCGGCGAATTGAAGTCAGAATGGGCGTCGAGCCAGAGTACGAAGAGCGGGCGGTCCTGCTCGGCCGCGTAACGCGCCATGCCGGAGACACTGCCCATCGACAGGCTGTGGTCGCCGCCGAGAATCAGCGGAAAGCGTCCGGCCGCAGCGGCCTCGTAGGTGCTGGCTTCGAGCGCACGCGTATAGGCGCCAATGAGACGCAGATTGTGCGCCTTCGGATGGTTCGGAAGGTCACGTGCCGGTACGACGTGGATGTCGCCTTCATCGCACACATCATGGCCGAGGTCGATCAGGGTCTGGTCCACACCGGCAATGCGTAGCGCTGCCGGCCCCATCGCCGCCCCGCGCCGGCCTGATCCTTCCTCTACCGGAACACCAATGAGTGTGACTGATCGAGACTGAACTTCCATTCTGGGCGCTCCGGATTCGAAATTGGATTGGCGCATATTCGGATATCGACGTGACGGCAAAAAGATGGAAAAGTGTCAGAAATCAAATCCGATTATGCACTTTGCTAAGTGTGTTTCGACAAAGTGATCGCCATGGACGACCTTGATCAAGAACTTCTAAGCGCGCTTCGCCATAATGCTAGAACGCCGGTATCCTCTCTCGCCGCGATGACTGGCGCGTCGCGCGCGACCGTTGCCGCCCGCATCGACCGGCTTGTCGCAAGCGGCACCATTGCCGCTTTCACCATCCGGACCGGCCATGAAACGCGTGCCGCGGGAGTTCGTGCCATCGTCATGATCGAGGTACTCGGCAAGCTCGCCGACCGAGTGGCCGATCAGTTGCGCGGTCTCCCGCAGGTACGTGCGCTGCACAGCACCAACGGCAAATGGGATTTCGTCGCGGAGCTTGAGGATCGCGATCTCGTCTCCTTCGATGAGACGCTCCGCCGTATCCGGCTCGTCAACGGCATCAATTCGACTGAAACCAGTATCCTGCTGAAAACCCGGAAGTCCGGATTCTAATATTCATGTTCGTAGACGATGCCGGCTTCGCCGGCGCCGTTTCCGCCCGCAGCACCACGTAATTTCACGCCACGCCCGACATCGAGATTGATAATCGCCTTGGCGCCTGCTTCGCCGCCTTGCTGCAGCTCGAAATAGGTGCGCTCGTTCAAATAGCGGCCGACGCTGACACTTGTCTGCCCTTTCTCGTCGGTGCTGATGTTCAGGTCGTCGACACCAAGCTGGTTGCGGAGCCCCTCGAAAAGCGAGGTCGAACGTCCGCCCGCCAGCTGGCTCACCGCATCGGCGAGCTGTGCGATCTGGACCGGCGAGAGCTTCGACATCGATTGGCCGAATATGAGCTGCGCCAGCACTTCATCCTGCGGCAGGGTCGGCGAGGACGAGAAGGTGATCGAGGGATCTGTCGCAAGTCCGGTGACGTCGACGATGAGCGTCGTCGTTCCCGAAGTGGAGCTCGCTTCCATATCGAGCGCCGGCGTCAAGTCACCGGCAAACGTAATGCGGCTCTTGTCGGTGAAGTTCAGGCGGCGGTTAAGCATGGTCAAGCGTCCGCGACGCATAGTAAAGCCGCCGGAAACGACGGGCGTTGCCGCCGTTCCCCTGATCGTGACACTGCCTCCAAGTTCCGAATCGATGCCGCGGCCGCGGACAAAGATTTTCGACGGCGCGCTAATGTGCAGGTCGAGCGCGAGCGTCGTGGATTTCTCGCCGGCCTTCTGCGCATTTTCGTCGCGCAGCTGGGCACGCACCGCAGGTGGTGCATTCACATGCTTGATGTTGATTTCGCGCAGTGAAGTCGGCAGCTTGTCCGGCACGGTGATCGATGCTTTTTCGACGTTCAACCTGCCGCTCAGCACCGGGTTGGTGAGAAGCGGACCCCGCAGACCGAGATTGCCATCGACCGTCGCGACGACAAGCGTTCCGTCAACATAGACTGCCCTGTTCAGCCTAACCTCGATGTTTACCGGATAGCCGCTGCCCGGCCGGATCCCGACCGTACCGCTCGCCGTAACGCTGCCGCCGCTCGCGAAATTGCCGCTTAGGCGGGAAATGGTGGCCTGCTCGCCATTCATGGTGATGTTGGCGACGACATTGTTGAGCGCAAGGTTCCTGCGGACATCGACCAGCTTGGCGCCGCTGGTCGCGATAGACCCGTTGATGACGGGGCCGGCGGCCGTACCGGTGATACGGAGGTCTATGTCGGCGGTGCCGTCCACGACAAAGCCCTGTTGCGCCAGCTGCGCACCCAAGATGGCAAAGGGGAGGTTGCCGCGGAATTGCAGGTTGAGGGCCCGACTGCCGGTGATCGCAACGGTGCCGCCACCCTTCACCGAAAGGCCGCTGTCGCCGGTAAGGTCGGTATCGATGGTGAGTGTGTTATCGGCGAGCTTGCCGTTCGCGGTGACTGCGAACGGCGAGAGCCCGGCGCCTTTGGTTTGGCTGGTCGCCGCATTCTTCCAGTTGAGCTTGAAATCAACCTTCGGCGCGGACAGCGGCCCCGAAACCGATGCGGTTCCGGAGATCGTTCCCTCAGCGGCGAGGCCTGGTACGAAACCGTTTGCAACGCTCGCCGGAAGATTGGAGACATTGGCGTCCACCTTTAGGCTCTTGACGACTGTGCCCTCTATCATGACATTGCCGCCAGCTTTCAGAGTGACGTTGTCAGCGCCGTTCATGTTAGCATCGAAGTCGAGCCTGTTGTTCGCAAGCTTGCCAGTCGCGTTCACCACGAGCTGGGACAGTCCTGCCTTCTTGGTGTGGCTAGTTGCCGCGTTCTTCCAGTTGAGTTTGAAATCGGCTGTCGGGGAAGCAAGGCTCCCCCCAGCCACAACCGTGCCAGAAAGGACACCTTCTGCCGCAAGGCCCGGCACGAAATTGTTGGCGATGCCTGCCGGCAGATCGGCAATGTCGGCGTCCACCTTCAGGCTCTCGACTGTCTTGCCGGCAATTGCGACATTGCCGTTGGCTTTCAGCGAAGCTCCGTCAGCACCGCTCGCATTCGCGTCGAAATCAAGCTTGTTGTCGGCAAATTTTCCCCTCGCGCTGAGGTTCAGCGACGACAGCTTGGCGCCCTTCGTCTGACTTGTCGCCAAGTCCTTCCAATCGAGCCTGAAATCAACGGCAGGTGAGGAGAGCGTCCCAGAGGCTGTCACCCTTCCCGAAACGGTACCCCCGGCAGCCAGGCCCGGGACAAAGCCGTTTGCGATGCTTGCGGGAACGTTGGTGACGTTCGCGTCAATCTCCAAGCTCTGAATAGTCTTTTCAGCAACGACGACCTTACCCGCCGCTTTCAAAGCGACACCATCGGCGGCATTCGCGCTTGTATCGAAGTCGAGCCTGTTATCGGCAAATTTGCCGGTGGTGCTCAGCTCGAGCGCTTTCAATCCAGCACCCTTAGTCTGACTTGTGGCTGCGTCCTTCCAATCAAGATCGAAATCGACGGCCGGCGCAGCAAGTGTTCCCGATGCCTTGGCAGTTCCAGAGATCGTGCCTTCGGCGGCAAGTCCAGGCACGAAGCTGTTTGCAATGCTTGCCGGGACATTGTTGAGATTGGCGTTGACGTCGAGGTTTTGGACCGCCGTGCCGGCGATAACAATATTCCCGTCCGCGCTCAGTCCCGTGTTGGCTGCCCCGGTCAGATCTGCATCGAAGTCGAGCTTGTTATCTGCGAGTTTGCCGGTGGCGCTCAGGCCGAACGGGGCAAGCTTTGCCTGTTTCGTCTGGCTCGTGGCTGCGTCTTTCCAGTCGAGATCGAAATCGACGGCCGGCGCAGTCGGCGTTCCCGATGCCTTGGCAGTTCCAGAGATCGTGCCCTCGGCGGCAAGTCCAGGCACGAAGCTGTTTGCAATGCTTGCCGGGACATTGTTGAGATTGGCGTTGACGTCGAGACTTTGGACCGCCGTGCCGGCGATAACAATATTCCCGTCCGCGCTCAGTCCCGTGTTGGCTGCCCCGGTCAGATCTGCATCGAAGTCGAGCTTGTTATCTGCGAGTTTGCCGGTGGCGCTCAGGCCGAACGGGGCAAGCTTTGCCTGTTTCGTCTGGCTCGTGGCTGCGTCTTTCCAGTCGAGATCGAAATCGACGGCCGGCGCAGTCGGCGTTCCCGATGCCTTGGCAGTTCCAGAGATCGTGCCTTCGGCGGCAAGTCCAGGCACGAAGCTGTTTGCAATGCTCGCCGGGACATTGTTGAGATTGGCATTCACGTCGAGGTTTTGGACCGCCGTGCCGGCAATCACGACATTGCCATTTGCCTTGAGACCCGTTTCGGCTGGGCCCGATAGGTTCGCATCGAAGTCGAGCCTGTTATCGGCAAATTTGCCAGTGGTGCTCAGCCCGAGCGCTTTCAATCCGGCACCCTTGGTCTGGCTTGTGGCTGCGTCCTTCCAGTCGAGATCGAAATCGACGGCCGGCGCAGTCGGCGTTCCCGATGCCTTGGCAGTTCCAGAGATCGTGCCCTCGGCGGCAAGTCCAGGCACGAAGCTGTTGGCGATGCGCGCCGGAAGGTTGACGACATCGGCATCAATTTTCAGGCTTTGCCCGCCCGTTCCGGCCACAACAACATTTCCGCGGGATTTTAAGGACAGTCCCTCGGAACCATCGACACTTGCGTCGAAGTCGAGCTTGTTATCGGCGAATTTTCCGGTCGCGGCAACGCCGAACGGCGCAAGATGCGCGCTCCTGGTGTGGCTAGTTGCGGCATTCTTCCAGTCGAGCTTGAAATCCGCAATCGGCGTCGCCGGCGTTCCCTTGACCGATACCGTGCCGGAGACGGCACCTTCGGCATTCAGCCTGGGAACGAAACCGTTGGCGAGGCTTGCGGGCAGGTCGCTGATGACCGCATTGATGTCGAGCGTCTCGCCCGCCGAGCCGGTCACCGCCACGGAACCGCTTCCGGTTTTGACCGTGAGGCCGCTCAGCGCGGCCTGGCCATTCGCAATCGCGATTTCGGCGGGTCTGGAGAGTTCAACCGGAATATTGCGTGGTTTGCCTGAAAATCGATCGAGCCGGATCGTCGTCGCGCCTGCCTTTGTTTCAAGATCGCCTTCGGCAAGCACCGGATGATCATCGTAGGCAGCGTTAAGATCGAACTTCGTGCGGTTCTGATGCTGCACGAAGTTCAGCACCGGTTCAGCCAGCTTGTTGGCGCCTGCCGACATCTCGCCGGCCTTGACGACGCCGTTGGCGGAAAAGGCTTTGAGATCGGTGACGGTGATAGCGATGTCCGGTCTCACGATCGAAAACGTGTCACGCTGCAAGCCATTTCCTGTGGCCGCCACCTTTAGCGCGATCTTGCCGTTGTCGTTTGCGATGTCGAGCGCACCCTTGAGATCGCCTTGGGCTCTCTGCCCGCCGAGTGCGGCTAGCAGGCCGATATCGGGAAAATCGAAGGTGAGCGCTCCGGTTGGCTCGAAGCGTGAGGACAGTTGGATATTGCCTCGCAGCCGGTTGCTGCCGACGTCCGCACTGAGAGACGGAACGTTGATGACGCCGCCTTTGGACTGTGCGTCGGCAACGATAATAATCGGTTGGCCGTCGATCGTGACCTTGGCATTGATGGTACCTTGCGGTGCGTCGGGATCAGCCGCGCCGGAAATGTTGACGTCCAAGTCACCAAGCGTGCGGCCAGCGGTGCGAAGAGTTGCGGCCTTCAAATTTGCCTTTATCGCCAGGGCTGTCAGCGGGCCGCTGGCATTGACCGTATAGCTCGCCTCGCCTTCGGCGGTTTCCAGAACCTTTTTTACATCCGGCAGCCGCCCGGAAAGGCTAGCGGTGAGGCTTTCGCCGTCAAGCACCACGGAGCCGGCAGTTTCGATCGTTCCGGATTTGACGACGAGATCCGAGAGGTTGATCTTGGACGGAATGGTTCCGGCGATCTGTGTATCGATCGAGATCGGCGTATCGAAGCGCGGCGCGATAGCAGGCGGCAGTGCCGCGGGTTGAACTGTAAGCTTCGCATTTCCCGTCAGCGTGTTGTCGGTAAGCTTATAGCTGCCGTTGACGGTGCCGCTTGCATTGGCGCTTTCAAATGTTGTCCCGTTGAAGCCTACGCCATCGGCGGCGATTTGGAGCGGCGCGGCAAGCGTCACAGGACCTTGTATTGCCCGATTGACATCCGGGTTCAGGAACGTCGTATCACCGGCAACCATGCGCAACTGAACGGCACCGGAGCGCTTGGCCAGATTGAAAGCGTCGCTCTTCGCGGTCAGCTTTACGTTGCCGATCGTCGCCTGAGGCAATGTTGCGGCATCGAGCGAAGCACTGGCGTTCAGCCGTGCCGACTGCGCGTCGCCCGTGAGGGCGAGGTTTAGACCGGTCACCATGAAACGGGCTTCGCCATCGGCAAGCGGCCAACGAAAATCAACCGGACCTGACGTACCGAGCACGTTGACGTTCAGGCTGTTGTTTCCCGCCCGATCCAGGGTGCCGGATGCCGCAATGACGACGCTGCCGGTTGCTATGTTGCCGGTCTGGATATCGAGTTTGCCTCTATTGAAGGTGGCGGAGACATCGATGTTCGTCTGGCCGGAAAACAATGGCCGGAAGGCCGGCGGCAGAAGAGTGCTCAGATCGCCGCCGCCCTTGAGATCAAGATGGTGCAGACCGTCCTGTGTGAGCGCATGATGTCCTTTGATCGAAGCGCGTTGCTGACCGTCCAGGGCGGCTTGAAGCCTGCCGTTCCAATCCGAGACCGGCCCTTCGCCATCGACGACGATATCGACTGAAGGGTCGCCCGGCAGCGATAGGAAAGCTGCAACCAGCCCCCCCTTCGGTTCAGACAGCTGCGCCTTCAGCCGCAACTGGTTCTGATCGGGCATGAACGCCAAATCGGCCGAGAGCTTGGCATCCGGCACATCGTGACGGCTGATATTGATTACGCCATTCCCGCCATTCTGGTCGGCCTGCAGATTGCCGCCCGCCGTTAAAGTAAACGCGCGTCCCGCGAATTTCTCGCTCAGATTGATGTCCGAGATAGCGATCCTGTCGACATCGATCTTGATCGGCAGGCTGAAACCCTCGTCCTCACCGCTTGTTGGTGGTGAGGGAATGGTACGCACCGGCTTTCGGATAATATTGACGGAGCGGAGGGAGAGTTCGCTTGCGTGGAATGCGCCGCGGAGCAGCGCCAGCGGGTTCCAGTCTATCGAGAGACCGGTTATCTGCGCGAATACCCCGCGCGTATCTGAGACGGTTATCTCCGCAGCGCGCAATCCGCCGGTCAGCAAGCCGCTTGGCTCGCGGACCGTAATTTTCATGTCGCGGTTCGAAAGGGCTTCCGCGACTTCCTCCGTAACAATGCGCGAGCCGAACGAGGTGAAGCCGAAGATCGCAATGGCTATCGCGGCAAGGATCAGTGCAGCACCGGTCGCAACGCCGATCACACGGATGGTCCAACTCACGAATTTCGTCAGCGCTTGCATGAAGGCGGAACTACCCTGTTCTCGTCATTGATCGCGGGTTTGAAATCCGCGACTATCGCATTCTAGAACGACTGGCCGATCCCGGCATAGATGCCGTAACTCGTGCCATTCTCGTACTTGTTCAACGGTACGGCAAAATCAAGCCGCAGGGGGCCAAAAGGCGTGGCGTAGCGTATTCCGACGCCGGCACCGGCCCGGATGTCGGAAAAATCGGGAAACTCCTCGCTCCCCACTGTTCCGACGTCGATGAAAGGAACGATGCCAATGGTCTCGGTGATCCTGACGCGCGCTTCCAGCGAGGCGGTGACATAGGATTTGCCGCCCGTCGCTTCATCCTCAGCGTTGTAGGGGGAAATCTCCTGATAGCCATACCCCCGAACCGAGCCGCCCCCGCCGGCAAAAAAACGTCTGGTTGCGGGAATGTCCGGCAATTCTCCGCCAACCAGCAGGCCGGCCGCCACCTTGCCAGCGAAGACAACATTGTCTTCCGCGCCGATCGACTGGTAGCCGGTTATCGAACCCTCGAAGGACGAGAAGATCGTGCTGCCGAACATCTCATAGCTCGGCGTCGCTGCAAGCGTGGCCCGGTAGCCTTCCGTGGGGTTGAGTTTGTTGTCGCGCGCATCGCGCTCGTAAGTAAGCGGCAGGGCGAAAGTCAGATATTCATTGTCGCCGAAGGCGTCATCATCCTTCTCATAGCTGATTTCAGCGCTCGCCGAGGCGGTATCTTGATCGGTCAGCTCGTAAGACAGGCCGAGCGATGCGGTGATCAGGGATGCGTTGTAGGCATCCGGATTTTCGGTCTTTGCGAGAATGCCGGCCTTCAGCGTTGCGGCAGGGAAAAAGGCGCCGGGTTTGGTGAAGAGAATACCTGTCGAGTAGTCGAGATTTCCGATGTCGTTTTCGCCGAGGCGGCCAACCGTGCCCTCGATCCGAAGGGATTCCGCTTCGCCGAAAAGGTTGCGGTGTCCCCAATAACCTTGGACTCCCATGCCGTCGATCGTCGAATAATTGGCGCCGACACCGAAATAGCGCTGCTTGCCTTCCGAGACTTCAATCGTCATGGGCAGCGTACCATCGGCGGCGAGGCTATCGGCTTCGTGAATGGTGACGCTCGAAAAAACGCCGAGCGCGCGCAACCGTTCGCCAGCCTTCTTGAGTGCCTCGGGAGAATAGGCTCCCCCTTTTTCAAGGCGCGAATAACGCTGGATGAACGCGGGTTTGACGGCTTTCTGCCCGGTGACGCCGACATTGCCGATCGGGGCGATCGGACCCCCTTCCGTCGCGATGACGATATCGACCGTCTTGGTGCGGTGATCGGCCACCACTTGGCGTGTGGTCAGCTTCGCAAGCGGTCGGCCCTCGCTCTTCAGCTGTTCGACGATCTTGTCCCCGGCCTTGATGATCGTCAGCGATCCGGCCACTTCGCCAGGCGCAAGGTCGTAATCGGCGGGATTGCGGCTTGCAGCATCGCCGCCGAACTGCACTTCCTTGACCCGGAAAACCGGTCCCGGCTCGATGGCGACTTGAACGGAAACGGGCCTGGATCGGTCGAAGGTCGGGTTGGGAGGAAGTTCGTCGATGTTCTTTCCGTCGATCGTGATCGTCACGACGCCGCCATAGCGCGCTTTTTCATAGAGCGCCGCGATCAGGCGGTCGCGGTCGTCGCGTGCCTTGACGACAATGCCCAGATCGCCGGAAACCGGGCGATCCTCGTCGCCGATCAGGCGCGAACTATTCTCCAAAGCCTCTTTGAGATCAGGATCGGCGGTATTCGTTGCAAGATTGGCGTCGTAGCGCACAGGATCAGGCACCTGCTCGCTGTCATTCTCGTCTTCGCCAAAAATGGTAATGCCGAAAAGCTTGAATGCATAGGCCTCGCCAGTCAGAACCGGTGAAAACGCAGCCGCCGCCGCGATCACCATCATGGTGCCTGCCCGCCGATACGCAAAACCCGATTTCGGTGTCTTCCCTCTGATATGCATCCGCCGCTTTTGATTACATGCGTTGCCCAGCCATTAACAGCTTAGCGGCAAAAATGCACGAGGTGTACCGATTTAAGCTATTTTCGAGCTAATTTAGCACGAAAGGTAAAAATCCCGGTTTGCAGCCGGGATTTTCGAACCTTGGCACTACGTCTTAGGGGCAATCGTCGATATAGCGGCGACCATAGCGGTCGCGATAGTAGCATTGCCCAGGCTGTTCTGCGACTCTGCCAATGACGGCACCTGCGACGCCGCCGATCGCAGCGCCGACTGCGGCTCCGCGAACATTGCCTGTGGCCACCCCGCCGATGACCGCACCAGATGCCGCACCGATCCCGGCACCCCGCTCCGTCGGTGTGCAGCTCGCGATCGAGAGGCCGATCAGAGCAAATGCGATTGCTTTCTTCATTTTTTCTCTCCAAGGTTGACTGCCGCTTGGCAGCCGCTGTCCCTTCACGGTGTCTTTTTGATAATTAAAACTATGTCGCAACAGGATGGCGTCCAGTTTGCAGCTGAAATTTTTGTGATCACGGTTGTTTTCAATCCGATTCAGATGTCATGCGGAGTCATGCAGTCGTCCGTAGAGCAAATTTGGCAGAACTCCCCAAAGTAGCGGTTGATCCCTAAGCGAAAAAGTCAAATGATGTTCCTGTGCCTGGAGGAGGCACGAGGAGAAAATCATGGCGAAGGTGAAACTGACGGTGAACGGCCGGGCGGTGAGCGGCGACTGTGAAGAGCGCACGCTTCTCGTCCATTTCATTCGCGAAAGACTGGGCCTGACGGGAACCCATGTCGGCTGCGATACGACGCAGTGCGGCACCTGCGTCGTCCATATGGACGGCAAGTCGGTCAAGAGCTGCACGATCCTCGCCGTTCAGGCATCGGGCTCGTCGGTCACGACGATCGAAGGCCTAGCCGCAAATGGCGAACTTCATCCGGTTCAGGCCGCCTTCAAGGAGCATCACGGGCTCCAGTGCGGGTTCTGCACGCCCGGCATGGTGATGACCGCGGTCGACATGATCAATCGTCATGGCGGGCAACTGGATGAACAGACGGTTCGCCAGGAGCTCGAAGGCAACATCTGTCGCTGCACCGGTTATCACAACATCGTCAAGGCCGTGCTTTCCGCCAATGCGGAGATGCATGGCGGCGCCAAGCAGGCTGCCGAGTAACATCTTTCCGGAATTGTCTGGCTGACTGCCGCACACGATGCGATTTGGCGGAGTGCCAGACCAAAACCCCATTGGGAGGACATCATGGGTGTCGAAGGAGTTGGTGCACGCGTCGCACGCAAGGAAGACAAGCGGTTCTTAACCGGCAAGGGCCGCTATACCGACGATATGGTCGTGCCCGGCATGAAATACGGCTATTTCGTTCGCAGTCCGCATGCGCATGCCAAAATCAAGAGCATCGATATTTCCGCTGCGAAAGCCATGCCTGGCGTCATCGACGCGCTGGACGGCAAGCAATTGCTCGCTGACGGCATCGGCAACCTCATCTGCGGCTGGATGATCCATTCGAAGGACGGTTCGGCGATGAAAATGGGCGCGTGGCGCCCGTTGGCGGTGGAGACGGTGCGCTATGTGGGCGATGCTGTTGCGATCGTCATAGCGGATTCGCTCGACGAAGCGCGCGACGCGGCAGAAGCAGTCGTTGTCGACTACGAGGAACTGCCGGCTGTGATCGAGGCGGTCGATGCTCTAAAACCCGGTGCGCCGCAAATCCATCCGGAAGCGGCCAATAATCTGATTTTCGACTGGGAGATCGGCGACGCTGCCGCTGCCGACCAGGCAATTGCGCAAGCAGAACATGTGATCGAGGTCGATATCGTCAACAACCGCCTCTCCCCCAATGCGATGGAGCCGCGCGCCACGCTCGGCATCTACGATGCGGGCGACGACCATTATACCTGCTACACCACCAGCCAGAATCCGCATCTGGCGCGGCTGGTCATGAGCGCTTTCTACAACGTGGCGCCGGAAAACAAGCTGCGGGTGATCGCGCCGGATGTCGGCGGCGGCTTCGGCTCCAAGATCTACATCTATCCGGAGGAGATCGTCTGTCTCTGGGCATCGAAGAAGACCGGCGTGCCGGTGAAATGGACTGCAGACCGCACGGAGGCCTTTCTCACGGATGCGCACGGCCGCGATCACGTCTCCAAGGTCAAAATGGCCTTCGATGCAGACAATCGCATCACGGCACTGAAGGTCGACACGATCGCCAACCTCGGCGCCTACATGTCGCTGTTTTCGTCCTGCGTGCCGACCTACCTCTACGCGACGCTGCTTTCCGGCCAGTACGATATACCGGCAATCCACGCCAATGTGCGTACGGTCTATACCAACACCGCGCCTGTCGACGCCTATCGCGGGGCGGGGCGGCCGGAGGCGACCTATCTCCTCGAAAGGACCATGGAAACGGCGGCGCGCGAGCTCGGCATTTCGCCTGCTGAACTCAGGCGTAAGAATTTCATCCGCTCGTTCCCCCACCAGACGCCGGTCATTTTGAACTACGACGCAGGCGATTATGAAGCTTCGCTCAACGCGGCGATGCAGGCGGCCGATTGGAACGGCTTTGCCGCGCGCAAGGAGGAGGCTAGCCAGCGTGACATGAAGCGCGGCATCGGCATGAGCTGCTATATAGAGGCATGCGGGCTTGCTCCGTCGCAGGCGGTCGGCTCCCTCGGCGCCGGTGTCGGCCTTTGGGAGTCCGCCGAGGTGCGGGTCAATGCCGTCGGTACCGTGGAGGTCCTGACCGGGTCGCATAGCCACGGCCAGGGACATGAAACGACTTTCGCACAGCTCGTTGCGGGCCGGCTCGGCGTGCCGATCGATAGCATTTCCATCGTTCACGGCGATACCGACAAGGTGCAGATGGGCATGGGTACCTATGGTTCGCGCTCCGGTGCCGTTGGCATGTCGGCCGTCGCCAAGGCGCTCGACAAGGTCGAGGCCAAGGCGAAAAAGATTGCCGCGCACCTCATGGAGGCGGATGAGAGCGATATTGTGATCGAAAACGGCGAGCTGAAGGTGGCGGGCACGGACAAGACGCTGCCGTGGTTCCAGGTAGCGCTTGCCGCCTACACCGCCCACAATCTGCCTGCCGGAATGGAGCCGGGTCTGAAGGAGACGGCCTTCTATGATCCGTCGAACTTCACGTTCCCGGCGGGATGCTACATCTGCGAGGTCGAAGTCGATCCCGAAACGGGCACGACGAAAATCGTGCAGTTCGTCGCTGCCGACGACTTCGGCAATATCATCAACCCGATGATTGTCGAGGGCCAGGTCCATGGTGGCCTTGCCCAAGGCATCGGCCAGGCGCTGCTTGAAGGCGTTCACTACGACGAGAGCGGCCAGCTTTTGACCGCGAGCTACATGGATTACGCCATGCCGCGTGCCGACGACCTGCCATCCTTCGATCTGTCGCATCAAAACACCCCGTGTCCGAGCAACCCGCTGGGCGTCAAGGGCTGCGGCGAGGCGGGCGCGATCGGCTCGCCGCCGGCGCTGATGAATGCGATCACGGATGCGATCGGCAACAACATGCTGACGATGCCCGCCACGCCGCAGAAGGTGTGGATGGCTGCGCGAGCAACCCACTGAGGAGGAACGGCCATGTATCAAACGAATTATCACCGCGCCTCGACAGTCGATGAGGCCGTGAGCATGATCACGGGCGCATCGGAGGGCAAATATGTCTCCGGGGGCATGACTTTGATCGCAACGATGAAGCAACGGCTTGCCGCGCCAAGCGATCTGGTGGATCTACGCCACATTGAGGCGATGAAAGGTATCCAGGTCGAAGGCCGCAAGGTGCGGATCGGCGCGGCATTGACACATGCGGAAGTGGCGTCTTCTGCCGCAATCGGCGCAATCTGCCCAGCCTTGTGCGACCTCGCCGGACGGATCGGCGATCCGCATGTGCGGCATATGGGTACCATCGGCGGTTCAATCGCCAATAACGATCCTGCTGCCGATTATCCGGCTGCGATGCTGGCGCTGAATGCCCGTATCGTCACGAATAAACGCGAGATCGCAGCCGACGATTTCTTCACCGGTCTTTTCGAAACGGCGCTTGAGGAGGCTGAACTGATCGCAGCGATCAGCTTCGAGGCGCCGGAGAGGGCCGGCTACGCCAAGTTTGCGAATCCGGCTTCCCGCTATGCCATGACCGGCGTCTTCGTTGCGAAGGGATCCGGCGGCGTGCGCGTCGCCGTCACTGGTGCGGGCTCCAGCGGCGTCTTTCGCCAATCTGCGATGGAGCAGGCGCTGGGCGCCAACTGGTCGCCGGATGCGGTCACGAGCGTCGATGTCGATCCGGCCGCGTTGATGTCGGACCTGCATGCCAGCGCGGAATATCGCGCTAATCTGGTGAAGGTGATGGCGAAGCGCGCCGTTGCCGCAGCGGGCTAACATATCGAGCGGAGCCGGCTTGCCGGCTCCATCAATTGTGTAAGAACGCGCTCCGGATCAGCGAGATTCGCGCAATTTTTTATCTGGAATCATTCAAAAATATGGGCCATTTGCCGCAGTTGGTGCTAAAGCGTGAAGTAAGGGTTGACGCGCGATCGTCCGCTCAGCAAAACCGTCGCGCGATACTGGAGCACATGCATGGATTTCGAAGGATTTTTTAGGAGCGAGCTGGACGGGCTTCACAAGGAAGGCCGCTATCGGGTTTTCGCCGATCTCGAGCGTCATCGCGGCAACTTTCCGCGCGCCACGCGCCACACGGCTGACGGTCAGAAGGACGTTACCGTCTGGTGTTCCAACGACTATCTCGGCATGGGCCAGAACCCGAAGGTGATCGAGGCGATGAAGAACGCCATCGACCACTGTGGCGCGGGTGCGGGAGGCACCCGGAATATCTCTGGCACTAATCACTACCATGTGCTGCTCGAGCGCGAGCTGGCCGATCTGCACGGCAAGGAAGCAGCACTGATCTTCACCTCCGGCTATGTCTCCAACTGGGCGTCGCTCGGCACGCTCGGCGCCAGGATCCCCGGGCTGATCATCTTCTCCGACGCGCTGAACCATGCCTCGATGATCGAAGGCATCCGCCATGCGAAATGCGGCAAGGTGATCTGGAAGCACAACGACGTCGCCGATCTCGAAGCCAAGCTTGCGGCCGCCGATCCGAAGGCGCCGAAGCTGATCGCCTTCGAATCCGTCTATTCGATGGATGGCGATATCGCGCCGATCAAGGAGATCTGCGATCTCGCCGACAAATATGGCGCGATGACCTATCTCGACGAAGTGCATGCCGTCGGCATGTATGGTCCGCGCGGCGGCGGCATTGCCGAGCGCGAGGGGCTGATGGACCGGCTGACCATCATCGAAGGCACGCTCGGCAAGGCCTTCGGCGTCATGGGCGGCTATATCGCCGCCTCAACGGCGCTGTGCGATTTCATCCGCTCGTTTGCCTCCGGCTTCATCTTCACGACGGCGCTGCCGCCGGCGCTTGCTGCCGGTGCGGTGGCCTCGATCCAGCACCTGAAAGTCAGCCAGTTCGAGCGCGCCCGCCATCAGGACCGGGTGCGCAAGCTGAGATCATTGCTTGACCAGCGCGGCATCCCGCATATGCCGAACCCGAGCCACATCGTGCCGGTCTTGGTCGGCGATGCGGCGAAGTGCAAATGGATCTCGGATCTGCTGCTCGACAATTTCGGCGTCTATGTCCAGCCGATCAACTATCCGACGGTGCCGAAGAAGACCGAACGGCTGCGCATCACCCCGACGCCGCTGCATTCCGATGCCGACATCGAACAGCTGGTCGCAGCACTCCACTCCCTCTGGTCGCGCTGCGCGCTCGCAAGGCAGGTCGCATAAAATCGATTGGCTTCGTGGTCATCGGGAAGAACAGCGCGAGGTCGCTGTCCGGCTGTGGGATAAGAATGCCGCAACAGGCCGCTCCTTGCGCCCATTAGTTCGCCCTTGCTGGCCTTGCGGCTCCGAAGATACGGATGGCGGACGACCGCGGTGGTCTGGATCTCATGGTAGCCACTCACCGGTGTTTATCATCGCAACAGGCATGTGTAATCGACAGCCGTTTCGAATTCGGCCAGCAGCGCTTTCGACGTCCCATTGCAGTCGCTGCGCACGTCGTTGCGATTGTGCACTTGCGTTCGCGCTGGTCGAGGCCGCCAATCGGCGGCCTGCCGTCAGGCGGCTTTTTCGTTGAGCGCAACCAGTTCGGCAGCAAGCCTGCGCGCTTCAGCGTCGGCCGCAAAGACGTCATCCATAGTGTGCGCGCCGCCCGTGCCGGCCATCCTGTCCATAACGGCTTCGACAATATCGGCCATTTGCAGGAAGCCGATCCGTTCGTCGACGAAGGCATGAAAGGCCACTTCCTCAGCAGCATTCATGATTGCCCCTTGCAAGCCGCCTCGCTCCAATGCCGTGCGCGCAAGCCTGAGAGCGGGGAAACGCTTTTCGTCCGGCGCTTCGAAGTCCAGACGAGAGAGCTTTGCGAAATCCAGGCGCTCGACATTCAGCTTCGGCCGGCGAGGATATTCCAACGCATAGCCGATCGCCGTTCGCATATCCGGGCTGCCGAGTTGGGCGATGATGGATCCATCGGTATAACCGACCATGGAATGGACGATAGATTGCGGATGCACGACCACCTCGATCTGGTCCGGGCGGACACAGAAGAGGTGCTTAGCCTCGATCATCTCCAGTGCCTTGTTGAACATCGAGGCACTGCCGATGGAGATTTTCAAGCCCATCGACCAATTCGGATGGGCGCGGGCGGTTGCCGCAGTCACATTCGCCATCTCGGCGCGCGACCAGGTGCGGAAAGGGCCGCCTGATGCCGTCAGGATGATCCGTTCGACGGCGTGCCGCTGATTTTCGTCAAGCGACTGGAAAATGGCGCTATGTTCGCTATCGACCGGGATCAACAGCCCGCCCCCCTTCAGCACCGCTTCGACAAAGAGATCGCCTGCTGAAACAAGGCACTCCTTGTTTGCCAGCGCGATCGCCGCACCCTTGCGCGCTGCCGCCAGTGTCGGCACCAGCCCCGCCGTGCCGACGATCGCGGCCATGACCCAGTCCGCTTCGATGTCGGCGGCTTCCGCTAGTCCTTGAGCACCGGCTGCGACGGCGATACCGCTGCCCGAGAGCGCGGCCTTCAGAGATCTGTATCTGCTGTCGCTTGCGGTGACTGCCAGCCGGGCGCCGGTCGATCTTGCCTGCTGCGCAAGAAGCTCAATATTTTCATTTCCGGTCACCACCGAAATTTCATAGCTCTCACGGCCGCCCAGCTGCTGGACGACATCGAGCGTATTTTGTCCGATCGAGCCCGTTGAACCGAAGATGCTGAGGCGCCGCGGCGCGTTTGTGCCGGTCGTCATGCGGGTTTTTTGCCGAAGATTTCCCATTAGCCTCTGGCTCTACAAGGCTTTGAAATGGGCGGCAAGTGTGCAGTGCAGCACTTTTCTACCGTTGAGTGGTTTACACGATGGGCTTCGGATGTGATCCTTATAACAATTCCTGCGGAATTTAACTCCGCAGTTGTTCTGCAGTCGCCGACGACTGATGTCGCGCTGCATTGGCAAATGGCATCAGATGCCGGGCCAGTTCACAAATCGGGAGGAGTTAAAAGGATGCGTGGAAGCGCATCAGCGGGTTTTTGCGCGGTGCGCGCTGAGTGCGATTGGATTTGATGACGACGTTGAAGAAAATACTATTGTCGGGCCTATGCCTTCTGGGGCCCCTTCCGGCCAAGGCGGACAATCTTTTGATCTGGGCACCAGTGCGGGTTTCCGAGCAGTCCTACAAGGCGACGATGGGTTTTCGCCTTCCGTTCGAATGGGAAACGAGCGCCGGCGCCGACCTGGCGCTCGCATCGACCGAGGGCGAGGCCATCCAGCCCGGCTCCGAACAAGCGACGTTTTGGGGAAAGATCACAAAGGCGCGCGTCACGCCGGCAGGCAAAGCGCAACAGGATGCAAGCATCCGGATCGATACGTTGCGCGGCAGTGGTTCGCTGATGCTGAGCCGCTCGCGCAGTTTTATTCTCTCTGACTCGCTCGACCTGCAGACAAGCCGGGCTGTCAGCGTCGGCTACGCTGCCGTCGAAACACGTCAGACGTCGGTGACGGCAACCCAGGCGCTGAAACTGATCTATCCATGGACTGGAACGTCAATTTCGGCAGGAAGCAGCGTGACGGATTTCGGCAAGGATTTTTCGAGTTCAGTGGGCGTCAGCCAGACTGTTCTTCCGAACCTCAATCTCAATGCTTCGGTGACCGATCCGCTTTCGTCGGAACGCTCAGCCAGCGTCAATGTCAACTACCGGGTAAGCTGGTAGGCGATCACGAGATCGACGGCTGCAACAAAGCCGGTTGCCTTTGCGTTTCTCTGCAATCCAACAGGAGGAACGATCATGGTTTTCAAGAAGGCTACATTCCACGGGAAGCAGCCTGGAATCGAAGCGGTGTCGGTCGATCATGCATCGCTTGAAAGGGCAGTGGCTGGCGCGCTTGCGACAGCTGGCGGCATCGACGCTTCAGACGTCGAAGTAACGGCCGAAGGCGACGACATCGTACTGACCGGCTCGGTTGGTACTGCCGATGAAATCGAACGCGCGACGGCCGTCGCGCGAGACGTTCAGGGCGTACGTGCTGTTCGGAACCGGATCCTGCTTGGTTGAATGCGCACGCAACACCATAAACCAGGACGAAAGATTGGTACTCGGCAGTTGGACCGCTGGCATGTGGGGCCTACATTGCATTTGCTGATTCAGCCGGCAAAGCGCTCGCTAAGGAATACCGAGCCATTGTCTGCGCCGCCCGCGCGGTCGGTCTTTTCTGTGGTGACTGGGCCGGACGACTGATGAGCGATTAAAAGCAACAGGCCACTGATCACGACGTAAGCTATCGCAACGATGGTCATCTTGGTACGCATGACGAAACACTCCCTGTTTCGCCCTCAACGCCAGCCCGATTTCAAAGTTCCCAAAGACGATATCGGGCGCCATTTGCTCGCTGTCGCTTTTCCGCCACTTGTCGGGAGAAAAGGACGCCGACCCGGGCCGATTTAGGCTGCGCCTTTGAAATGTCGGTTTGCGATGGGAGCAGTGTTGGCTGTCCGCAACATGCAACCAAGGCACGGCGCCATGACATGCAGATAAGGGGGAGACAGTTGGGATCATTCTTCGACGACGCACGTTATGTGTTTCAGAGTTTGTTCTTCGCCGGCTGAACCCAATGCCATAGCCATAATTTGAGTAAGGAGACCATGATGAAAAAGTCCATTGCGATGATAGTTGCCGCAGCGTCACTGGCTCAAGCCTGCGTGACGGCTGCATACGCAGCTGACACGATCCGGCGCTACCAAGAGCCAGACGCACGCGGCTACCAAGAGCCGGACGTACGCGGTGGGGTCAAGATTGGCCTCCTGACATGCGATGTCGGTGGGGGCCTCGGCTACGTGCTCGGTTCAGCGAAGGAGGCCGACTGCGTTTTTTCTTCGAGTGTTGGTCAGGAGATTTCCGATCACTATACCGGCGATATCAGAAAACTCGGTGTGGATCTCGGCTTTACGACGCGCAGCCGCCTCATTTGGGCTGTCTTCGCGCCGACTGCCGGCTATCATCGCGGCTCGCTCGGTGGCCTTTATGTCGGCGCCGTGGCTGAAGCCACGCTTGGCGCCGGTGTCGGTGCGAATGTCTTGGTCGGTGGTACCGCGGGATCGATCCATCTCCAGCCTCTCAGCGTAACAGGCCAGCTCGGTCTCAATATTGCAGCGGCCGGCGCGTCGATGACGCTAACCCCGGCCTGACAAATTGCATTAGGGCCCCTTTCGTCATCGGAAGGGGCGCCAAGCTTGGATGAGGAGTTTGATGGTTGATTCGGCAAATATAGCAAAAGCGTCCGCTGGAGCGTGTAAGGCTCGCGGTCTCGCGCTGTTTATGCCGGCTCGTGGGAAAATCAAAATCGTAAGCGCAACCGGTCAAGCGTGGAATCTTTCGATTTTCCGCGCGCGGGAATCAGCAGCAGCGGCATTAGAAGCCCTTTGCGGCCTCATGTCACGTCCTGAAATGTGCTGATATCGCACTGGCGCCTTACGAATTAGGATATAGTATAGTTAGTTTGATTGGAGCCAAAACGACCGATGGATGCACATTTTTGTGCATTGCTATAGACGGCCGACAGGTGTCCAATCAATTCACGAAACATATTGATTCTCAACGAAATGTTGTTTCCATTGCGGTGGTACGGCTATTTCGGGAGCCTGTGGCATAAACCTTGAATGGAGGGCCCATGCTGAATGAATCCGTGTTCGATGCGTTTACGCGTAACTATGAAACGCGACGCGAAACTGAGATGTCCATCACAGAATACTTGTCGCTCTGCAAGCAGGAGCCGCTTGCCTATGCCAACGCGACGGAGCGTCTCCTTGCAGCGATAGGCGAACCGGAGGTATTGGACACCGCCAAGGATCTACGTCTCGGCCGGGTCTTCATGAACAGGACGATCCGGACCTACCCGGCCTTCACTGGCTTTTACGGCATGGAGGAGACGATCGAGCGTATCGTTTCGTTCTTCACACATGCCGCACAGGGGCTCGAGGAGCGTAAGCAGATTCTTTATCTGCTCGGTCCGGTCGGCGGCGGCAAGTCGTCGCTAGCTGAACGATTAAAGCAGTTGATGGAAGTCCATCCGATCTTTGTGCTGAAGGCGGGCGAGGAGGTCAGTCCGGTCTTTGAAAGTCCGCTCAGCCTCTTTGATCCAGCCACAATGGGGTCGCTGCTCCTTGAGGAATACGGCATTCCGACGCGGCGGCTGACCGGGCTAATGAGCCCGTGGTGCCTGAAGCGGCTTGACGAGTTCGGTGGCGATATTTCCCAATTCCGCGTCGTCAGAATGCAGCCTTCGCGGTTGCGCCAGATCGCCATCGCCAAGACCGAGCCGGGCGACGAGAACAATCAGGATATTTCTTCCCTGGCGGGCAAGGTCGATATCCGCAAGCTTGAGACCTATTCCCAGAATGATCCGGACGCCTACAGCTATTCCGGCGCGCTCAACCGCGCCAACCAGGGCCTGCTGGAATTCGTCGAGATGTTCAAGGCGCCGATCAAGATGTTGCATCCCCTGCTGACAGCGACGCAGGAGGGAAATTACATTGGTACCGAAAATATCGGCGCCATTCCTTTTTCGGGCATTGTTCTTGCGCATTCCAACGAGGCCGAATGGCAGAGTTTCAAGGCGAACAAGAACAATGAAGCTTTCATCGACCGCATCTGCGTCATCAAGGTGCCGTATTGCCTCCGGGTCACCGAGGAGCAGAAGATCTACGAGAAACTGATCGAAGGGTCGGAACTCGCGGATGCTCCTTGTGCACCGGGGACGCTTAAAATGCTGGCGCGCTTTTCGGTGCTTTCGCGCTTGCGAAAGCATGAAAACTCGACATATTTTTCCAAGATGCGCACCTATGACGGCGAAAGCCTCAAGGAGACCGATCCGCGAGCCCGTAGTGTCCAGGAATATCGGGATGCAGGCGGCGTTGACGAGGGAATGGACGGAATATCGACACGTTTCGCCTTCAAAGTGCTCGCTTCGACCTTTAATCATCACACGAGCGAAGTGGGGGCCGATCCGGTTCATCTGATGTACGTTCTGGAACAGGCGATCCGCCGCGAGCAGTTTCCTGACGAGATCGAGAAACGCTACATGGAGTTCATCAAGGCCGAACTCGCACCGCGCTATGCGGAGTTCATCGGCAACGAGATTCAGAAAGCCTATCTGGAATCCTATGCCGATTACGGACAGAATCTTTTCGATCGCTACGTGGACTATGCCGATGCCTGGATCGAGGATGTGGACTTCAAGGATCCGGATACCGGCCAGCTTCTCGACCGGGAACTGCTCAATCAGGAGTTGACGAAGATTGAAAAGCCCGCGGGTATCGCCAACCCGAAGGACTTCCGAAACGAAATCGTCAAGTTCTGCTTGCGGTCGCGTGCAAACAACAGCGGGAAAAACCCGTCTTGGACGAGCTATGAAAAGATCAGGGAGGTGATCGAGAAACGCATGTTCTCGCAAGTCGAGGACCTGCTGCCAGTTATTTCGTTCGGCACAAAGAAGGACGGCGAAGCCGAAAAGAAACACAGTGAATTCGTTTCGCGCATGACCACGCGCGGCTACACCGAAAGACAGGTTCGGCGCCTAGTGGAATGGTACATGCGCGTTAAGCAGGCAAGTTAACGCTCACGCGGGAGCTATCATGCACATTGTCGACCGCCGGCTCAATCCGCGCGGTAAAAGCTTGGAAAATCGTCAACGGTTTCTTCGGCGCGCGAAAAGCGCCGTGCAGCAGGCGGTGAAACGTTCTCTGCAAAGCCGTAATATTCGGGACGTGCTCGACGGTGGCGAAATCACCCTGCCGATTGACGGCCTGACAGAGCCGGGTTTCCGCCGGGGCGAGGGCGGCATCAGCGATCAAATTCTGCCGGGAAACAGAGCCTTCGTTGAGGGGGACATCATCCCGCGGCCGCCTGGCAGGAGCGGCGGCAGGCCGAAGGAAGCAGGTGAAGGCGACGGCGAGGATGGTTTCCGCTTCGTGCTGACGCGCGAGGAGTTCCTCGACGTCTTTCTTGATGATCTGGAACTGCCCGATCTCGCCAAGCGGCGGCTGACGGAAACTGAGGAAGAAAGCCCTGTGCGGGCCGGTTATTCGGTATCCGGTTCACCGTCCAACATTGCCGTCGGCCGCACGACTCGGATGGCGATGATGCGACGGATCGCGCTTCGCCGCCCGCGCATCCAGGAGATGGAGGCACTTCGGCGTGAGATCGGCGAATGCGAAGACGACGAGAAGCGCCTGGCTCTTGAGGCTAAACTCAAAGCGTTGACGGAAAAAAGCCGGCGCATTCCTTATATCGATCCGCTCGATGTGCGCTATCGCCGCTTCGAAAGCGAGCCGAAACCGGTGGCGAAGGCCGTCATGTTCTGCCTGATGGACGTCTCCGGCTCTATGTCGGAGCATATGAAGGATCTTGCGAAGCGGTTCTACCTGCTGCTCTACCTTTTCCTGTCGCAGCGCTACAAGAAGGTCGAGATCGTCTTCATCCGCCATACGGACAAAGCCGAAGAAGTCGACGAGGAAACCTTCTTCTATGGTCCGGCGACGGGCGGTACGCTGGTATCAAGCGCACTTGCGGCGATGCGCACGATTGTCGCGGCGCGGTTCGATCCGGCAGAGTGGAACATCTATGCCGCCCAGGCTTCCGATGGTGACAACTCCTATTCGGACGGCACCATGACAGGGCAACTGCTGCGTCATGAGATTTTGCCGCTGTGCCAGTATTTCGCCTATATCGAGGTCGGCGAGGAAGACAGCGACTCCTCCGTGTCCCGCTCACCGCTCTGGACGCTTTACGAAGGGATCCGTGCCGAACAGGTGCCCCTGTCCATGCGCAAAGTGTGTCGGCGCAACGAAATATTCCCGGTCTTCCACGATCTCTTCCAGAAACGTGATGCACAGTCGAAGGTGGCGCCATGACGACCACGTCGATGTCAAAGCAGCGGTTGCTGTTTAACGGCGCCGACTGGGATTTTCCAACGCTCCAGCGCGTTCATGACGCCTGCGAGGAGATCGCGCTCGGCGAACTTGGCCTGGATGTCTACCCAAATCAGATCGAGGTCATCACTTCGGAACAGATGCTGGATGCCTACTCGTCGACCGGCATGCCGCTCTTCTACCGCCATTGGTCCTTCGGCAAGCATTTCGCCCATCACGAGGCTTTCTACCGTCGCGGGATGCGCGACCTTGCCTATGAAATTGTCATCAACAGTTCGCCCTGCATCTCCTATCTGATGGAGGAAAACTCGGCGACGATGCAGACCTTAGTTATCGCGCACGCCGCGTTCGGACATAATCACTTCTTCAAGAACAACTATCTCTTCCAACTCTGGACGGATGCCGATGGCATCCTCGACTACCTCAATTTCGCCAAGAGCTACATCGCCCGTTGCGAGGAGCGCTACGGCGAAGTCGAAGTCGAGCGCACGCTCGATGCCGCGCACGCGCTAATGTCGCATGGCGTGCATCGGCACGCCGGCAAGACGAAGGTCGACCTTCGTGACGAGGAGCGGCGGGAGCAGGAGCGCCGGGTCCACGAAGAGCAGGTGTTCAACGATCTTTGGCGCACTGTTCCCACCGGCAAGAAGCGCACGGCAGCCGATGTCGGCCTGGAGAAGCGGCGCCTCGCCCTTGGCCTTCCTCAGGACAACATCCTCTATTTCCTCGAAAAATCAGCACCATTGCTGCAGCCATGGCAGCGTGAGATTTTGCGCATCGTCCGCCATGTCGCGCAGTATTTTCACCCGCAGCGCCAGACCAAGGTGATGAATGAGGGAACGGCCACCTACGTCCACTACCGGATCATGAACAGGCTTCACGAGCGCGGGCAGATCAGCGACGGAAACTTCCTCGAATTCCTGAAATCACATGCCAATGTCGTGTTCCAGCCAAACTACGACGATCGTCGCTTCTCGGGCTTCAATCCCTATGCGCTGGGTTTTGCAATGATGCAGGATATCGAGCGGATCGTGACGGCACCGACGGAAGAGGACAGGGCGTGGTTTCCGGACATTGCCGGACAAGGCGATGCAATGTCGGTGCTGCGTGACATCTGGGCCGATTATCGGGACGAGAGTTTCATCAATCAGTTCCTGAGCCCCAACCTGATCCGCCAGTTGCGCCTTTTCCATCTTTACGACGACCCGGAGCAGGAAGAAGGAATTCTGGTTTCGGCAATCCACGACGAACGCGGCTATCGGCGCATCCGCCGTCAGCTTTCCCGCGAATACGACATCGGCTGGATCGACCCGGGAATAGACATCGTCGATGTCGATCTTGCCGGTGACCGCCGCCTTCTCTTGCGCCACAATGTCACGAATGATTGGTTTCTTCAGGAGGCCGATACGAAGCTCGTCCTGCAGCATCTCGCCAATCTTTGGGGCTATGACGTCTTGCTTCAGGAAATCGATAGTTCAAATGAAGTGGTGAAGGAACACACCGCCAGCCCTCGCAGGCCCATTCAGTGATGCACTATCCGTATCGAGGGCTTCCTCGGAATGTTTTGGTGATCCCGGCGCGATTCGAACGCGCGACCCCCAGATTAGGAATCTGATGCTCTATCCTGCTGAGCTACGGGACCACTCCGTGCCATGCATACAAAAGGCTTGGCGGGAAGCCAAGCTTTTTTGAGGCTCTTATCGCGTATAGATTTTCACGCGCCCAAACGCTGTTCGGCAAGGCGGACCCAATAAGAGATGCCGTGGGAAATGACTTCGTCGTTAAAATCATAGGCCGGATTATGAAGGCCTGCGCTGTCGCCGTTGCCGATGAAGATGAAAGCGCCGGGACGGGCGTTGAGCATATAGGAGAAATCCTCGCCTCCCATCATCGGATCGATTTCAGGATTGACGTTTGCTGCGCCTGCTATGTCGCTGGCGACGGCAATCGCATGGGTGGTCTCGGTGGCATGGTTGACGGTGACGGGATAGTTGCGGTGGAAACTGATATCGGCCTGCGCGCCATGGGCAGCGGCCAGGCCGTTGATGATCTGCTTCAAGCGTGTTTCCGCCAGATCACGGACTTCGGCGTCGAGCGTGCGGATCGTGCCGGCGATCTGCGCGTCATTCGGAATGACGTTGTGGGCGAAACCCGCATTGAACTTGGTAACCGAGACGACGACAGAACGCAGGGGATCAGCACTGCGCGAAGCGATCATCTGCAGGTTGGTGACGATCTGCGCACCGATCGCAATCGGGTCGATCGTACGGTGCGGCTGGGCGGCATGACCGCCGAGGCCCTTGATTGTCACCGTGAACTCGTCCGTTGCCGCCATGATCGCGCCTTGGCGGGTGGCGAACTGCCCGACGGGAAGGCCCGGCAGATTATGCATCCCGTACACCTCCTCGATACTGAAGCGCTCCATCATGCCGTCCTGGACCATCAGGTTGCCGCCGCCGCCGCCCTCTTCGGCCGGCTGGAAGATTACGGCGATGTTGCCGTTGAAGTTGCGGGTCTCGGCAAGATATTTCGCGGCGCCAAGCAGCATTGCCGTGTGGCCGTCATGTCCGCAGGCATGCATCTTGCCGGGTGTCGTCGAGGCCCAGGGCTTGCCGGTGATCTCCGTCATCGGCAGGGCGTCCATGTCGGCGCGGAGGCCGATCGTGCGGCTGCCCTCTCCCTTGCCCTTGATCAGGCCGACCACGCCGGTGCGGCCGATGCCGGTCACAATTTCGTCAACGCCGAACTCCCTGAGCTTGCCGGCAACGAAGGCCGCCGTGTTTTCGACCGCGAAAAGAAGCTCCGGCCGGGCGTGGATATAGCGGCGCCATTCGGCCACTTCGGCTTGCATTTCAGCGGCTCTGTTTAAAATCGGCATACGTAACTTCCTGTCGCGAAATCGGGTTGTCCGGCGGCTTGCGCAATGCTGCGCCGCGGAATAACTTATTCAATGACCTTTGCCATGTCATGGCCATATAAGCTAAATAGGTGAAGCTTTCGAGATTTCCGGACATCTTAGGGACGAACCGTGTCAACGCGCCAGAAACGTTTGATTTCATTCGCAGCCACCGCTACCGCCGCTTTTTTCTTCTCGGTTCCGCTGGCGCAGGCCAATCCGCATATCCTCGTCGATGTCCAAAGCGGCCGCGTGCTGGAGCATGAAGAAGCCTTTCGCAAATGGTATCCGGCATCGCTGACAAAGCTGATGACGGCCTATACGGTGTTCAATGCAATCCGCGCCGGCGAGATCAGCCTCGAAACGCCGATCGTCATCAGCAAGCAGGCGGCTGCCCAGCCGGCTGCGAAAATGTATTACAAGCCGGGGCAGAAGCTGACGCTCGACAGCGCGTTGAAGATCCTCATGATCAAGTCGGCGAATGACGTCGCGGTTGCCGTGGCAGAGGCCGTCGCTGGGACCCAGGATGCCTTTGTCCTGCGCATGAATTCCGATGCAGCAAAGCTCGGCATGTCGGATTCGCATTTCGTCAATCCGAACGGCCTGCCAGGCAGGGGCCAATATACGACGGCGCGCGATCTCGCAGTCCTGACAGTCGCGTTACGGCGTGACTTCCCGCAATATGCGGGCTATTTCGCTCTTGAAGGCTTTACCAACGGCAAGACGAACACGGCCAATATCAATCTGCTGATCGGCCGTTTCGCCGGTGCGGACGGCATGAAGACCGGTTTCATCTGCGCGTCGGGCTTCAACCAGATCGGTTCGGCGACCCGGAACGGCCGCACCATCATTTCGGTCGTTCTGGGCACAGACAGCCTCGCGGCGCGTGCGGATGCGACGGCGAACCTGTTGCAGAAGGGCTTTACGACACAGTTTCCCGCAGTCGATACCTTGGGTTCGTTGAAACCCTACGGACTGGGGCAGGATCAGGTCACCGACTTGAGCGCCGATATCTGCAGTGCAAAGGGCGCCAAGGTGCGCAGCGAAACGCGCGACGAGGTCGGTCGCATGAAAGTGCAGTCGCCCTATATCCAGGAAATGGATCACGAGCCGCGCTACGTCTTTGCCGGCCTCATTCCCGGCCAGGAAGTCCAGCCGGACAAGATGGCAAAGGCCGAGGCAATCGGCGACCTTGCCAATGTGCCGGTACCGCTGCCGCGCCCGACGTCCTTCTAAGGCAAAGGAAAATGAGCAGTCATCACGACACGATCCCGGTCACGATCCTGACCGGCTTTCTTGGCGCCGGTAAGTCAACCTTGCTGAACCGCATCCTCAAGGATCCGGCGATGAAGGATGCCGCCGTTATCATCAACGAATTCGGCGATGTCGGCATCGACCATCTGCTCGTCGAAAGCTCGGGAGATGCGATCATCGAGCTTTCTGACGGCTGCCTTTGCTGCACGGTGCGCGGCGAGCTCGTCGATACGCTGGCAAACCTCATCGATGCGGTGCAGACCGGCCGGGTCAAGCCCGTGAAACGTGTCGTGATCGAGACTACCGGCCTTGCCGATCCGGCGCCGGTCATGCAGGCGATCATGGGCAACCCGATTATCGCCACCAATTTTGAGCTCGACGGCGTTGTCACGGTCGTTGACGCAGTCAATGGCCTTCAGACGCTCACCAATCACGAGGAGGCGCGCCGGCAAGTCGCAGTCGCCGATCGCCTCATCGTGTCGAAGCAGGCGATGGCATCCGCCGAGCTGTTGTCGGTGCTGGAGGCGCGGCTGCGATACCTCAATCCGCGCGCGGTGCCGATGGATGCTGACAGCGCATCCGCCGGTAGCGCGGAGATTTTCGTAAACGGTCTATACAACCCGGCAACGAAGATCGCCGACGTCAGCCGCTGGCTTCGCGA
Source organism: Rhizobium gallicum bv. gallicum R602sp (assembly GCF_000816845.1). Classification (NCBI taxonomy): domain Bacteria; kingdom Pseudomonadati; phylum Pseudomonadota; class Alphaproteobacteria; order Hyphomicrobiales; family Rhizobiaceae; genus Rhizobium; species Rhizobium gallicum. The sequence goes on along the minus strand of NZ_CP006877.1, from coordinate 3,804,694 downwards.
CGAAGACGAGCATGATGATCGTCACCATCATGGCCACGATCACCACCACCATGGTCATGACCATCAAGATCCCCATGATGTGAACCGTCACGATGCGTCGATCCGGTCCTTCTCGATTGTCGAAGACAAGCCGATCGAGCCGATGGCGCTCGAGATGTTCATCGACCTATTGCGCTCCGCGCATGGCGAAAAGCTGCTGCGCATGAAGGCAATCGTTGCCGTTTCGGACAGGCCGGAGAGGCCCCTGGTCCTGCATGGCGTGCAGAATATCTTTCACCCGCCGGTGCGCCTTCCGGCCTGGCCGGATCCGGTCGACCGGCGAACGCGCATGGTACTGATCACCAAGGATCTGCCGGAGGATTTCGTGAAGAACCTCTTCGATGCATTTCTCGGAAAGCCGCGGATCGACACGCCCGATCGCGCGGCTCTCAGCGACAATCCGCTCGCCATTCCTGGCATGAAGATCTGAGATTATCGCTTGCGGATCAGGAAACGGTGACCGGTTTCGGTTTTCACCGTTTCCAGTAACGCGTGGCCGTCTTCCTTACAGAAATGAGGGATGTCGATCCCAGCCAGCGGGTCGGTCGTTTCTACCCGAATCAGCGCGCCGCTTGTCATGGAAGAAAGCTTGCGGCGGGTCTTCAGCACGGGTAGGGGGCATTTCAGGCCCCGCAGGTCATAGGAAAAGGCGTCCAAGCCGCTCAGTTCCTGGCCCAGAATTTCCAGAACGGCTTCTTGGTGGCTTCTGCCGTTTCCTGCGGAGGCAGTTCCGGCGCGAAGGCCAGAGGGTTCTGCGTCGGAACGGGGACATTGGCAGGTGCTACCGCTGCAACAGCCGTCGCATCGTTCTGAGCAGGGGCTGATGCCGGCGCCGGTGTTGCCGCGGCGGTCGCCGTCGCATTTGCCGCAGGTGCAGCGGGCTTCGACATCATTTCCTCAAGTTCGGCTACCTTGACCATGCGGCCTGCCTCCAGCGACGTGCCGGTCGGAGCATAAGCGAGTTCACGGCCCTTGCGCTGCTTGGCGACGACGGCTTTACGCTCGGCTTCGGTTGGGTCGTACCAAGCCATGCCGTCGAACTTCCTTTCGGCCCTGGCGAAGTCGGTCGCGTATGTTTTGTTATAGGCAGCAAGTGCTGAGGCCAGCGCTGGCGGCGTGGACATCGCTGGGCACTGGCCTGCCGGATTGAAGGCGGCGCTGCCCTGCGCCAACTGCTGGTTGAAGACATATTTCTTCTCGCAGACATTCACTTCCGGCGGACGCTTGGTGACCTCGAAATTGTCGTAGCCGACCTTCAGCATCTTCCAGAAGTCATAGTTCTGGTTCAGGCGATGCTTGAACATGTTTTCGGCCGTCATGCGGAAGGGAAAAGCCTGCAGCTGAACGGTTGCCTGGCCGCCCTTGAAGGCATCACGCGCGAAAGCGTAGATTTCCAGAACCTGCTCGTCGGTCATCGAATAGCAGCCGGAAGACGAACATGCGCCGTGGATCATCAAGTCCGAGCCTGTGCGGCCGTTGACGGCGTCGTATCGGTTCGGAAAGCCGGTGTTGATCGCCAGATAATATTTGGAGTTCGGGTTCAGGTTCGCTCGCGTCAGGTTATAGAAGCCCTCAGGCGCCTGCCGGTCGCCAGTCTTGACCTTCGGGCCCAGCCGGCCGGACCACGCGCAGATCTTGTAATCCGCGATCTTGTCGAAGCGGTTGTCCGTCTTTGCCTTCCAAACTTCGAGAGCGCCTTCTTCCTTGAAGATGCGGATCATGATCGGGGAATTGCGGTCCATGCCTTTCGTCCTCATATCGGCGAGGATACGTGCCGGCAGAGGTTGCTCAACCTTGTTCTTGACCTTCGACAGATCAGTATGGGTGACGTCCAAAGCGTCGTTGCAGCCGGCAAGAGCCAGTGCCATCAGCGAAACATAGGCAAAATGACGAATGCGCATTTCCCAACAAGCCCATTAAATCGATACGACCCGATCCGCGTCCATGGAGTCCGGGCGATCCCAGAATCATAGACGGCATATACTTCACAATTTCTTACCAGCCTATGACTTGCCCAAGGATATCCCGCAAGCGCGACTGTTACAGATAACATTATTGTGGCCAAGGTTTGGCCGCAATCCGGTCACGTATGCCGGGAGTTATGCGAGATTCCGGCCCATGGCGAGGAATTTCTGGCGGCGGTCGTTGCGCAACTGTTCGCCGGAACGCGGCGAAAGTTCGGCAAGGGCGCTGGCGATGACATCGCCGGTGGCGGCGATGACGCTGTCCGGATCGCGATGCGCGCCGCCGAGCGGTTCGGGAATGATGCCGTCGATGATGCTAAGCGACTTCAGGTCCTCGGCGGTGATCTTCATGTTGGTTGCTGCTTCCCTGGCGCGGGTCGAATCTCGCCATAGAATGGAGGCCGCGCCTTCCGGTGAGATCACGCTGTAGATCGAATGCTCGAGCATATAGACCCTGTTTCCGGTCGCGATCGCGATTGCGCCGCCGGAGCCCCCTTCGCCGATGATAACGGAGATGATCGGCACTTTCACGCCAAGGCACATTTCCGTCGAGCGCGCGATTGCTTCAGCCTGGCCGCGCTCTTCAGCACCCACGCCTGGATAAGCGCCAGCGGTATCGACGAGGGTGACGAGCGGAAGGCCGAAACGGTCAGCCATTTCAAGAATGCGGATCGCCTTGCGATAGCCTTCAGGGCGGGCGCTGCCGAAATTGTGCTTCAGTCGGCTCTTGGTATCGCTGCCCTTTTCCTGGCCTATGACGGCAATCGGCTGGCCGCGAAAGCGTGCAAGGCCTGCCTGGATCGCCGCGTCTTCGGAGAACTTGCGGTCGCCGGCGAGCGGCGTGAACTCTTGGAAGAGAATTTTAGCGTAATCGACGAAGTGCGGGCGCTGCGGATGGCGAGCAACCTGCGTCTTTTGCCAGGCGTTGAGCTTGGAATAGATATCGACCATCGCTTCGCGAACGCGAACCTCCAGCCTGCCGACCTCATCGGACGTGTCGATGCTCTCGTCTTCGGAAGCGAGCTTCTTCAGTTCGATGATCTTGCCTTCGAGGTCGGAGATCGGCTTTTCGAAGTCGAGATAGTTGTGCATGAGGTGCGTTTCCGTTCCTTGTGCCCGGGGCATCTTGCTGGCCTTGCCCCATGTCGCCGGTCCTATTCGTGCTTTTTCGCCTGTTTGGCAAGGGGGTGATGCGTCTGAACCAGTTGCTGCAGCCTTTCTTCAAGGACATGCGTATAGATCTGTGTCGTCGAAATGTCGGAATGTCCGAGGAGTTCTTGAACTACGCGAAGGTCGGCGCCATTAGCAAGAAGATGGCTTGCAAAGGCGTGACGCATGACGTGCGGCGAGATCATGGATGGCGTCAATCCCGCACGGATCGCAAGGTTTTTTAGTTCCCGGGCAAAAACCTGGCGGGGCAGATAGCCTTCCTTGGAGGCTGCCGGAAAAAGCCATGGACTATCAATCGGATCCTTCGCCTCGGCGTTCTTTTCTGCGAGCGAGCGGCCATAGGCCTTGAGTGCAGCGATTGCCGATTGAGATAGAGGTACGAGCCGCTCCTTATTGCCTTTACCGCGAATGATCAGGAAACGACCTTCTTGGTCGAGAACGCGTGCCGGCAGCGAAACGAGCTCGCTGACGCGCATTCCTGTCGCGTAAAGCAGCTCCAGAAGCGCCAACATCCGCTGGCGCTGCAATTGGCCGTCCGCAAGATTGTTGGCTTCGGTTTCGGCCTGGGTCAGTAGTCGCGTCACCTCCTCGACGCCCATTGTCTTTGGCAGAGCTCGTGCCTTCTTCGGCGCGTCGAGAACGCCCGTCGGGTCATCTACACGCAGGCCTTCGGCATAAAGGAACTTGTAGAATTGCCGCATGGCTGCCAGCCGGCGGGCCTGGGACGAGGACTTGAAGCCCCGTTTCGAGAGCGAGGAGAGGTAGGCAGCGAGATCGCCGGAGGCCGCTTCGGTCAGCCGCACGCTTTTGCCGTTCAGGAATGCATGGAGGTCGTCCAGATCGTGCTCGTAGGACTGCAGCGTGTTCACGGCAGCCCCTCGCTCTGCACTCATCATCTCAAGAAAGGCTTCCACGTGGACGCGGCTCAGATCCTTCATCGGATCACTTCTTCGCCGGTTTGATCGTGCCAGTTGCCGGCGGGTTGATCCGTTCCGACGGGATGCGGATCGTCACGTCGCGCGGCTGTGGCTCCACGAAGGTCACGAGCGCCACCATCCCGCCATAAATCGCCCCGGCGATCATCGCCAGGACAGCCAGTAGACGCAAGAGGGTCGGCATTTCGCAACTCCATGAGCTCTGCCTCTTTTATGAAGAAGCGGGTTTGCGTGCAAGAAGCGGCTTTTGAACCATGTTTCCCTGGTCCGCGACTTGACGCTACACCCGCATTTGTCGATACCGTTTGCAAACAAAGTGTGAATGGACCGATGAGTGACCCAGTTGTGAAAGTGGGAGACAGCCTGAAAGACAGAGCTCGCGCCACGCTCGGGTCCCGCAACCTGATCCTCGTCGGCCTTATGGGGGCCGGCAAATCCTCCGTCGGCCGTATCGTCGCCCATCAGCTGGGTATTCCTTTCATCGACAGCGACGGAGAGATCGAGCGCGTTTCCCGGATGACCATCTCGGAGCTTTTCGCAGCTTATGGCGAAGATGAGTTCCGTGCGCTTGAAACACGCGTGATGAAGCGGTTGCTGAAAAACGGGCCGCGCGTGGTATCTACCGGCGGTGGCGCTTTCATCAACGATCGGACGCGCAAGCACATCAAGAAGAGCGGTCTTTCCGTCTGGCTGAAGGCCGATCTCGACGTGCTGTGGGAGCGGGTCAGCAAGCGAGACACGCGCCCGCTCCTGAAAACCGAGAATCCAAGGCAGACGCTCGAAAACCTGATGAACGCGCGATACCCGATCTATGCCGAAGCCGACATCACCGTGTTGTCGCGCGATGTGCGTAAGGAAGTCATGGCTGACGAAGTGCTGAAAGCCGTGATCGAAGCCCAAACCGAAAGTACCCTATCATGAATGCGATCACCTCCTCTGCCGAACGAAAGGTTCACGTACCGCTCGGTGAGCGCGCCTACGATATATTGATCGGGCCGGGTCTGATTGCGCGTGCTGGAGCGGAAATAGCGTCCCGGCTGAAGGGTCGCAAAGCTGCGATCATCACGGATGAGCATGTGGCGCCACTCTATCTCGAAGCTCTCGTTAAAAGCCTCGAAGGCGCAGGTATCGTGTCCGCGCAGCTTGTGCTGCCCGCCGGCGAGAAGACGAAGAGCTTCGAGCATCTCATGACCGTCTGCGACAAGATCCTGGAGGCGCGCGTCGAGCGGAATGATTACGTCGTTGCGCTTGGCGGCGGCGTTATTGGCGATCTTGCCGGCTTTGCCGCCGGCATCGTGCGTCGCGGCGTGCGCTTCGTGCAGGTCCCGACGTCGCTGCTTTCGCAGGTCGATTCTTCCGTCGGCGGCAAGACGGGCATCAACAGCCGACACGGCAAGAACCTTATCGGCGTCTTCCATCAGCCGGATCTGGTCCTTGCCGACACGGATGTTCTTAACTCTCTCAGCGGGCGCGAATTCCGTGCCGGCTATGCAGAAGTCGCGAAATACGGTCTTATCGACAAGCCGGATTTTTTCGCTTGGCTAGAAACAAACTGGAGCGCCGTCTTTGCCGGCGGCTCTGCGCGTATCGAGGCGATTGCCACAAGCTGTCAGGCGAAATCCGATGTCGTGGTCGCTGACGAGCGCGAGAACGGCCCACGGGCGCTTCTCAATCTCGGCCATACTTTTGGGCATGCTTTGGAGGCGGCCACAGCCTATGAGAGTGCGCGCCTGGTGCACGGTGAAGGCGTTTCGATCGGCATGGTCCTCGCGCATGAATTTTCCGCGCGCATGAACCTTGCAAGCCCTGATGACGCGAAGCGGGTTGAGAAACATCTAAAAGAGGTCGGCCTGCCGACGCGTTTGTCCGATATTCCGGGCGCTCTTCCGCCGGCTGAAACGCTGCTCGAGGCGATGGCGCAGGACAAGAAAGTGAAAAACGGCAAGTTCACCTTCATCCTGACGCACGGCATTGGCCGGTCGTTCATCGCCGATGACGTGCCGGCTTCCGAAGTGTTGGGCTTCCTCAAGCAAAAGCAGCCGCAATGACACTCGACGGCACGCTGGCATTTCTTGCGGTTTACTGGCCGGAAATCGTATCCATCGTGGCCCTCGTGCTAATATCAGCCTTCTTCGTTGGTTCGGAGACTGCACTGACGGCAGTCTCTCGCAGCCGCATGCATACGCTGGAAGCCAACGGCGAAATGCGCGCCGGTCTTGTGCGCCAGCTGATCGAGCGGCGCGACCGGCTGATCGGAGCGCTGCTGATCGGCAACAACCTTGCAAACATCCTGTCTTCGTCTCTGGCGACCAGCTTGTTTCTCGGTCTCTTCGGCAGCTCGGGCGTGGCGCTTGCAACGCTTGCGATGACCGTGATCCTCGTCATTTTCGCGGAAGTTCTGCCGAAGAGCTGGGCGATCTCGTCACCTGACCGTTTTGCATTGAGCGCGGCATTGCCAATCAAGCTCTTTGTCGCTGTCGTCGGCCCGATCTCATCTCTCGTCAATGCCGTCGTCCGCCGGATCCTGGGGATCTTCGGCGTCACCCTCTCGCGTGAAATCCCGATGCTGACGGCGCACGAGGAATTGCGCGGTACCGTCGATCTGTTGCATCGCGAGGGGGCGGTGGTGAAGGCTGACCGGGATCGTCTTGGCGGTATACTCGACCTTAGCCAGCTCGAACTCTCCGATATCATGGTCCACCGCACGGCGATGCGCGCGATCAATGCAGACGACGCGCCTGAGGTATTGGTTCGCACGATCCTCGAGAGCCCGTATACCCGCATGCCGCTGTGGCGCGGCACGATCGACAACATCATCGGCGTCGTCCACGCAAAAGACTTGCTGCGCGCGCTGGCCGAGCCGAACGTGGGGCCGGAGAATCTCGATATCGTCAAGATTGCCCAGAAACCCTGGTTCGTGCCGGACAGCACGAATCTCGAAGATCAGCTCAATGCGTTCCTGCGCCGCAAGCAGCACTTCGCCCTCGTCGTCGATGAGTATGGTGAGGTGCAGGGCATCGTGACGCTCGAGGACATCCTGGAAGAGATCGTCGGCGATATTTCCGATGAACACGACATCGATATGCAGGGCGTGCGCCAGGAATCCGACGGCTCGATCGTTGTCGATGGCAGTGTGCCGATCCGGGACCTCAACCGCGCGCTCGATTGGCAGTTGCCCGACGAAGAGGCGACGACGATCGCCGGCCTCGTCATCCATGAATCGATGACGATCCCGGAGGAGCGGCAGGCCTTCACTTTTTACGGCAAGCGCTTCATCGTCATGAAGCGCGAGAAGAACCGCATCACCAGGCTACGCATCCGTCCTGCTGCGGAGAACGAGACCAAACCGCTCTGAATCTTATCCGGTCGCTCCGTGGCTGGTGAGCAGGCGCAGGATTTGCACTTCCTTCGGCAGTTCGATCAAAAATTCGCTGTCGCGTTCGAGGTGATGGATCTTCGTGGGATCGGTGCCGGCAAAGGTGCTCATCGCCTCGATATTTTCCCAATAAGAGATCGTCACGAATTCGCTTTCCGTGTCGCGGTCTTCGCGAAAAGTCTGGACGCCAAGTGCTTTCTCGATCAGCGGCTTGATGCCCGCTTCGTAGTTATAGGCTTCGTATTCGTCAGCTTTTTCTCTTGGCGTACGCCCGCGCCAGATGCGGGCAATCGTCGGCTTCATCATGCCTGTTTCCTCCTTGGTGAAAGGAGAGCAAACGCTTATATGAGGGACGTGTTCCTACCAGCTGGTTGCTTCGCCGGGTGCGGCGAGCTCTACGGCGAGCGCATGCAGCCCTGCGTCAAGTTCCGGCTTCAGCAGTTCGGTGACGGCGCGGTGGCGGGCGAGCCTCGTCATTCCTGCAAACTTGGCTGAGACGATGCGCACGCGCATGTGCGTTTCACCGGTGCCGGTGAAACCCGGCTGATGGCCGGCATGAAGGCGGCTTTCGTTGATGACGCTCAGGCGCTCGGGCGCAAAAGCTTCGGTCAGTTTTTCTTCGATGCGGGTCTCAAGGGTCACGATTTCGTCCAGTTGCTTCGCAAAAAGGGGGTTCCCACCAAGCCAGCAACATTCGTGTTTGTCAATTCTTGTCGTCGCTTCGCGGCAGGCCCATAATTAGCGCCGTCATGAGACTCGATTCCAAATATTTCGATCGCATCCGCACCCGCCGCAAACGCGAGCAGGAAACCGAGCAGGCTCCTCCGACCTGCCAGTGGGACGGCTGTGATAAAAAAGGCGTGCATCGCGCTCCTGTCGGACGCAATGCCGAAGGGCAGTTCTTTCTTTTCTGCTTCGAGCACGTCAAGGAATACAACAAGGGCTACAATTATTTCTCCGGCCTCTCGGATGGCGAAATCGCCCGCTACCAGAAGGAGGCGGTCACCGGACATCGTCCGACCTGGACCGTCGGCGTCAACAAGGCGGCGAAGGACAGCCCGCTGCATTCGGACATCCGCTCCGGCGCCTATAGCCGTGTGCGCGATCCCTTCGGTTTCGTCAGCGGCGCCAAGGGCAGCGGTCCGCGTTTCCCCGAGCAACGCAAGTTGAAGAGCCTGGAGGCCAAAGCCTTCGATACGATGGGGCTGCAGGCAGGTGCCACCTCTGCCGAGATCAAGACCCGCTACAAGGAACTGGTCAAGAAGCATCATCCCGATGCCAACGGCGGCGACCGCGGTTCCGAAGAGCGCTTCCGCGCCGTCATCCAAGCCTATCAATTGTTGAAGCAGAACGGTTTTTGTTAATTCCTGTCCTTGCTCTCCGCCTTCAATCGGGTATGGTCCAAATCGGCTGAGGCCGCAGGCAACCGCGGCATGGATCTGTGCGTTTTGCCAACGCCGCCTTTGCCAACCTTCCGGACGCGGCGTTTCTTGTCCGGGACTTTGTTCCAGAATGCTCGCAAGCGGTCATTATCCCGCCGAGGTTTCGCTTCAGTCCCGGAGAGGTATCGTGGACGTTCCACCTTGAACGGGCGCAGAACAAAGCTGCGGCGTCATGGTTGCGAAATGGCCTGAGATAGTATGGCAGGGTGGAAGCACCCGCCTTGGAGACATGATGAGCAAGATTGACCTTGATATTTCCGAGCTTCCAGACACCACCGTTTCGGTCAGGGAAGTCTTTGGGATCGATTCCGATATCCGCGTTCCGGCTTACAGCAAGGGCGATGCCTACGTTCCGGACCTGGATAACGACTATCTCTTCGACCGCGAGACGACACTCGCCATTCTTGCAGGTTTTGCCCACAACCGCCGCGTCATGATCTCCGGCTACCACGGCACCGGTAAATCCTCTCACATCGAGCAGGTCGCTGCCCGCCTCAATTGGCCCTGCGTGCGCATCAACCTCGACAGCCACGTCAGCCGTATCGATCTCGTCGGCAAGGACGCGATCGTCGTCAAGGACGGCCTTCAAGTCACGGAATTCAAGGACGGCATCCTGCCCTGGGCCTATCAGCACAATGTCGCGCTCGTCTTCGATGAATATGACGCCGGCCGTCCGGACGTCATGTTCGTCATCCAGCGCGTGCTGGAATCTTCAGGCCGCCTGACGCTGCTCGATCAGAGCCGAGTCATTCGTCCGCACCCGGCCTTCCGCCTCTTTGCGACGGCAAACACCATCGGCCTCGGCGATACCACCGGCCTCTATCATGGCACGCAGCAGATCAACCAGGCGCAGATGGACCGCTGGTCGATCGTCACCACGTTGAACTACCTGCCGCACGACCATGAAGTGAACATCGTCACCGCCAAGGTGAAAAGCTTCCAGAAGGACAAGAACGGCCGCGATACCGTTTCCAAGATGGTCCGCGTCGCCGATCTGACACGCGCTTCCTTCATGAACGGCGATCTGTCGACTGTCATGAGCCCGCGTACGGTCATCACCTGGGCCGAAAACGCCGATATCTTCGGCGACCTCGCCTTCGCCTTCCGCGTCACCTTCCTCAACAAGTGCGACGAACTGGAGCGTCCGCTGGTCGCCGAGCACTATCAGCGCGCCTTTGGTGTCGAGCTCAAGGAGAGCGCAGCCAACATCGTGCTGGAGGCTTAAGGCCCGTCGATCATGGCATCACGTGGTGACAATTCGAAAGCAAGACCAAACGCCCCGGTCGACGTCGAGCCCTTGCGGCGCGCGATAACCGGCTGCGTGCGCGCGATTGCAGGCGACGGCGAGGTCGAGGTGACTTTTGCCAACGAGCGCCCCGGCATGACGGCTGAGCGTATTCGGCTACCCGAGCTTTCCAAGCGGCCAACGGCGCATGAGCTGGCGGTGACGCGCGGTCTAGGCGACTCCATGGCGCTTCGGCTTGCCTGCCACGATGAAAAAGTGCACGCGACGATGGCGCCGCAGGGCTCGGACGCGCGTGCGATCTTCGACGCCGTCGAGCAGGCGCGCGTCGAATCGATCGGCACGCTGCGCATGGAGGGCGTGGCTGCGAACCTGCGTTCGATGACCGAGGAGAAGTACTCCAAGGCGAATTTCACCGGCATCGAGCGGCAGGAGGATGCGCCGATCGGCGAGGCCGTCGCCATGATGGTGCGTGAGAAGCTGACCGGCCAGAAGCCGCCCGCCTCCGCCGGAAAGGTTCTCGATCTATGGCGACCCTTCATAGAGGAGAAGGCGGGTTCCGAACTCGATGACCTTACAAGCGTCATCAACGATCAGCAGGCTTTCTCGAAGGTGATCCGCCACATGCTCTCCGCTATGGAAATGGCGGAAGAATACGGCGACGACGACAGCGAAAACGATGAGGACAACGAGCAGGATCAGGAAGACCAGCCGAGCGGCGATGAGTCAAATCAGGACGAGGTCGATGATGACGCGGGCACCGATGCCGCGCCGGTCGAAGATAGCGAAGTTGCCGACGAGCAGACGGAGGACGGCGAGACCGAAGGCGCCGAGATCTCCGACGACGACATGATGGAAGAGGGCGAGGACGAGTCTGAAACACCGGGCGAAACCCGTCGTCCAAACACGCCCTTTGCCGACTTCAACGAGAAGGTCGACTATCACGTCTTTACCGAAGAGTTCGACGAGATCATCACCGCCGAGGAGCTTTGCGACGCTGCCGAGCTGGAGCGCCTGCGCGCCTTCCTCGACAAGCAGCTCGCGCACCTGCAGGGCGCTGTCGGGCGGCTCGCAAATCGATTGCAGCGTCGCCTGATGGCGCAACAGAACCGCTCCTGGGACTTCGATCTGGAAGAGGGCTATCTCGATACCGCCCGCCTGCAGCGCATCATCATCGATCCGATGCAGCCGCTTTCCTTCAAGATGGAGCGGGACACGCAGTTCCGCGACACGGTCGTGACGCTTCTGATCGACAATTCTGGCTCCATGCGCGGGCGCCCGATCACCGTTGCTGCCACCTGCGCCGATATTCTGGCCCGCACGTTGGAGCGTTGCGGCGTCAAGGTCGAGATCCTTGGCTTCACGACCAAGGCCTGGAAGGGCGGGCAGGCGCGTGAGAGCTGGCTTGCCGGCGGCAAGCCGCAGACGCCCGGCCGCCTCAATGACCTGCGTCACATCATCTACAAGTCGGCAGATGCGCCGTGGCGCCGTGCGCGCACCAATCTCGGCCTGATGATGCGCGAAGGGCTGCTGAAGGAAAATATCGACGGCGAGGCGCTGATCTGGGCGCATAATCGTCTTCTGGCTCGCCGCGAACAGCGCCGCATCCTGATGATGATCTCCGACGGTGCGCCGGTCGACGATTCCACGCTTTCGGTCAATCCCGGCAATTACCTCGAACGTCATCTGCGCGCCGTGATCGAGCAGATCGAGACCCGTTCGCCGGTCGAATTGCTTGCGATCGGCATCGGCCACGACGTGACGCGCTATTATCGCCGCGCCGTGACCATCGTCGACGCGGACGAGCTTGCGGGCGCGATGACCGAGCAGCTGGCCTCGCTCTTCGAAGATCAGGCAGCACAGCCGCGTGGCGGCCGTTTGCGACGCGCAAGCTGATGCCGAAAGGAACCGGCGCATAATGATCCGTCTGTCCCGCGCGGCTTTGCTTGTTCTTTGTCTCGCTGGGGATGCTTCCATCGCGGTTGCGCGCGAGAGCGTGGATATCAGCAGCCGCTTCATCTCGACCTTCAAGATTGGTTCCAGCGAGACGAGATTCGGGCCGCTGGAATTCCTTGGCGGGCTGGAAATGGTGTCCGGCAACCGGCTTTTTGGATCTTGGTCGGCGATCCGTTTCGTGCCGGACCGGAAGCATTTCGTTGGTGTGCTTGATACCGGCCACTGGCTGACCGGCAGTATCGAGCGCGACCAGCAGGGACGGCTTTCCGGTTTGTCCGGCGTTGAAATCACGCCTATGAAAAACGCCAGTGGGACCACTTTCGAGGGGAAGGGACGCATGGATGCCGAGGGTCTTGCCCTCAAGGGCGACAAGGTTCTGGTTTCCTTCGAACAAGACCACCGGGTCGAAGCCTACCCCGACCCTGGGTTCGAGACCTCGTCGTCAGTTGGCTCGATCCCCATTCTCGTGCCTATACGGTCGTTGCGAAGCGGCCGCGGCTTCGAGACGCTAGCGGTGGCTCCGCCCGAGAGCGCCTTGAAGGGCGCTGCCGTCATCATTTCGGAAGAGAGCCGGGATCGGAAGGGGAATATCTACGGCGCAATCCTATCCGGGCCGCTCAAGGGCAGCTTCGCGGTGACGCGCAACGGTGATTTCGATCCGACCGATGGTGCGTTTCTGCCGGGCGGCGATCTTTTGCTTCTGGAACGTCGTTTCAACATCGCCAACGGCATCGCTATGCGGATCCGGCGCATCGCTGCGGCAGAGATCCGGCCGGACGCCGTCGCCGATGGCGACATTTTGTTGACGGCCGATTTCGGTTACCAGATCGACAACATGGAAGGCCTGGACAGTTTTCAGGCGCCGGATGGCAGCACGCATGTGATCATCGTTTCCGACGACAACCACTCCATTTTGGAGCGGAACCTCATGCTGGAATTTCGTCTCACTGAGTAAAGGGCCTTTTCGAAGGCCGGCTACTGGCGATCAGCTTGCGCGGGCCGGCTGCATCGGCCGCAGCACGTTCATGAGTGCACCGTAGGGCAGCAGCATGACGAGACCCATGAGCATCTTCACCGAGAAATCGCTGATCGCCCATGAAATCCAGCGCGGCGCCTGAGCGGCCATTGCACCGAGGACCGGGGCCTGCTCCAGCGCAAACGGATCGTTCGGGCCGAGGAAGACGAAGAAGGCGGCAAAGGCGAAGGAGAAGAAGATCGCCGTGTCGAGCGCCGAGCCCACCAGCGAGCCGACGAGCGGCGCACGCCACCAGGTCTGGCGGCGAAGGCGATTGAAGACGGCGATATCGAGCAGCTGGCCGGCGAGGTAAGCCGAACCGGAGGCGATCGCGATGCGCGGCACCGATGTGAAGAAGGAAAGCCCGATGCCGACGACAAAGCCGGCGAACACGACCTTGCGCGCTACCTGAGGACCGAACTGGCGATTCGTGAGATCGGTGATCAGGAAAGCGACCGGATAGCTGAACGCACCCCAGGTCAAGATATCGGCTAGCTTGATGCCGGCGACTTCCGCGTTCACGGGAAACTGGACGAGGAAGTTGGAAGCCACGACGACAAGCGTCATCAGAGCGATGTAGAGGAGGGTATAGCGGGTCTTCAGCATTTTTTTATCCTGGGTGATGCCACCAGTTGGGGTATCGGGCCGGCAAAGCAAAAGGCTTGTCCGGTATTAGCCGTGCAAGCCTTTGAAGCCGTATGGAAGAAGGTGTCGAAGCTTATGCGGCTTCGGCGGTCTTCTTGACAATCTGACGGCGCAGCAGACGGGCACGCATCGACAGTTCGTTTTCGCTTGCCTTGATGAGGAAGGCGTCGAGGCCACCGCGATGCTCGACGGAGCGCAGCGCAGCTGCTGAAACACGCAGACGGTAGCGCTGGCCGAGAGCGTCGGAGATCAGCGTAACCTGGCACAGGTTCGGCAGGAACCGGCGCTTGGTCTTGTTGTTGGCATGGCTGACATTGTTACCAGTCAGGACGGCCTTGCCGGTCAATTCGCACACGCGGGACATTGAACACCTATTCTTGTTTTTCTAGGCCATCGTATTACCATGCCCCGGCAAACGCGGGTCTGCAATCCAACAGGCCATAATTGGAAAGTTGCGGTTCTATAGTCAGACCGGCCGCCCGCGTCAAGCCAAACCTTGGCCTTTCCCGCAATTCTGTCAAAAAGCTCGTGTTTGCTTCTATGCGCGGCAGGAGTATAGACCGCTTGTGCAGGGCATTGTCTGCCCTTGAAAAAGGCTCTCTTCATGGCTCATCTGGGCAGGCGGATTTTCCTATCGTCAATTGCAGCGCTGATGTCCATCCCGGCTGGCGCAAGCGAGATCCGTCATCGTACGGAATATAGAGTTGCTCTCGGAATCCTGCCGATTGCGCGCGCCGCCTTCGTTACCCAGATCGACGATGATCAGCGCTACCAGGTTTCAGGCAATATCAGTTCGGCGGGCCTTGCCGATCTTGTGACGAAAATTGCTGCGAAAACCAACGTCACCGGTGTCCTGCGCAACGACCGACTGCAAGCGCAGCGCTACTACCTCTATTACAAGAGCGGCAAACGCGTGCGTACCTACGAAGTCCGCTACAGAAACGGCGATATCGTCTCCACGACTGTGAAGCCGGAACGGCGCCAGCCACGCAACTGGGTCGATGTCAAGCCGGGCGATATGCGCTCCGTGCTTGATCCGATCTCCGGGTTGATCTTCCCGGCGGATACGAAGCTCTGCTCGCAGCGCCTGCCGATCTATGACGGCGAGATGCGCATGGACCTTGTGCTTTCGCCAAAGGGATCCCAGGATTTTAGAACGGATGGGTTTTCCGGCAAGGCAACGGTTTGCGGCGTGCGCTTCGTGCCCAGGTCCGGCTACAGGAAAGGCCGCAAGGATATCGATTATCTGAGCCGAAGCGGCAACATGGAAATCTGGTTTGCAAAGGCGGATGCGGCCAACGTATATGCTCCGGTCTATGTTCGCATTCCGACGCAGTACGGAATGGTGACGATTACCGCGGTGAAATACCGTGCAAACTGACGGAGCTGGTCTGCGTCAAGGGGGACAGGTGAAGCTTCGGGCGACATTGATCGGGTTCACGGCCATTTTGATGTGGTCGTTTCTCGCGCTCTTCACCGCTGCATCCGGCGAGATGCCGCCGTTCCAGCTTTCGGCGATCTGCTTTGCGATCGGTAGCATCCCGGGCATTGCCGTGTTAATCCTCAACCCGTCTCGCATGGCGCTGCTGAGGCAGCCGGCGAAGGTCTGGATCATCGGCATTGCCGGCCTCTTCGGCTATCACTTCCTCTATTTCACCGCGCTTCGGAACGCGCCGGCGGTGGAGGCCGGCTTGATTGCCTATCTCTGGCCGCTGCTGATTGTCGTCGGCTCGGCGCTGCTGCCGGGCGAGCGGTTGCGCTGGTATCATGTGGCAGGCGCGCTCGCCGGGCTCTGCGGCACTTTCCTGATCGTCGGCCGCAACGGCATCGATTTCGACGGTGCCTATGCGATCGGCTACGGCGCTGCCTTCCTTTGCGCCTTCACCTGGTCCGGCTATTCGCTGCTGACGCGGCGCTTCGATGCGGTCTCGACCGATGTCGTTACCGGCTTCTGCCTTGCGACATCCACTCTGTCGTTCTTCTGCCATCTCGGGTTGGAAACGACCCTGTGGCCGGCAACGGCTTTCGAATGGATCGCCGTTGCCGGTCTCGGTCTCTTCCCCGTCGGCGCTGCGTTCTATGCCTGGGATTACGGCGTCAAGAACGGCGATATCCAGATCCTCGGTGCGGCAAGTTATGCAGCGCCGTTGTTTTCGACGCTCATCCTGACGATATTCGGCTTTGCCGAGCCAAGCTGGCGCATTGCGCTTGCCTGCCTGCTGGTCACCGGCGGTGCAGTGCTTGCGGCTCAGGAAATGTTCCGCCGCAAAAGCGTCGCAAAACAGGTTGCGGCGGCGGCTGAATAGATCTTACCCGCCCGGCTGCCAATCCATCGGTGCCATTTCCAATTTCGAAAACTCGAAGCCCGGTGCCACCGTACAGCCAACGAGCGTGTATTCGCCAAGCGTTTCTGCCGATTGCCACCAGTTTGCCGGAATGATCGCTTGCGGACGCTCGCCATTTACCAGGTCGATCCCGAGCATCAAGGTTTCGCTTTCCGCGCCGTCTGCTGACCTGTGGAGTGCCAAGGGCGCACCAGCGTAATAGTGCCAGACCTCCGCCGCATCGTGAACGCGATGCCAGTGCGAACGTTGCCCGGCTTTCAGCAGATAGTAGATTGCTGTCGAGTGCCCGCGATCCTTGCCATTGCCATCGCGAAACGTCTGCACGTACCAGCCGCCTTCCGGATGCGGCTGCATCGAAAGCGCCTCGATAATATCGTCGGGAGACATCAGAACTTGTCCTTGCGCCTGCGGATCTCCGCAAAGACTTCCTCGTCCGTCTTGCTTTCCATCAAGAGATTGCGGCGGATGGCGGGATCGGCGGCGCGAAGAAAAGGGTTGGTTTCCTTTTCCAGGCCCAGCGTCGTCGGGATCGTGAACCTGCCTTCGGCGCGCAAAGCCTCGATCTCGGCAACACGCGTCTTCAGCCGCTCGTTGTCCGGATCGATCGTCAAAGCGAAACGAGCGTTCGAAAGCGTATATTCATGGCCGAAATAGATTGCCGTCTCGTCTGGCAGCACGGCCAGCTTCTGTAGCGAATGCCACATATCTGCTGCCGGGCGCTCCAAGAGGCGGCCGCAGCCCAGTGCAAAGACCGTATCGGCGGCAAAAAGCAGCTTGTCGTCAGCGAAATGGTAACAGATATGGCCGACGGTATGGCCCGGTGTTTCGATGACGTTGACGACATGGTCGCCGAAGAAAAAGCTGTCGCCATCGGCCATCGATTTGTCCAGGCCGGGAATTGCCACGGCCTCGTTGACCGGACCGATGATCTCGCAGCCGAATTGCTCCTTCAATGCCAGATTGCCTTCGACGTGGTCGGTGTGGTGATGCGTGGTGAAGATGTGCGAAATCTTCCAGCCGCGCCGTTTAGCAGCCGCTGCCACGGCCGCCTCTTCCGGCGCGTCGATCGATGCCGTCAGTCCGGACTCCGGATCATGCACGAGAACGCCGAAATTGTCGGATCGGCAGAGAAAAACTTCTAATTCCAAAGGTTTCATTGTCCAAGCGGCCTCTTTCCCACGAACATGTCCGGAATGTAGAGGCTCCGGCCTTGAAGTCCAATCGCCCGCTGATAACATTTATTGCGATGCACACGGATATTGTCGATCTGCGCCAGTTCTATCACTCCGAGCTCGGCCGCCTTGCCGAGCACTCGATTGCCATGGCGCTGTCGTCGCTTTGGGTGCGCCTGCCGCAGGAGCGGCTCGTGGGCATCGGCTATGCCGTTCCCTTCCTCGACCGGTTCAGTGCCGATACCGAGCGCACCTTCGCCTTCATGCCAGCCGGGCAGGGCGCCGTGAACTGGCCGGTGGGGTCGTTGTCGTCGACCGCACTCATCTTCGACGAAGAACTGCCGCTTCCCGATTCGTCCATTGATCGTGTGCTGATGGTGCATTCGCTGGAATTCGCCGAAAGCCCGCGGGAGACCTTGAAGGAGCTCTGGCGCGTGCTTGCGCCCGGCGGACGCCTCGTCATCGTGGTGCCGAACCGGCGCGGCGTCTGGGCGCGCATGGAACATACGCCTTTCGGCTCCGGGCGCCCCTATTCGCGGGGTCAACTCACGCATCTGCTGCGCGAGACGAATTTCACGCCCGGCGCGACCGCCGAGGCGCTGTTCTTCCCGCCATCGAAGCTTCGCACGGTTCTCAGCCTTCGCCGCGCCTTCGAACGCATTGGCCGCACACTCTGGCCGGCCTTTTCAGGCGTCATCATCGTCGAGGCACAGAAGCGGCTCTATCAGGGCCTGCCGGTAGCCGCACGGGCTTCGCGCCGCGTCTTCGTGCCGGTTCTTGCGCCGCATGGTGTTCCGACGACACGCAGCCGTTAAGTCTCACTCGACAAAGGCCGCTTTCCGCTTTATTGCCACAGGGCAATTTCCGGCCGGAATTTCCGGCGTTTTTCAAGGTCGATCCCATGAGCGTTGAGATGAGCAAGCCTGTTCCGCGTCCCGGTATCCTCGATATTGCAGCCTATGTGCCGGGCAAGGAACATGCACCGGGCGTCGCCCGCGTCTACAAGCTCTCCTCCAACGAAACGCCGCTTGGCGCGAGCCCGAAGGCCATAGAAGCCTTCCGTGAGGCCGCCGGCCATCTCGAGCGCTATCCGGACGGGCAGGCGATCGAATTGCGCGAGGCGATCGCAGCGGTTCATGGCCTTAACCCGGCTAACATCATGTGTGGCAACGGCTCGGACGAACTGCTCGGCTTGCTCTGCCACGTTTATCTCAGCCCCGGTGACGAAGGCATCATCACCGAGCACGGCTTCCTCGTTTACAAGATTCAGATCATGGGCGCGGGCGCGACGCCTGTCGTGGTGAAGGAGACGGATCATACCGTCGATGTCGACGCGATCCTTGCCGCCGTGACAGACAAGACGAAGATCGTCTTCATCGCCAATCCTGGCAATCCAACCGGTACCTATATCCCGGTCAGCGAAGTCCGCCGCCTGCAGGCCGGTCTGCCGAAGCATGTCGTCCTGGTGCTCGATGCGGCGTATGCCGAATATGTCCGGCGCAACGACTATGAATCCGGCATCGAGGTCGTCTCCTCGAACGCGAACGTCGTCATGACCCGCACCTTCTCGAAGGTCTATGGGCTTGCCGCGCTCCGCGTCGGCTGGATATATGCGCCTGCCGAGATCATCGATGCGCTGAACCGCGTGCGCGGCCCGTTCAACATGAATACGCCGGCGATCGCGGCCGGTGCCGCGGCGATCCGCGATCAAGCCTTCGTTCAAGAGGCGACCTCCTTCAACCAGATGTGGATCGAGAAGGTTACCGGAGCGCTCGAAACGATCGGTCTCAAGGTTACGCCGTCGGTGACCAACTTCGTCCTCATCCATTTTCCGGACGTCGACGGCAAGCGCGCTGCCGATGCCGACGATTTTCTGACGAGCCGTGGCTATATCCTGCGGGCGGTTCGCAGCTACGGCTTCCCCAATTCACTCCGCATGAGTATTGGCCCCGAAGAAGCCAATCGCGGCGTCATCGAAGCGCTCGGCGAATTCATGGGACGCCCGGCATGACAGCGCAGTTTGATCGCATCGCGCTGATCGGCATCGGGTTGATCGGCTCCTCGATCGCTCACGACATCAAGCGGCTGGGGCTCGCCAACGAAGTCGTCGTGGCAACGCGCAGTGCCGAAACGCTGAAGCGTGCCGGGGAATTGCAGCTCGGCAGCCGTTATACGACGTCGTCGGCCGAGGCCGCCGAGAATGCCGATCTCGTCATCGTGTCCGTGCCGGTCGGCGCCTCGGAAAGTGTTGCCAAGGAAATCGCAGAAAGCGTGAAGCCGGGGGCGATCGTCACCGACGTCGGATCCACCAAGGCGTCGGTCATCGCGCAGATGCAGCCGCATATGCCACCGCATGTGCACTTCATCCCCGGCCATCCGCTGGCCGGTACGGAAAAATCCGGTCCTGACGCCGGCTTCCCGGGCCTTTTCGAAGGCCGCTGGTGCATCTTCACGCCGATTGCGGGCACCGACGAGGGGGCGCTCAAGAAGCTTCGCAAATTCTGGGAAAGCCTTGGCTCCAAGGTCGATGAGATGGACGCCGACCACCACGACAAGGTGCTCGCCATCGTCTCGCACCTGCCGCACATCATTGCCTATAATATTGTCGGCACGGCCGACGATCTGGAAACCGTGACGGAATCGGAAGTCATCAAATACTCCGCCTCCGGCTTTCGCGACTTTACGCGCCTTGCGGCCTCCGATCCGACGATGTGGCGCGACGTCTGCCTGCACAACAAGGATGCGATCCTTGAAATGCTGGCGCGCTTTTCGGAAGATCTTGCCTATCTGCAGCGCGCGATCCGCTGGGGCGAGGGCGACAAGCTTTTCGAGCTCTTCAGCCGCACCCGCGCAATTCGCCGCTCGATCGTCCAGGCAGGACAGGATGTGGACACGCCAGACTTTGGCCGCCCACATGCGCAGGATACGAAGACGAACTGAGCCTCAGATCGGCGGGATTGTGCCGAGCGGGATGAAGCCGCTTACGGTGGCATTGCCGTGCTGGACGACGAGGTCGACCGAAACCCTGTCGCCGCCGACCGCGAGCGCCTTTAGAAGCTTGGCGGCGGTATCGACGGTCTTGGCGATTTCCGGAAGGGCCTGTTTCAGGCTGTCGCGCCAGGGGCCGAGTTGCTCGATCTCCAGCTTGAACTTTCCGGACAAAAAGCCTTGCTCATCGAAGGAGAAGGGGCCCGTCAACGTCATCACCTTGCCGTCGCCGATATCGGCCACGGCCTTGCGCAGCTCTCCGCTTGCCCCATAAAGCCCTTGCGGATCGCTTCCGTCGATCATTCCGCCTCTGCCTGCAAGGGTGATATCGGCGCTCGCCGAGAATTTAGGGAAGACCTGCGGCCAGTCCTTGATGACGGCATTTGCATCTTCGAGTGAGAAGGCACCGTCGAGATCGCCTGCATTCTGGCGGAGGTGGACTTCCGTGTGTCCTGCATCGACATTGACCGTTTGCCCGGTATAGGAGGAAACAGCGGTCGCCTTGAGGCCGTCGATGATCATGGAGGTGCGGTCGATGCCCCTCAGCCGCGTCACCAGGCTGGATTGCAGGTTTGCCCACTGCGCCGAGATCGAAAGGCCGTTTGCCGTGCGGATTTCAGCCGGCGAATCGAGTTCCCAGACGATATGGCCCGGCGCGTAAACTTGGGCTGCGGAGCGAAGTTCGCCAAAGGAAGCGGAGACGCCGTTCGTGTTGTCATCCACACCCACTTTCGAGCAATAGAGGCCAATTCGGAACGGATAGCCGCGAAAGTCGATATCGGCGCATTCGCCGCTGACGCCCGCCGTGCTGCGCGGCGCAATAACCTTGAGCACGGTCTCCTTGAGGTGGGCGGCTGCGTAAAACCAGCCGCCGGTATAGATCGCGACAACCAGAACGATGCCCAAGCCGAGCAACCAGAATTTTCTGCCGCTGCCGGATTGGCTTGACGCTGCCATGATGGTTCTCCAATGGTGAATCGCAAATGGGAATTTCGGTCTGGCCTGCGATATGGACGAATTTTGGGTATTTGGCTACGGATCGCTGATGTGGAATCCGGGCTTCGAGTTTCTTGAGCGCTCTCAGGCTCTCGTTTACGGCTACCGGCGATCACTATGCGTCCATTCCTGGGTTCACCGCGGCACGCAGCAAAATCCGGGTCTCGTGCTAGGCCTCGATCGCGGCGGCTCCTGCCGCGGCATAGCATTTCGCGTGGCCTTGGAAAGGCGCGACGAGGTGATGGACTATCTGCGCGCCCGCGAGCTCGTCACCAACGTCTATCTCGAGCGGCATGTGCCGCTATCGCTTCCCGGCCGACGCAACATCAAGGCAATTGCCTACATCGTTGATCGCGACCACGCCCAATATGCCGGCGCGCTCGATGCCTCTGTAGCTGCGCGCACGGTGCACGAGGCAAAGGGTCGGTCGGGTTCGAACGACGCTTATGTTTTCAATACGCTCTCGCATCTTAAGGAGATGGGCATTCGCGACCATTGGCTGGAACGGGTCGCCGGCGAGGTCGAGCGGCTGCGGGCCGTTTAGGCAGAAGCGGCCGTTGCCTTCCGCAATTGCGCCAGTCTCTCGACGGCGGTCGGCGGCAGTGGCAAGCGCGGATTGCGCGCCACCGTATCGACCAGAAGGTCGTCGCTCGCCTTCTCGGTCACATCGATTAGATGCTCGAAGAACGCATCCGGATCCATACCCGGCGGAATGGCAGGCAGGATGCGAACCTTGAAATGGCCGGGACGGCGCACGGCGCTGCGGCGCGGCCAGAAAAGGCCGGGATGCATGGCCACCGGCACGACCGGAATGCCGAGATCCCGATACATGCGGGCAATGCCGTATTTGTAGAGCGGTTCTGCGCCCGGTGCCCGGCGCGTGCCTTCCGGATAGATGATCAACTGACGGCCTGTCGCAAGCTCTTCCCTGGTGCGCTTCAGCACCTCGACCATGACCTTGCCGCGCGCGCCGCGATCGACCGGGATCATGCGCTGTTTTTTCGCATACCAGCCGAAAAGCGGGATCCACATCAATTCGCGCTTGAGGATGTAAACCGGGTCTTTCAACCAGGGCAGCAGTGCATAGGTGTCCCAGAAGGACTGGTGCTTTGGGGCGAGGATGTAGCTGCCGTCCGGCAGGTTCTCTATGCCATCGATCTCAAAGGTCGTCCCGACGATCTTTTCCATCAGCCAATGGTTCGAAAGTGCCCAGTTCTTAGGGATCGCATAGGCGGTCTTGCGGGGCACGACGAAATAATAGGGCGAAAGCACGATCATCCGGATGATGAGGTTGGCGTAGAAGATCGTATTGAAGAGAACGGAACGCAGGGCGATCATGAAATTTTCCAAAGCCAGTATCCGCGCAAACGGCGAGCTCGCCCTGCCTACACGATAATGGCTCTCATAAAAAGCGCTCGATGGAAATCAGCTCGGACCGGTGATGCTTGCCGAGCGAAGGCCGGGATGGCGCCCGAAGCCGGTGATGTTGCGCGCGCCTGCCAGAAGCACCTTGGCATATTCGGCGAGCATGACGCGAAGCGCATTTGGATCGGTGAACCAGGCCCTGGTCTTCAGGTCGGAATTGACGACCGGGTAGGGGATGAACTGCGTATCGGCATCGACGTAGGCGAGTTCGGCGAGACTGCGTGGCATGTGGTAGTTGTTGGTGACGACCAGAACGCTCTTGTAGCCCTTCGCATGGATCCAGTTTGCAGCTTCCTGCGCATTGCCGATCGTGTCGATTGCGTCATAGCCGATGTCGACGCAGCAATCGAAAAGATCAGCAGGCGCCGATGTGGTTTTGCGTATCTGCCCCGGCGTTGTCGACGGATGAACGCCCGATATGAGCAGCCGCTTGCCCGCGCCTTTCTCCAGCAGTTCGACGGCCTGATCGATGCGCTGATAGCCGCCTGTCAAAACGACGATGGCATCGGCCTTCGGTTCAGCCGGAGGTTTCAAGGTGGTTACGGAATCGGCGAACCGCAGGAAGCCGACGAAAAGCAGCGCGGTCGCCAGGACGAAGGCGAATCCGCCCCATCGCAACATCCGGCGTAGGGGACCACGACGCAGGGTTTCGACACCGTAGCTGGCTAGCGCCGGGTCGGGACGAATCGGAGTGCGTCTAGTATGGCCCATGGTCATAAATCGTGAATATATGCAGATTGCGGCAGGGAACAGACACTTTCGTGGCAAAAACGACTGAGCCTTCAATTCGCGATGCCATCGCTTCGCGTCGGGTCGGAGCGCAGCGTATCGATTTCATAGATCGTGCGCATCACCGTGAGCCGCGCTGTGAGCGTCGTCAGCAATGCAATGACGATCATCGTCGCAAAAATGCCGAGGTAGCCAAGGGCTCCGACCGAGAAGGTGCCGAAGAGAGCTGTCGCTTGATCGGTCTGCGGCGTCGCAATCGTACGGCTCTGCAGGAAGCCTGCAGCTAAGAAAAAGAGAGCTGCCAAAGCGCTGCCGATTGCCGATCCCTTAAGACTGATCTTCAGGAAATGCTTCTGGAATTCAGTCGCGACGAAGGAACTTTCGGCTCCCACGAAATGCAAGACCTCGACGATATGGCGGTTGCCGGAAAGTGCGCCACGTGTCGCAAAGACGACCGTCAGCACCATGGCGATGAAGACGAGCAGCAGCACGCCGGTGCCGAGCATGACCGTTGTATGTGCCATTGAAACGAGGCGATCGACCCATGTGCGGTGATCGTCCAGCGACGCCTGAGGGATGCTCTCCTTCAGCAGTGAGCGCATCGCGTCAAAATCGGGCGGGTTCGTCTCGTCGATGGTAATAATCACGAGGCGGGGGACGGGAAGCTCCTTGATGTCAAGGCCGCTGCCGAGCCATGGCTCCAGCAGACGGGCCGTTGCCGCCTCATCGACGATCTGGCCGCTTTTGGTGCCGACAAAGGTCATGGCGATATCGCGTGCCTGCGTCAGCGCCTTTTCCATATCGAGACCGTCGTCCGGCTTGATCTGGATGGTGATCTCGCGGGAAATCTGGCTCTCCCAGCTGGCCGCTGTCGAACGCACCATGCTGACGCCGCCAAGCGTCAGGCAGGCGAGGAAGGCCATGATTGCGATGACCACCGTCAGTGCGTTGCCCTGGATATTCGAGGGCGGAAGGATCGGCGCCGTTGGCCGCACGCGCATCTCCGCCCGCTTCTGCTGTGGTTGGGCGGCGCTTTGCGCGCGGTTCTTTGATGCGGGCTCAATCATAGACGTCAAGATGCCCTTCCGAAAGGATCATGCGGCGGGCTTCCACCTGGTCCATCAATGTCAGATCGTGAGTTGCGATCACGACAGCTGTACCAAGGCGGTTGAGTTCGAGAAAGAGGTTCAACAGGCGGCGTGCCATCGGCGGATCGACGTTGCCGGTCGGCTCGTCGGCAAGCAGAACCTCGGGTCTATCGATCAGCGCGCGGGCGATCGCCGCGCGCTGTTTCTCGCCGCCGGAAAGCACCGGCGGAAGCACATTGATGCGCTCGCCGAGCCCCACCCATTTCAGCAGTTCGAGCACGTCTGTCTTGTAGGAGCTCTCGTCCTTGCCACGTACACGAAGCGGCAGTGCGACATTCTCATAGGTCGTGAGATGATCGAGCAGGCGGAAATCCTGGAAGACGATACCCACGCGGCGGCGAAGCAGCGGCAGCTCCGGCCGCGGGATGTCGGAAATGTTGCGTCCGAACATGCGGATCAGGCCGCGCGTCGGCTGCAGCGACATAAAAAGCAGGCGCAGAAGCGTCGTCTTGCCGGCGCCAGAGGGACCGGTCAGGAACTGAAAGGACTTTTTCGGAATATCGAAGGTGAGGTCCCGGAGAATCTCCGGGCCCATGCCGTAGCGCAAACCGACATTCTCGAAATGGATCAACGGGCAGTCCAGTCTTTCATGGTTTAACGCCATCGACTTGTTAACCAACACCGTTAACAATCAGTGAATTTCGTCGGAAAGATGCCTGTTTGAAGGCAAGCTTAGCGAAGCATTAACCATTAAAATTTACGACTGGGCAGGATTCGTTTCAATGCCGGATTTTAACCGTGCACTGAAACCATGTGGAGATGGGAGAGACCGTCAACATGGAAGCATCCACCTTCAGGCGCCGCGCGGCGAGCAACGCCTACGATTTCTTGCCGCCGGAGCCCGCCGCGCGTCAGCCCCGCTATCCTGGCCGTCCGACAGATGTCGCCGATGCCGAGTTCGTCGTTATCGGCAACCGGAGCCAAGGCTTCAACGCCAGAAGTTTCAATGACAATCGTAAGCGCGCCGCTGCCGCTGCCAAGCTTCCTGCGACGCCTGAAGCTTTCTCGAAGGCGACTATGTTTCTCGCGATCGCAGAAGAGTGGCTGCAGCGGGCGTCGCTCAAAAGCTTTATAGCCCTGGTCTTCATGCTTTTCGTTCTCGTTTTCGGCCTGACGGGCGGTTTCTCCGGCCTGGCGGGGAGCGATACTGCTGCCTTGACCTCGCCGCTTCACTTCACGCATGTCACGGTGGCGCCGCGCGAGGCAAATGGTATGCGCATCCTGGTTATCAACGGCATCATCGAAAACGGCAGTGGTACCACACAGACCGTGCGGCCGATCCGCGCGGATCTGATGAGCGGCGAGCAGCTGGTGGCGAGCATGGTCATCAATCCGCCGGCAGACGTCATCTATGGTGGCGAGAGCCGTGGTTTTTCGGCACGCGTGCAGCACTCTGGCGGAAAAATGCCCGAAGTCCGGCTTTCGTTCATGCCTTAGGGTGTTTCTGCCCTTCTAATGTGCTAACGGCTTACCCTTCGTTTCATGGAGCTAGCCGTATGCCTGTCGTGCGCGGAAAAATTATCGAACCGCTTTTCACTGCCGAGCAGATTGCCGAACGCAATCACGCAATGGCAAAGCATATTGCTGCGGGTCCGACAAAGGACCTGCTCGTCATTGCCGTGTTGAAGGGGTCGTTCATTTTTGCCGCAGACCTCATCCGCGCGCTACACGACAGCGGGCTTGCGCCTGAAGTCGAATTCATCACGCTTTCCAGCTACGGTACGGGAACGGTTTCTCAGGGCGTCCGCATCGTCAAGGATATCGACAGCGACGTGAAAGATCGCGACGTGTTGCTGATCGACGACATCCTCGAATCAGGCCGCACGCTGCTTTTCGCCAAGGAACTTCTCTACGAACGCGGCGCGCGCAACGTCAGCATCGCCGTGCTGCTCGACAAGAGCGTCAAGCGCAAAGAAAAGCTCGAGGCAGACTATGTCGGCTTCGAATGCCCGGATTACTTCGTCGTCGGCTACGGCATGGATGTCGCCTATGCCTTCCGTGAGCTGCCCTATGTCGGCGTGGTTACCGGCGACGCCTGACCTCATCGAGGATAAGACGGGTTGTTAACCATCCCTTCCATCGCCTTCTTTCGTTTACCGATCGAAAAGGAACGCCGTGCAATTTCCGTTCCGGGGCATGAAGACGGAGCGATGCACATCATGGCAAAAATTCTGATCACGGAAGACGAAGATTCGCTTCGCTCTTTCGTCGCCCGGGCCTTGCGCCTTGACGGTCATGAGACCGACGAAGCCGCCGATGGCGCCGAGGGGCTGGAGAAGCTGAAGGACGGGGTCTATGATCTACTGCTTTCCGACATCCGCATGCCGGTCATGGACGGCATCGAGCTTGCGCATCAGGCGAAATCGGCCTTTCCGACGCTCAAAATCCTGCTGATGACGGGCTATGCCGAGCAGCGCGAACGGGCCGATGACCTTGCAGAAAAGATCGTCGACGTCGTGTCGAAGCCGTTTGCACTTCCAGACATCCGAAAAGCGGTTGCCCGGGCGCTGGCTGCGTGAGACAGGTTGGCGACACCTTCCCTGCTCCCCATTCCTGTCCTTGACAGGAATTCCACCACGCTGCGTCGGCGCCGTGAGCGACCCATCATTTGAAAGAGAATCCACTGCACCCTAGGAGTTGGGTGGCGCATTGCGATCCAAGCTCAGCTACTGAATATCCAGCAGCCGTTCCAGATAGCGCCGCTCCATCTCCTGAGGCGGGTTGTTGCCGAGCTTTTCGCGGATCGCATCGAGAATTTCGCGTGCGCGCTGCACGTCGATTTCGTCCGGTACCTTCACTTGATCGCCGAAATCCGGACCCTCTGCGCGACGCGGACGACCGAGCGGATCGCGGCCGTTCTGGTTGCCCTGGCCAACCTGACCTTGTGGCCCTTGGCCTTGCTGGCCCTGTTGCGCTTGCATCATCTGGTTCATCATGTCCCGGGCGCCCTGGCGCAACGCTTCCAGCGCACGGCCCTGGCCCTGGAGGGCCGGTTCGCCGCGGCCCTGGCCGAGTTCGCGCCCGGCACCTTCCATTTCGCGCTGTGCCTGACCAAAGCCCGGTCCGGGTTTCATACCCATCTCGCCAAGGCCTTTCTGCAGTTCGCCGAGCTGCTTGCCAAGCGCATCCTGCTGTGCTCGGAGCTGTTTCAACGCATCGCGCAATTGCTCCTCGGTCATCTGCTCCGACGGTGACTGCCCCTGTTCGCCGTTCTGCCCCTGCTGCTGATCCTGCGGCTGGCCATCCTGGCCTGGCATCATCTGGTCAAGTAGCGGATCGTTCATACCCATATTCGGGTCGCCGCGCTGCATACGGTCCTTCAACTGTTGGTCCAGCTTGAAGGTCTGCTCCATCAGCTTCTGCTGGTCGCGGAGGATCTGGCCAAGCTTGTCCATCTGTTGGCGCATCTGGCTGTTGTCGCCCTGCTGTTGCTGTCCCTGTTGCGGCCTGCCTGCCTGTAGGTTGTTCATCATGCGCTGCAATTCTGAAAGCATCTGCTGAGCGGCATCGCGGTTGCCTGAACGGGCCAGATTCTCGATCTGGTCCATCATGCGCTCCAGATCCTGCTGGCGGATGACGTTCTGCGCGTTCTGGTTCGGCTGCATCGGCGCATTCTGCATGCGCTGAGCCAGTTCCTTCATGTATTCGTTCATCGCCTTGCGAAGCTCGTCCATGAGCTTCTTGATCTCCGGGTCCGGCGCATTGCGCTGAAGCGCGTCGGCGAGATTCTGCTGGGCGTTGCGCAGGTTGCGTTCTGCAAGCGAAAGGTCGCCATCCTCCATGCCGATTGCGATATCCCAGAGATAGTCGGCCGTATCCTTCAACTGCTCGTCGCCATTGGCGAGCTTCATGCGCGTGTGCGCCGATTGCAGCAGCAGATAGTTGGTGAGCTTGGGAATCGTTTCTTCAGGACGGATCGTCAGCGCCTCGTTAAGAGCGATCGCTTCCGGCATCTTGCGGGTATCGAGTGCGAAAACCTGGCGTTCTTCCGCAACGGCTGCGGCCAGCGGTTCGTTGAACGGCCGTGACGGCAGCGTCATTTCATGCGGCGGGCTCCGGCCGGTCTGGCCGGCTGCATCCTTGGCGACCAGCGTTACGCGTACGCGCTTTCCGGCCAGCGGATGCTCGGTCAGGTTCTTGCTGGTCACAGCCTTGGCATCACGCGCGTTGCGGCGCGGAATGTCGAGCCGGAAATCGGGGAATGGATAAAGCGGCTTTGCCTCCGGATCGGATTGGGCCGGCAGGATTTCTGCACGCGCTTCCTGCACGCCGTAATCATCCTTTACCGTGAAGCCGATTTCCAGCGCCCCGTTTACGCTGGGTTTGGGCAATCCGTCGAAGGCAATTTCGGGTGCCTTGTCGGGAATGACATTGAAGTTCCACCTGCGGCCATTGACGAGCAGCGCACCGTTTTCCTCAAGCTTCATCAAATGTGTCTGTGCGGCAAGTACTGGCGTGGCAGGACCCTGTGGCTTCGCCTGCGGCGCAGCACCAGGCTGCGGATTTGCCTTTGCCTCGGATGCGATTTCCCGCACCTCGCCGCTTTCTTTCCTGAATAAGACCTTTTCGTCTTTCGTCTGCCCGCCGCTGACGCGAACGGTCAGGTTCGAGAACTGCGGAATGTTGATCGCCTGCTCAGTGCCGGTTGCCGTCAGATAGACCGGAGCGCGGCTGGTATAGGAGGGCGGGGTGACCCATGCGTCGATACGCACAGCCGGATTGGTCGCTGCCGGCGCGACGGGTGGCTGCAGCGCGTCGGTGATTGAGCCGCCGTTGGTCGAAAGCGAGTAACCGAAGGCCGTGACGAGAAGGAGCGCCGGGATGGCACGCAGCGCGAAACGGTCGTGGGTTGCGATGTCCGGGCGGGGGAAGCCAGTGTCGAGGGCTGCTATCTTCTTCGCCATCCGCGTCTGATGTTCGCGCCAAAGCGCCTTTGCGAAGGGCGTGTCGACGGCCGGTTCATCTTCCTGCACCGTCACCGGCTGATGCGGTAGGCCGTTGCGCTCCTCAAGCAGGTGGTCGGCTTCGGCGGTATTGGGCCAGCGGAGATTGCGAAATGGGATGAGCGCGGCGAGGAAGGCGATGGCGAAGGCAATCAGCAGCCCGACACGCATGAAGTCAGGAACGGAGCGGAAGAGGCCGAACCAGGACGCTGCCAGATAGAAGGCCACGGCGGAAAGAACCGGGACAAGCGGTGGCAGGACCTGCTCGGATACGAGTACCAGGCGCGCAAAGAACCGCTTTACCGCGACGAGCCTCGCGAGAGAGGGCCGAAGGGCAAACGCGCCATGTCTTTGCCTGCGGGGGCTGTTCGTCAATCCGGTCTCCGCCAGTTGATGCTGGAGTAATGGAGGGCGCTTCCGGCGCTTGCTAGGCAATATGCTCGCATGGAGAAAAGATAACACTCTTTGTGGCGAAGGCGAGGGCAGGCGGTCGGCAAAGCCGTTTTTTCACCTCTATTCGCCAAAAAGTGATGAGGCTGTCACTCGATCCAGGCGGGTACGGAGTCGAGGCCGATCAGTTCTTCGTAGGTTCGGCGGGGCCGAATTACATGGAAATCGGCGCCCTTCACCAGAACTTCTGGCACCAGCAGGCGGCTGTTATAGGTGCCTGCCTGCACTGCACCATAAGCGCCGCCGGAACTGACCGCAAACAGATCGCCCGGCTTCGGCATCGCCATCTCTCGATCGAGCGCCAGATAGTCCCCGGTCTCGCAAACCGGCCCCACGATATCGGCCTTGATGCGCGGAGCATTTGCCGCTGAGATCACGACGGGCCGGATTTCGTGCCAGGCATCGTAAAGCGTCGGGCGGATCAGATCGTTCATTGCCGCATCGACAATGACGAAGGTCTTTTCGCCACCATCCTTTACATAGATAACTTCGGTAACGAGAATGCCGGCGTTGCCGACGATCAGGCGGCCCGGTTCAGTCACGATCTTGCAGTTCAGCCCGCGGAGCTGGTTCTTGACGATCGCCGCGTAGGCATCTGGCAGTGGCGGCGGCTCGTTGTCTTCCTTGTAAGGGATGCCAAGGCCGCCACCAATATCAACATGGTGGATGTCGTGGCCGTCGGCACGCAGGGTATCGACCAGTTCGCGCAACAGCTTGAAGGCATCGTCGAAGGGCTGCAGCTCGGTGATCTGGCTGCCGATATGCATGTCGATGCCGGTGACTTCGATACCGGGCAGCTTGGCGGCTTGTGCATAGACGGCGCGAGCGCGTTCCCAGGAAATGCCGAACTTGTTTTCTTTCTTGCCGGTCGAGATCTTCGAATGCGTCTTCGCATCGACGTCCGGATTGATGCGGAAGGAGACAGGTGCCTTCTTGCCGGCCTTGACGGCGCGCTGATTGAGGATTTCGAGTTCCGGTTCGGATTCGACATTGAAGCAGTAGATGCCGGCCTCGAGCGCGAAGTCCATCTCACGGGGCGTCTTGCCGACGCCGGAGAACATGATGCGGCTTGCTGGGATGCCGGCAGCAAGCGCGCGGCGTAATTCGCCCTCGGACACGACGTCGATGCCGGCGCCGAGCCTGCCGAGGGTCTTCAACACAGCCTGGTTCGAATTCGCCTTCATCGCATAGCAGACCATGGAATCGATATCGCTGAAGGCTTCGGCGAAGACCCGGTAGTGGCGCTCAAGCGTTGCGGTCGAATAGCAATAGAAAGGCGTGCCGACGGCCTTGGCGATCTCCGGAACGGGGACGTTCTCGGCGTAAAGGATGCCGTCGCGATATTCGAAGTGGTTCACGGGACGTGCCTATCAAAGCAAAGGATCGAGAAGGAATGGCTTGTCGACGGCGCCCGGCTGTTTCGTCGGCTTCGATACGTCGCCTTCCTTCGTTGCCATCGCGCTCGGCGGATCGAGATCGCCCTTGCGTCCACATCCGGCAACGGCAAGGCCGATGACGGCAAAGACAACCGTCAGGCGGATGAGGTGCGGCAAGCTGGTCTGCATGGGATTCCTCTTGGAGCGGCGCTGGTGGACATCTTCATAGCGAAGTTTATCCGCCTTGTGCACCCTGATTGTTTTCTCAGTTGCGAGCCCGCCAAAAGGCGATCTGCTTCCTCACTTCGGAGGGTGCCGTTCCGCCGAAGCTCTTGCGGCTTGCAACCGAAGCCTCGACAGTCAAGACCTCGTAGACCTTGTCGGTGATTGCCGGGTTGATGGACTGGAGATCGGCAAGCGGCAGTTCGGCGAGGTCGCAGCCCTTGCTTTCGGCAAGCGCCACGGCACGGCCGGTCACATGATGTGCATCTCGGAACGGAAGTCCCGCCTCGCGCACCAGCCAGTCGGCGAGATCGGTGGCCGTCGAATAGCCGGAACCGGCTGCGGCTTTCATGCGCTGCGTATTGACCGTCATGTCGCGGACCATGCCGGTCATGGCGGCGATCGCAAGTTCCAGGCTCTCGGCCGCGTCGAACACCTGTTCCTTGTCCTCCTGCATGTCCTTGGAATAGGCGAGCGGCAGGCCCTTCATGATCGTCAGCAGCGCAATCAGCGAGCCGTTGATGCGGCCGGTCTTGGCACGCACGAGTTCGGCGGCGTCGGGGTTCTTCTTCTGTGGCATGATCGACGAGCCGGTCGAAAATGCATCGGAAAGCCGCACGAAACCAAATTGCGGCGTCGACCAGATCACGATCTCTTCGGCCAAGCGTGAGAGATGCATGCCGCAGATCGCGGCGATCGACAGGAACTCGATGGCGAAGTCGCGGTCGGAGACGGTATCGATCGAGTTACGCGTAGGTTCCCGGAAGCCGAGCGCCTTTGCCGTCATGTGGCGGTCGATCGGGTAGCCGGTCCCGGCCAGCGCTGCAGCGCCAATGGGGCTTTCGTCCAGATGCTCGATGGCGTGGCGTACGCGCGAACGATCGCGGCCGAACATTTCGACATAGGCCATGCAATGGTGGCCGAAGGTGACGGGCTGAGCAGTCTGCAGGTGCGTGAAGCCCGGCATGACGCTTTCGGCATGTTCTTCAGCGCGGTCGAGGAAGGCTGCGATGAGGGTCGTCAGCATCGCTTCAGTCTTCTGCAGCTCTTCCTTCACCCAGAGACGAAAGTCGAGCGCTACCTGGTCATTGCGTGAACGGGCGGTGTGCAGGCGGCCGGCAGCCTGGCCGATCAGCGCGGCAAGGCGGGCTTCGATATTCATGTGAATATCTTCGAGCTGGCGGGAGAATTCGAAATTGCCGGTTTCGATTTCTGACAGGATCGTGCTTAGTCCGTGAACGATCTTGTCCTTATCGTCCACAGAAATGATGCCCTGATGGGCAAGCATCGTCGCGTGGGCGATCGATCCACGGATATCCTGGGCAAAGAGCTTCTTGTCGAAACCGATCGAGGCATTTATCTCCTCCATGATCGCGTCGGGGCCGGATGCGAAACGTCCGCCCCACATCTGGTTTGAGGATTTGGTGTCCTTTGTGCCGTCGGCCATGAAAGATGCCTGTCTTAAGGGCGCATGCCCTGGAGAATGAAATGACGACAAAAAAGCTGTTCAGGCTGCCATCCTTGAAATTGATCGCGGTAGCCGCCGTCGCAGGCGTAATTGCCGGTGCGGCAGCGGTTTACATTAAGGAAGCCGGGTATGGCAATGCCGGCGGTGAAACGGCCTCTGCCGAATGCACTGCGACCAAGGATCTCGTCCAGAAGATTACGCCGCTCGCCAAAGGCGCGGTGGCGGCGATGGTTGCTGTCAACGCGCCACGAAAGCTCACCTCAGTCGCCTTCAACGGTCCGGACGGCAAACCGGTGACGCTCGAGAGTTTTGCGGGCAAGACCGTGCTTCTCAATCTCTGGGCCACGTGGTGCGTGCCCTGCCGCGAGGAAATGCCGGCGCTGAACGCGCTGGAGAAGGAGATGGGCAGTGACAAATTCCAGGTCGTCGCGGTCAATATCGACACTGGAGATGACGAGAAACCGAAGGCTTTCCTAAGCGAAACCGGCGTCGATTCCCTGCAGTTCTATCGCGACAATACGATCGGCGTTTTCAACAGCCTCAAGAAAGAAGGGCTTGCTTTCGGCCTGCCGGTGACGTTGCTCATCGACGACAATGGGTGCCTGGTTTCGGCGATGAACGGCCCTGCCGCATGGGATAGCGGCGATGCGAAGGCACTGATCCAGGGTGCAACAGGGTCTTAGGGCTACCGCGTCGGGACGGGCGTATCGCCGCGATAATCGTAGAAGCCGCGGCCGGACTTGCGGCCGAGCCAGCCGGCCTCGACATACTTTACCAGCAGCGGGCAGGGGCGATACTTGGAGTCGGCGAGGCCGTCGTGCAGCACCTGCATGATCGAGAGGCAGGTGTCGAGGCCGATGAAATCGGCAAGCTGAAGCGGGCCCATCGGGTGATTAGCGCCGAGCTTCATCGCCGTGTCGATGGCATCGACAGTGCCGACGCCTTCGTAGAGCGTGTAGATCGCCTCATTGATCATCGGCAGCAGTATGCGGTTGACGATGAAGGCCGGAAAATCCTCAGCTACCGTGACGGTCTTTTCCAGCGAGGCGACGAATTCCTTTGCGGTCGAAAACGTAATTTCGTCCGTTGCGATGCCGCGCACCAGTTCCACCAGTTTCATAACCGGCACGGGGTTCATGAAATGAATGCCCATGAAGTGCTCAGGCCGGTCCGTTGCCGATGCCAGGCGGGTAATGGAGAGCGAGGACGTGTTCGTCGCAAGCAGCGCGCCCGGCTTTAGCACTGGACAGACCTGCGCATAGATCTTGCGTTTTACCGCTTCCTCCTCGGTTGCCGCCTCGATCACGAGGTCGGAGGGAGCAAGGTCATTGAGGTTGGCGGAGCCGGAGATGCGGGAAAGGGTTGCTTTGCGCTCCTCATCCGTCATCTTGCCGCTCGTTACCTGCCGGGCAAGGTTGCCATTGATGGTCGCGAGACCGGATTCGATGCGTTCCTGCGTCAGGTCGTAGAGCTGGACCTTATAGCCCGCAGCTGCTGAAACATGGGCGATGCCGCAGCCCATCTGGCCCGCGCCGACAATACCGATCGTTTTCAACACCGCACTCATCTCCAAACCCCCGTGGCAGCCGCCCGCTCCGCCCGTATTTTTCTTTCTAATGAAACTGCCGGGCAAAATGATCGCCCGGCAGCAGTAGTAGCTCCATAAGAGATAATTTTCCAGTCATTCGCAAGTGCGAAAAGCTGGCATTCTGCCCGTTTAAAGAGCTTTCTGCAGTTCCGGCAGGGCCTCGAAGAGATCGGCGACGAGGCCGTAGTCGGCGACCTGGAAGATCGGGGCCTCCTCGTCCTTGTTGATGGCGACGATGACCTTTGAGTCCTTCATGCCGGCAAGGTGCTGGATGGCACCGGAAATGCCGACCGCGATGTAGAGTTCAGGGGCGACGACCTTGCCGGTCTGGCCGACCTGCCAGTCGTTCGGCGCATAGCCGGCATCGACGGCCGCACGGCTTGCGCCGACGGCCGCTCCGAGCTTGTCGGCGAGCGGCAGGATGACTTGCCTGAACTTCTCGGCCGAGCCGAGTGCGCGGCCGCCGGAGATGATGATCCTTGCCGACGTCAGCTCCGGGCGGTCGGAAGCCGACAGCGCGTCCTTGACGAAGGTCGAAAGACCCGGATCGGAAACGGCCGGGATTGCCTCGACCGGAGCCGAACCGCTGGTCGCCGCAGCAGCGAAGGAGGCGGTGCGCACGGTGAGCACCTTCTTGGCATCGGTTACCTGCACCGTCTGGATGGCGTTGCCGGCATAGATCGGCCGCTTGAAGGTGTCAGGCGCGACGACTTCGATGATTTCCGACACCTGCGCCACATCGAGGAGGGCGGCAACGCGCGGAGCGACGTTCTTGCCGGTCGAGGTCGCAGCCGCAATGATCGTGTCGTAGCTGCCGGCGAGCGAAACGATCAGGTCGGCCAGCGGCTCGGCCAGATTGTTGGCAAGCTCGTCGCTTTCGGCCAGCAGCACCTTGGAGACGCCGGAAAGCTTGGCAGCGGCATCGGCGGCAGCCTTGGCACCCTTGCCGGCAACCAGGATGGTGACATCGCCGCCGATCTGGCGGGCAGCGGTCAGCGCCTTGGCGGTCTGGTCGGAAAGGCTTGCATTGTCGTGGTCAGCCAGAAGCAGAATGGCCATGTCGTATTTCCTTTCTCGCCTTAGAGGACGCCGGCTTCGGTCCTGAGTTTCTCGACGAGCTCGGCGACCGACTTGACCTTGACGCCTGCCTTGCGGCCACTTGGCTCTTCGGTCTTCAGCACCTTCAGCCGCGGGGTGGTGGAAACGCCGAAGTCGGAAGGGCTTTGTCTGTCGAGCGGCTTCTTCTTCGCCTTCATGATGTTCGGCAGCGAGGCGTAGCGGGGCTCGTTCAAGCGCAGGTCGGTGGTGACGACGGCCGGCAGCTTGATGTCGATCGTCTGCAGGCCGCCATCGACTTCGCGGGTGACGGTCGCTTTACCGTCGGTAATCTCGATCTTCGAGGCAAAGGTTGCCTGGGCAGAGCCCAACAGCGCGGCGAGCATCTGGCCGGTCTGGTTCGAGTCGTCGTCGATCGCCTGCTTGCCGACGATGATCAGGCCCGGCTGTTCGGCGGCTGCCACGCCCTTGAGGATCTTGGCCACGGCAAGCGGCTCGACCGTCTCGTCGGTCTCGACCAGGATCGCCCGGTCAGCACCCATGGCGAGCGCGGTGCGCAGCGTCTCTTCGGCCTTGGCCGGACCGATCGACACGACGACCACTTCCTCAGCCTTGCCGGCTTCCTTCAGCCGCAGCGCCTCTTCCACCGAGATCTCGTCGAACGGGTTCATCGACATCTTGACGTTGGCAAGCTCGACGCCCGTGCCATCCGGCTTGACGCGGATCTTCACATTGTAATCAACCACCCGCTTCACGGGGACGAGAATTTTCATGGGGTCCTTCCTTCAACTCTTTCGCCAAGAAAATGCGCGCTTCGGCGTCGCTCCGATTGTCGAATGGCGACATGGATACGCGTTTTTCCTCCAAATACAACGCTTGCCGGTCGCAGACAGACAAATTGCGTCTCGAATTATATGACGTTTACGTTCACGTCAATATTCGAGGCGACGCCATGTTTCTTTTCAGTGTCCGGGCGCTCCGTCGTCAGCGGCGACGACCGCCCGCCTCACAGCGGGCGTGCTGAAAACGGCGCGGGGCGTGACGATCTCGCGGTCGAACAGCGGCACACCCTTGCGGCGCATGAAGAAGACGAGAACAGCGCCGGCGACGATGCCGCCGGCATGGGCGCCCCAGGAAACATTGCCGTCCGGATCGACAAGCAGCATGAAGAACTGCTGGCCGATCCAAAGCAGCAGCGGCACGAAGGCAGGAAGCGGCAATGGAACACGGAAGAAGACCAGCACCCAGATTTTCACGCGCGGGTGAAGGATGACATAGGCAGCAACCACCCCTGAGATCGCACCTGAGGCGCCGACCAGCGGCGCCTGCGATTCCGACACGAGCAGGCCATGGCAAAGCGCGCCGAAGGCGCCGCAAACGAGATAAAAGATCAGGAAGCGGAGATGGCCCATGGCATCCTCGACATTATCGCCGAAGACCCAGAGGAAGATCATGTTGGAAACGAGGTGCCAGAAGCCGGCATGCACAAAAGCATGGGTGATGTAGGTCAGCGGCTCGGGAACAATCGCGAGGCCGGGTGCAAGTGTTGCATAGTCAAAGGAGACCGCCGGTATGTAGCCCAGGCCGACTGATGTCGCCTGAGCCGTCTGTTCCGGGGCGAAGAAGCCGGTGAAAAGCCAGACGGCAATGTTCATGCCGATCAAGCCCAGCGTCACCCACTGGACCTTGATGTGTTTCAGCGTATTGGCGTCGTGCAGCGGTATGAACATGAAGCCTGCCCCTGGCTATCGTGACCGCGAGAAGCCTATCTGTTTTTTCCAGGAACCCAAAGCACATCCGCGTTGCCGCGGTCATTGGCGTGGCGCGCGGCAACGAAGAGGAAGTCCGAAAGCCGGTTGACATATTTCAGGGCCGCTCCGCTGACGATTTCGCCCTCCGTGCGGGCAAGTTCCACCATCAACCTTTCTGCGCGGCGCGCGATTGTGCGCGCCAAATGAAGATAGGCAGCTGCCGAATGACCGCCGGGCAGAACGAAAGATTTCAAGGGTTGCAGATCGGCATTCAGTTCATCGATCTCGGTCTCGATCCGCGCCACCTGCGTATCGATGATGCGCAACGGCTCGTGGACCGGCGGCTTGCCGTCGTCGGGTGTCGCAAGGTCAGCGCCGAGGTCGAAGAGGTCGTTCTGGATCAGCGTCAGCATTCTTTCAAGAACCGGCATGCCTTGCATGTGCAGTCTTGCGACGCCGATTGCGGAGTTGACCTCGTCGATCGTGCCATAGGCTTCCACGCGCAGGTCGTACTTGAGACGGCGCGGCCCGCAAACGAGCGCCGTCGTGCCGTCGTCGCCGGTCTTCGTGTAGATCTTGTTGAGTGTTACCATGCCTGTCCCC
Organism: Rhizobium gallicum bv. gallicum R602sp; assembly: GCF_000816845.1. Lineage (NCBI taxonomy): Bacteria > Pseudomonadati > Pseudomonadota > Alphaproteobacteria > Hyphomicrobiales > Rhizobiaceae > Rhizobium > Rhizobium gallicum. Next base: position 3,766,649 of record NZ_CP006877.1, on the reverse strand, counting down.
TCTCTTCCCGGCGTTAAGTAGGGCGGCCACCTCCTGTCAGCCAGAGGGTCAGCATGATCAGGATCACAGCGATCGCCTGCAGCAATACGCGGAGCTGCATCAGCTTGTTGGAAGTGTTCGCGTCGCCGCCCTTCATCATGTTGAAGAGGCCGCGGACCAACACGAGCGCGACGAGGCCCATGATGATGATCGCGAGAATATAAGTGGCCGTGGACATGGAAGTCGGCTTTCTTGGTTAGTCGGTCCAGCGCATCAGGCGATAAAAAAGGTCCGCCGGAATCAGCCTCTTCAAGAACATGCCCTGTTTTGCCGGTGTCGTTACAGGATAATGTGGCTTCGGACTGTTCGAGTTCAATGCGTGTTTCAACACAGTATAGACGGCGGCGGGTTGAAGCTTATGTCGATTCTTCGGGCCAGTCCCGTCAAGACGCGCGAGTTGTCGGCGGTAATCTGCCGCATGCACCGAATTGCGGATGTCGACGTGTTCATTGAACTTCGCGAGCGCGTTGGCGGTAAAGCGCGAGGCAATCGGGCCTGGTTCGATCAGGCACACGTGGATGCCGCTGCCCTGAAGTTCCATGCGCAGCGTGATGCTCAGCCCCTCGAGCGCAAACTTCGAAGCGGTGTAGGCGCCGCGAAAACGATAGGGCACGACGCCCAGAATGGACGAGCATTGTACGATGCGGCCCGAGCCGCGCCTTCGCATCAGAGGCAGTATTTGCCGTGTCAATTCATGCCAGCCGAAGAAATTCGTTTCGAACTGCGCTCGCAGCACGTCTGTCGTTAAATCCTCGACCGCGCCGGGCTGGCCGTAGGCGCCGTTGTTGAAAACTGCGTCGATGCGCCCGCCGCTTGCCTCGGCTACATCGCGAACAAAATCACTGATCGTATCCGACCGCGTATAGTCCATCAGGAAGGCTTCGATGCCCTCATCCTGCAGCGGTCCGAGGTCGGCTTGTTTTCTGACCGCTGCAAAAACGCGCCAGCCGTCGACCTTCAGGGCTCGCGCGCAATAGGCACCGATGCCAGATGAGCATCCAGTCACGATGATGGTGCGCTGCTCCGCCATGGAATGATTCCTGTACAAATTGGGACTCGTTTCCCATATTCGAACCGACGATACAATGACGAAGCCCGGGGGTGGAATGCCGAAGATAGTGCGTACGCTCTATGATGTGGCATACGACGCGATCTGCCACCTAATCGAGGATGACGGTTTCGCGATGGCGAGCCATGTCGCGTTGTCGATCCTGCTGGCGGTGTTTCCTTTTTTGATCTTCGGCACGACGCTCGCAAACTTCCTCGGAGCCGACCAGTTTTCCTCCACGGCCGTTCATCTCATTTTCGATACCTGGCCGGAAGCGATCGCCAAACCCGTTGCCGACCAGGTGCTGCAGGTGCTGACGATTCCGCGCGGCGGACTGCTGACGGTCTCGGTGCTGGCGGCCGCCTATTTCGCCTCGAACGGGGTCGAGGCGCTGCGCATATCGCTCAACCGCGCCTATCGCGTACAGGAGACGAGGCCCTGGTATTTCACGCGCCTTGCCAGCCTCGGTTATGTGCTGATCGCGGTGATCATTTTTGCCGCCATCAGCATCCTGCTCGTCGCCGTGCCGCTCGCTCTCGATTACGCGCGGCAATGGTTTCCGCTGTTTGCCGATACGCTCGAAATTGTTTTCAGCTGGCGAATCTACGGAACGCTTTTCGTGCTGACGGTCGGTCTGCTCGTCGTTCACCTCTGGCTGCCTGCCGGCCGCAGGCGCGTTTACGACGTTATCCCTGGGGTTTTGCTGACATTGCTTTTCTGGCTCGCGGGCGCGCTGATCTTCGCCTTTTACCTCGCGACCTTCGCGAATTACACAGCGACCTACGCGGGTCTGGCATCGGTGATGGTCGTGCTGATCTTCCTCTACATGGTCGGCGTGATCTTCATCATTGGCGCGGAAATCAATGCGGCGCTGATGAAATTTCGGGTGCGCGCCATCTTCGCCCGCAATTTTTTAAGCGGGCAGGGCAGCAAGCTTTCAAAGACCGATAAGATCCCGGATATCGGCCGCCGATAGCCCCTTGCTACGCAAATCCGCGAGCCCGGTATCGCCATCGCTTTTCGAGAGCTTGCGACCCTTTGTATCCCTCACCAGCCGATGATGGTGGTAGACCGGCTGAGGCAGGTCGAGCAGCACCTGCAGCAGCCGGTGGACCGATGTTGCGTGAAAGAGGTCGAGCCCGCGCACGATATGAGTGACGGCCTGCAGCGCATCATCGACAACCACCGAAAGGTGATAGCTTGAGGGGGCATCCGAGCGCGAAAGAACGACGTCCCCCCACACCGATGGATCGGCGGCAATCCCCCCGGTCTCGCCGTCGCCGGTCTCGTTCCATGATAAAACACGATCGGCAGCCTGCAGTGCCCGCCCCATATCCAGACGCCAAGCGTGTTTCAGGCCTGAAGCAAGCATCTTGCGCCGCTCGCCTTCACTTCGGTCGCGATCGTCGGAGGGATAGTGCGGCGAACCGTCCGGATCGCGCGGCCAGAGGTTGCCTCCGGCTTCGGAAGCGGACACTCTGGCTTTCACCTCGCCGCGCGTCAGAAACGAGGGATAGACCAATCCGCGCTCGATCAGACCATGCAATGCTGTCTGATACTCCGCGAAATGGTCGGATTGTCGCCGGACGGGCTTCTCCCAGTCGATTCCCAGCCATTCGAGATCGGCATAGATGCCTGCTTCGAATTCGGGTGTACAACGTGTCTGGTCGATGTCTTCGATGCGCAGCAGCAGGCGTCCGTCCATTGCTGCGGCCATATCCTGGTTGAGGAAGGCCGAAAGCGCGTGGCCGAGATGCAGCGGGCCGTTGGGACTGGGCGCAAAACGGAAAATGGGCTTTTGACGCTGAGTCGTGGTCATGCTTTCTTCTGCCACGAATTCGAAACCATCGCGAGGCAACGTGCAGATCATTCGAAGCGACGAGGATATCCGCGAGGGACTGAAGCATCTGGTTCGTCTCGACCCGCGGCTCGCCGATATTGCGAAGGAGGCGGGTCCGATCCCGCTGCGCCTTCACGAGCCGGGTTTTGCGGGCCTTGCCCATATCATCGTTTCGCAGATGGTTTCGCGCGCAAGCGCCGATGCCATTTGGCGGCGTATGTCGCTTGCTGAAGGAGTGCTGACGGCCGAAAGCTATGTCGCACTGCGACCGGATGCCTGGCGGGAATTCGGTCTGTCGCGTGCCAAGGCGACGACACTGTCGGGTATCGCCGAGGCAGTCGTATCCGGCCGCCTTGATCTCGCTCTGCTTTCCTCGAGGCCGCCGGCGGAGGCGCTTGCCGAGTTGACGGCGTTGAAGGGGATTGGTCCGTGGACCGCGGAAGTCTATCTGATGTTTTGCGGCGGGCACGCCGATGTCTTCCCATCAGGAGATGTCGCCCTGCAGAACGCCGTCGCTGCTGCCTTTGGTCTCGCACAGCGTCCGCATGCGAAAGTGCTCGCCTCGCTTGCCATGGTCTGGTCTCCCTGGAGATCGGTCGCAGCAAGGCTTTTTTGGGCTTACTATGCTCAGAAACTGGGTCGCGGGCTCCTGCCGGTCGGCTGATGGACAACGCTCATCGAATTGTCGTTATTGACTGAATTTATTGGGCTTCACAAGGCTGTCACAACCGGCCTAATATAAGGATGCAGATGCCGAATCGCTCAGGAGAGTACCTTGACGATTGCAGTCTCCCCCCAGGCCCTGCCGGCGCTCGTCCTGAACGCTGACTACCGGCCTTTGAGTTATTATCCCTTGTCGCTCTGGTCCTGGCAGGACGCGATCAAGGCGGTTTTCCTTGACCGTGTGAATATCATTGCGGAATACGAACATTCGGTTTCCTCGCCGAGCTTCTCGATGCGGCTTCCGAGTGTCGTCTGCCTCAAGACCTACGTTCAGCCTTCGCGGAACCCAGCCTTCACCCGGTTCAACGTCTTTCTCCGCGACAAATTCGAATGTCAGTATTGCGGCGAGAATGATGATCTGACCTTCGACCACGTCATCCCGCGCGCCCATGGCGGCGAGACCACCTGGCAAAATGTCGTGGCGGCCTGCTCACCCTGCAATCTCAAAAAGGGCAGCAAGCTGCCGAAGCAGGCAGGCATGTTCCCGTCGCAGAAGCCGTATCAGCCGACCGTGCAGGACCTGCACAACAACGGCCGGCTCTTTCCGCCGAACTATCTGCACGACAGCTGGCTCGACTATCTCTACTGGGATACCGAACTGCAGCCCTGATTGCCGCTATTTCCTTATGCCGATTTGCGGACGCCGACGAAAGCGAAAGCCGCAAGGATCAGGCTCGCAATCACATTCCAGCCCGCAAAGGAAAGACCGAGAACGCGCAGCGCCGCATCGGTGCAGGACGGGCCGGTAATTGTGTTGAGTTCCGTAAGCAGGTCGCCGGCATTCTGCGTCATGGCCCCTGCACTGGTCGAGCAGGTCGCCGGCCCTGCCCAGAAATGCCATTCGACGCCCGCGTGATAGACACCCATGCCGGCACCGACCACCATCAGCATACCTGCCGCCAACAGCAGGGCACGGGCGACCCAGTTCGGCAGACCGAAAAGCGATGCGAGCGCGCCGAGAATCGCGATCGGAATGCCGTAGTAATAAGGCTCGCGCTGCAGCAGGCAGAGCGCACAAGGAATGTAGCCGCCGAGATACTGGAAGCCGAGTGCAGTTCCGACGACCGCCGCCATGCCGAGGGCCAGGAATAGCGAATAGAGAACGACCGGGCGGGAAAGAGGCGAGGCAATGGCAGTCATGGCGGAACTCCGCGAGCTTGGCTCAGTGGGCAAGGTAGCGATAGAGAATATAAAGCACGATGGCGACCACTGCACCGATGCTGACAATATGCCCCAAGCGCTTTTCGATGAAATGGCGAATCGGCTCACCGTAGCGGCGAAGCAGCCACGCCAGGAATAGGAAGCGCGCGCCGCGGGCGACGATCGCCGAGATGACGAACAGCCATATATTGACGTGAATCACCCCGGACAGAATCGTCACGATTTTGATCGGCGGCAGGTGCGCCAGTCCCGACGTCACCAGCAAAAGCAGGATCGTCTCGTAAGTGACGTAAGATTTCATCTGCTCGAAGGCATCGAGCTTTCCGTAGAATTCCAGCACCGGCCGCGCCACGGTCTCGTAGGCATAGAAGCCGAGCGCCCAGCCGGCGATGCCGCCGAGAACCGAGGCGGCCGTGGCAACGATCGCATATCGATATGATCGCTCAGGCTTGGCGAGTGCCATGGGAAGAAAAAGGACATCGGCCGGGACGAGAAAGACGGAGCTTTCGACGAAGGCGATAACGGCGAGCCAGACCTCGGCCGATCTGCGGGCGGCGAGAGACATGGTCCAGTCGTAAAGTCTGCGGAGCATTCCATTCCTTTCGTGCTGCGGTGCAAAAGCTTTAGGGGGGCAGTATGGCGCTGTAAATGCCTAGTGTGGCAATGATGCCAGCGTGCCACGAAAATTTTCGTGATCCGTATGGCGGCTGTGCTCCCACGTTTTCGGGAGATTGCAAATCGGTGAATCTTCTGCAAGCTGGTTTCCGATTGGTTTTTGCAGGTGGCTATGAATGAAATTGAGGGTGATTGAGGGCGGGCTCGGCAAAGGAGCCGATGCGCGCGAAACCGTAGCTTCAGCTCGAAGGCCGAGCAGGGAGGATGTACGGCGCGAAGCCGTCAGGCGGCTTCGGGAAAGCGGCTATCATTCGTCTTATGTGAGAGAGTTTGCGACGGGCGTTCCTGCGCCGGCAGCGCTCAGATATTTGAAGATGCAGCTCGATTTTGCGGCCGAGACGCTGTCCCGCCTCGATCCGATCCCCCACGACTTCTCCGCGGATGCCTATTGGCCTTGCGCCGACACTTCGCGTTGATCCGGATGCGCTTCGCGCTTCGCGTTTAATGCGTTCATCTGCGAGCGCTCTCGTGCCATTTCGCTGACGGCGGCCCTTAGCTCCGGGTGGCGGGCGGTGAACATATTGAAGTCACGTCGTTCCAGCACCAGGAATTGGCAGAAATCGATGGCAATGACATCGGCCGTTCGCCGTCCGCCGCTCAGCAGCGCCATTTCACCGAAAAATGCACCCGGTTCGAGACGGACGGCGCCCCCGGGAAGACGGACCTCCACGGCTCCGGACGAAAGAAAATACATGCCGTCCCCGCGGTCCCCCTTGCGCATGACGCGTTCGCCCGGCAGCGCGGATTTGGGACGGAAGAGAAGGAGCAGTTCCTCCTGCGAGTGCTCATCGACCTTGGCGAAAAGCGGGAAAGTCTCGATCAGTTGCTGCATCTCCAGCTGGTGCTGGCGCTCCCGCGCTTCGGTAAGTGCCCTGATCTTTTCAAGCTCGCGTCCGAGCGCCTCATGCCGGCGGCGGCCGTAATGATTGCTGAGCACCGGCCATCGGGCGTGCACATAGGTATGCAGCGCCTCGGCGCCGGCGCAGACGAGCGGATTGAGCGTGATCGAAATGATCGCGGACGCAAGGATGACATCCTGCCCGTCAGTCGGCAGCAATCCGAGGGAAACACCGAGGCCGGCAAGAATGAAGGAAAATTCGCCGATCTGCGCCAATCCGCCTGCGACGGTCAGCGCCATTCCGATCGGATAGCGAAGCAGGATGACGATCAGAAAGGAGATGATCGCCTTGCCGACGATGATCAACATCAGCGCGCTGATGACCGCCATCGGCTGGCGGACCAGGATCGATGGATCGAACAGCATGCCGACCGACACGAAGAACAGGACTGAAAAGGCGTTCTGAAGCGGCAGAGAATCGGCAGCGGCCCGGTGGCTGAGATTGGACTCGCTCATCACGACGCCCGCGAAAAAAGCGCCGAGTGCGAAGGAAACGCCGAAGATCTCAGCGGAGCCGAAAGCGATGCCGAGGGCGATGGCAAGGACCGTCAATGTGAAGAGTTCGCGCGAGCCGGTTCGGGCGACGAGCGTCAGTAGCCAGGGAACAATTTTCGGGCCGACAAAGATCGCCATGACTGCAAAGGCGCCGACCTTCAGCAGCGTCAGTGCGATCGCCAGCGAAAGCGGCAGCCCAGCGCCCTGTGCAGCATCGCTGGCGGCGCGGCCGCCGAGCAATTCCGCAAGGGCAGGCAGCAAGACCAGCGCCAGAACCATCGCCAAGTCTTCGACGATCAGCCAGCCGACCGCGACGCGGCCGCTTGCTGAATTCAGGAGGTTTCGTTCCTCAAGGACCTTCAGCAGCACGACGGTGCTTGCCACCGACAGGCTGAGGCCGAAGACGATCCCGGCGCCGAGCCCCCAGCCCCACCATTTCGCGAGGCCAATACCGAGCAGCGTAGCGAGGATGATCCGGATGATCGCGCCCGGCACGGCGATACCGCGCACGGCAAGCAGGTCAGCGGCGGAAAAATGCAGCCCGACGCCGAACATCAGCAAGATGACGCCCATTTCGGCCAACTGTCCGGCAAGCCCTGTATCGGCGACGAAGCCCGGCGTGAACGGTCCCATGAGTATGCCTGCGACGAGATAGCCGACCAGCGGCGGCAGCCGCAGCCTGTCGGCCACATATCCAAGCACCGCCGCAAAGACGAAGCTGACGGCGACTGTGGCGATAAGCGTTACTTCCTGATGCACATCCGTCCCTTGATATTCGTTGGCGACCGCCACTTTGACCGAAGCGTGAGTGAAATTAAATACTTGATTTGAGTTTCCGTACCACCGGCAAATACTGAGCTCCAGCGATACTCGGGCGTTCTCGCGGCGGCACCAGTTTGGCGTCAGTTTCGGAGATCAGTATAAGCGAGCACTAAAACAGAAATCCCTGTCTCATTGGAGATTTCCATGCGAGAAATAGAAGCTGTTGATGTCGCGTTCAAACGGTCGTTTGATGCCGTCGAATTCGGATATGTCCGAGAGGTACTTCTTGAGGACGAAGCCTGCTGGGGTCTGTTCGATTCCGAAGGCGATGTAATCTTCGTCGGCGACGACCTCGACGAATGCCGCTCCTTCGCTGCAAAGGAAGAGATCAGGATTCAGCTGATCCAGTAGGAGAGGTCGCGTGCGGTCGCGCACTTCTTGCAGCTGTTTCGCAAATCCCGCCGCCGAACTACGTCATCGCGATAAGGATTGGATGTAGTCGTAACTGACAATGGCTTCCTCGCTTGTTCCCTCGTCGTAGATCTTGGCAAGGGTCGCGTGCAGGTCGGGAGAGTAAAGAGCGCTCCAGAGCTCGACGCGCTCGCCGCCTCTTTTGGTTTCCTCTCTGATCCTGAAAACCTCGTATTTGCACCGGCCAACTGCGACGGTCTCGCGTTTGGTTACCGTCAGCTCCAGCGTCCACTTCTCGCTGGATTGTTGAGGATCCAAGGGGACAAAGGGGATGACGTGATGCCCATCCTTCTTGATGGGCAAGAGCTTGTCCAAGCCATCGATTGGATAGATGGCGTAACGCTCATCGCTGCTGGAGCGCGATAGATCGAAAAGCCCCTGGTACGAATAAACCGTCTGCTTCTTCGAACTTCCGAAGGAATTGGTTATTGCGACCACAGGTCCTTGCGCCGGCCGGAATTCGCTTATCGCCCCCGAATTCCTCAATAAGAAACCGTTTTCTGCACTCTTGGCTGAAGGGCAATCCGCGCCATAAGAAACAACCGGAAGGGCAACAAGAAGGAGCAGGTTGAAGAGGCGCCTTTTGATCATGATCTTTTGATGGCAGCGGGTTAGGATTTTCCAACGCCAGATCATCAGATTTAAAAGATCGACAAGAATAAACGCTTTGGTTGAAGTTTTTCACAGCTCTGACCGGTTGACGACGAGATCGCCATCAGTTGCACCGGCGAACTCCGCCAGGGATATACTGGATGCTTCGTCATCGCCGCTCTTGACAACTAAATCGCGACAAAGTGGAGATCATTGTCGGCGAAGGCCGCATCTCCGCCTTCATCTGCCTGGTCGGCGACGACAAGACGGTGACGATGGTCGGTGTCGTTCGCATGACCGGAACGTCTTGCGTCGACGTCTCGAAAGGAGAGGCATGACGCTGCTCGCACTCGATGACAGCATCGGTCTCATCAAAAAGGCCGCCGTCATTTCCGATTGCGGCCGATATCGCTACGAGCTGACGCGTGTGTGGGAGAAGGGCAGGCCGCTGCTCGTCACCTGCATGCTCAACCCTTCGACGGCCGATGCCGACAACGATGATCCGACGATCTGCGCGCTGATCCATTTTGGTAAGGCTTGGGGCTACGGCGGCCTGCTGGTCGTCAACCTCTTCGCCTTCCGCTCGTCGAGCCCGATCGTGATGATGTCGTCGCACTATCCGCGCGGCCCGAAGAACGTCCAGTTCATCGAAACCGCCTTGACGGTCGCCCGCTTGCAGAACACGCCGGCTCTTGCCGCATGGGGCGCCCACGGCGCGCACCACGCAAGTCTGAACGATGGGGAAGGGGGACAGGATTGGTTCTGCGGCCGCGCCCGCCACCAGACCGTCGATCTCGTCTGCCTGGGGCTGACGAAGGAGGGATTTCCGAAACACCCGATGGCGCGTGGCGTCCATCGCATTGATCGGAACCAGCAGCCGGTCATGTTCCGGCGCGCAACGAAGGCGGCGTAAACGTTAAAAGCAATCGACGATATCATCGCCGAGCGCCGTCCTATATTTTTTCACTCTGGCGGGCGAGTTGGTCGCCTGACTGGTCTAAGCCGAAGGGTCGTGCCAGCGACGGAGTTCGGCATGCCGTTGACGGTCAACGGCCCCGGCAACAAGATGCGCGACTGGTGCGACCAGGCCGAGCTGTTCCACCACCGCGCCCGGCCTGCACAAGGCGGGAGCGACGATCGCCGCTGGGAACAGTGCGACCGACGAAGAACTGATGGCGATCTTCGGCTGGACGACGAAGGGCCAGACGACGCCCTATACGAATTATCGGATCGTTTTTCGTCGGTGGTGCCCCATGCCGGGGTCGAACCAGCACTTCTTTCGAAACTCGATTTTGAGTCGAGCGCGTCTACCAATTCCGCCAATGGGGCAACGGATACCGACGAGCCGGGTGTCTAACATGCGACCCCCGGCCGCGCAAGACGGCCGGCGGGCTTATCAGGCTGATTTGATACGGCTTCCGGCTTGATGTTCCTTGGGAAAGCCTTTTGCAATCAGTGTGCGGTAGCCGGTGCCGGTTCGGTCAAGCCGGACTTCTTCAAAGTAATGGCGAGGATCGAGGCGAGCAGGCAGAAGGCGCCGGCAACGAAGAAGGCCGGCAGGTAGCTCGACAGCTCGGTCCGTGAAAGGCCAGCGCCATAAGCAGCGGTTGCCGCGCCCAGCTGATGGCCGGCAAAGACCCAGCCGAAGACCAGACCGGCCTTCTCCCGGCCGAAGCGGTCGGCGGCAATCTTTACGGTCGGCGGAACGGTGGCGATCCAGTCGAGGCCGTAGAACACCGCGAAGATCGAAAGACCGTAGAAGCTGAAATCGCTGAAGGGCAGGAAGAGCAAGGAAAGCCCGCGCAAACCGTAATACCAGAAGAGGAGCCAGCGGTTGTCGAAGCGATCCGACAACCAGCCGGAGCCGATCGTGCCGAAGAAATCGAAGATACCCATTACGGCTAGAACGCTGGCCGCCGCGACAGGCAGGATGCCGAAGTCGCCGCAAAGCGTGACGAAATGAGTCTGGATCAGGCCGTTGGTGCTGAGGCCGCAGATAAAGAAGGTGGCGAACAAGATCCAGAAAGTCGAAGTTCCGGAGATCTCTTTCAGGATCGTGATCGGCGTCTTAAGCGCGCCGACCAACGTGCCCCGTGCCGGCGGCGGCGTGACATGAGCTTCGCCGAGCGAGGGCAGGTTTAAGTCGGAGGGCCGGTCGCGCATGAAGGCAAGCACGGCAAGTGCGGCAACCATGATCATGGCGCAGACGAAGAAGACCGTGGAGCGCCAGCCGTAGCGATCCGTTAATTCCGCCATCAGCGGCAGGAAAACGAGCTGACCGGTGGCCGAGCTTGCCGAAAGCATCCCGACCACGAGGCCGCGGTGCTTCGTGAACCAGCGGGCAGATATGGTCGCTGCGAGCACCATGGCCGTCAGGCCGGTGCCGAAACCGACGACGATTCCCCACAGCAGCAGAAGCTGCCAAAGCGATGTCATGAAGAGCGAGCCAACGAAGCCCGCGCCGATCAGCGCAAGCGCGAAGACGATGACCTTGCGCACACCGAAATAGTTCATGAAAGCCGCCGCGAAGGGACCCATCAGGCCGAAGAGGACCAGGCGGATCGCAAGTGCGGAGGAAATCTGCGAAGTTTCCCAGCCGAACTCGTCCTGCAGCGGCTTGATCAGCACGCCCGGCGCGCCCATGGCGCCGGCGGTGACCAGCATGGTCAGGAAAGTCGCGCCGACAACGATCCATCCGTAGTGGATGTTGCGGCGTGCAAGGGTGGAGGCAAGCGCAGTGGAAACCATGGGGCAAGTTCCATTCGTGGGAATGATCGATGCATCACTGATTTAGATGATGGTCGTCATGTTTCTTGCGTATTGATGATAGGCGTCATATAATTTGTCAAGGGACTATTTTCGGAGCCGGATCATGCGCGTCAGCCGCGAAAAATTTGCAGAAAACCGCCAGAAGATCCTGGAAGTGGCGGGCGTAATGTTCCGCGAAAATGGATTTGATGGCGTGGGGGTTGCCGATATCATGAAAGCCTGCGGGCTGACGCATGGAGGGTTCTATGGCCACTTCCAATCAAAGGAAGAGCTGCAGCTGGAGGTCAGCCGTGCGCTGATCGCCAGGGTGGAAGTGCGATGGAAGGCTCTTATCGCCGACGCTCCGGATCGCCCCTTGGAAGCGCTCCTCGACCACTATGTTTCCTGGTGTTCCGTCGACAATCCAGGCTCGAGCTGTGTCTTCGTGGCATTGATGGAAGAGGTGAGCCGCAGTAGCGGTGCGGTGCGGGAAACCTTCAACGACGGGCTTTCCACGCTTGTCGATATCCTGGCGGAGATCGTTCCGGGTGAGACGCCGGAGGAGCGCCGCAAGAATGGCTTTACGACGCTCTCATCAATGATGGGGGCCGTCAGTCTGGCGCGCGCGGTCGAAAATCGCGATTTGGCCGGTCAGTTCCTTTCGACGATGCGGGAGAAGCTGGCACCGGCAAAGTTTGTCGGCGCCTGAGTGCCCGTCGGCATGTGTCTGCGTTATTTGAATCCTTCCACGTGATGCGGAACATAAGGCTCTTCGAGAGCGGCGACGTCGTCGGCGTTGAGCTTGACAGCCAATGCCCCAACGGCGTCCGAAAGATGGTGCGGCTTCGATGCGCCAATGATCGGTGCGGTCACCGCGCTCTTCTGCAAGATCCAAGCAGTTGCGATCTGGGCCCGGGAGACGTTATGTGTCTTCGCCAATCGGCCGACCGTGTCGATGATTTTGCGGTCGGCATCTTCGGCCTGCCTGTAGAGCGTCTTGCCGAATTCATCCGTTTCCGTGCGGGCGGTCCTTTCGTCCCAGTCGCGCGCCAGGCGGCCGCGGGCAAGCGGGCTCCACGGAATGACAGCGATCTTCTGGTCCTCGCAGAAAGGCAGCATTTCGCGCTCCTCCTCGCGATAAAGAAGGTTGACATGGTCCTGCATGCTCACGAACTGAGTCCAGCCGTTCAGCCGCGAGGTGTAGAGCATCTTTGCGAATTGCCAAGCATACATGGAGGAGGCGCCGATATAGCGCGCCTTGCCGGCCTTGACGACGTCGTGCAAGGCCTCCAGCGTTTCCTCGATCGGCGTCGTGTAGTCGAAGCGATGGATCTGGAAGAGGTCGACGTAATCCGTGCCGAGTCGGCGCAGGCTGTTGTCGATTTCGTCAAAGATCGCCTTGCGGGAAAGACCAGCGCCGTTCGGACCGGGGCGCATGCGGTGGAAGACCTTGGTCGCGAGTACGATGTCCTCGCGCTTCAAGTCCTTGATTGCCCGTCCGACGATTTCCTCGGACGAGCCGTCGGAATAGGTATTCGCCGTATCCAGGAAATTGATGCCAAGATCGAGTGCCTGCCTGATGATCGCGCGGCTTTCCTCCTCGCCGAGTGTCCAGGCGTGCTTGCCGCGGCCCGGATCGCCGAAGGTCATGCAGCCGAGGCAGATCTTCGAAACTTCAAGGCCAGTGCCTCCGAATTTGACATAGTCCATGAATTGACTCCGTGAATAAATCTCAATCCCCCGAGACACCTCGGGGTGATGTAGGGCGCAATCGGTGAGAGTGTCAGCAATCCGGCGAAAGAATATTTCAGGCGCGCCTTGCGATCATGAGGTGGAGCTTTGAAACACGCGATCAAGCGAACTTGCACTCGATCGCCGCAAGGTGTTAGCTGGTGCAGCATTCACTGGATTTTCGAGTATGAGACTTCCCGGCCGCGACCGCTATGACGGTCTTTATCGCGATTTTTCGTGGGAGATTCCGGAAGACTTCAATATTGGGCGTGCCGTCAGCGATGGATGGGCGGCGCAGGCACCCGAACGCATCTGCCTCGAACATTTCAGCCCGGATGGTCGTCATTTGTCGATGACCTACGGCGCGCTGGCGGAGCGCTCGTCGTCTTTTGCCAATGCATTGACGTCGCTCGGCATTCGCCGCGGCGATCGCGTCGCGTTGCTTCTGCCGCAATGTTTCGAGACGGCGATCGCCCATGTGGCGATCTACAAGATGGGTGCGATTGCGCTGCCGCTCGCGCTGCTGTTTGGCGTCGAGGCACTGGAATACCGGCTGAGAACCTCAGGCGCGACTGCGATCGTTACCAACTCGTTCGGACTGGAGCGGGTGAACCAGATTCGCGAAAACCTGCCGGAACTCGGCACGGTCATCAGCATCGATGGCGGTGAAGCGTTTGCTTTCGGAGCGCTCGTCGAGGCGCATCCGCCGCTTTTCGACGTTGCTGCGACCAGCCCGGACGATCCGGCGTTGATGATCTTCACATCAGGCACGACGGGGCCGCCCAAGGGCGCCTTGCATGGCCATCGTGTTCTGGCGGGCCACATTCCCGGGATGCAGTTCGCGCATGAAGGTTTTGCACAGCCCGGCGACAAGGTCTGGACGCCGTCGGACTGGGCCTGGGCAGGCGGGCTGCTGAATGCGCTGCTGCCAAGCCTCCTGCTCGGCGTTCCTGTCGTTTCCTCTCCGGCGCAGAAGTTCGACGCCGATATGGCTTATCGCATCATGGCCGAGATGAAGGTGCGGAATGCCTTCATCCCGCCGACAGCGCTCCGCCTGCTGAAATCGATCAGTGATCCCCGCGCGAAATATGATCTCAATCTGCGCACCATCGGCTCCGCCGGTGAATCGCTCGGTCGCGAAACCTATGAGTGGGCGCGCCAGGCGTTCGGCATCACCGTCAATGAGTTTTATGGCCAGACGGAGTGCAATTTCGTACTCTCCTCCAGTGCAGGCTATGGTGTCACGAAGGCAGGCGCGATCGGCCGCGCGGTTCCCGGTCATAGGGTTGCAATCATTGGCGAGAGCGGCGATGAAGTGTCCCCCGGCGAGACAGGCCAAATCGCTATCAAGGCGCCCGATCCAGTCATGTTCCTCGGCTATTGGAACGATGGCGAGGCGACCAGGAAGAAGTTCATCAACGGCTGGCTGCTAACCGGCGATCTCGGTCATCAGGATGACGAGGGCTACGTCATTTTCGAAGGCCGGGATGATGACGTCATCACCTCGTCAGGCTATCGCATTGGTCCTGCCGAAATCGAGGACTGTCTGAGCGGCCACCCGGCCGTGCAGCTCGCTGCCGTCGTCGGCAAGCCGGATCCGGTGCGCACCGAGATCGTCAAGGCCTATATCGTGCTTTCACCTGGCCGCACGCCCAGCGATGCGCTCGGCGCTGAAATCCGCGATTGGGTGAAGATGCGGCTTTCGATGCACGAATATCCGCGCGAGGTCGAATTTGTGGACGCGCTGCCGCTGACGACGACCGGCAAGGTCATCCGCAGACTTCTGCGCGAAAAGGCGGCCGGCGAGGGGCCTAACCGCGCCGTGTGAGCGATATGATCTTCTCGCGCAGCATCTTCGCCATATTGCGGGTGCTGCGATACATATGCAACTGAGCGGCGGCCTGGCGAACATCGCGGTCGCCGTTCTGCGTCAGGCCGATCACCAGCGTTCCCATTTCCTCGCGCTCCTGCCAAAAGCGGCTCATGATCGGATGGTCCGGCACCGCGCAGGAATCGGAACGCACGATATTCGCATCGTCGAGATGCCACTCCGTTAGTTCGGCCATCAACAGCTTGCCCGGAGAATAGCGGGCATAGGCCTCGTCGTAGGCCGTCTTCCAAGTATAGGCCTCGCCGCCCATCATCAACACAACTGTTGCCGCGATTGCCTTGCCGTTCAGGTCGATCGTGTGAATGCGCACCGCGTCGATCGCCGCAAGGTTCGAGACGGCTTCGCGGGCGAAGGCCGTGTGGTAGCGGTCGGTTGCCAGCGCGCTTCGTCTCTTGCCTTTCCAGCCGCCGGCTTCCATTGCTAAGAACTCCTCAAACCGCGCATGAATATCGCGGGGCTGGCGCGCAACGACATAGACAGCTGTTCCGAGCTCTTCGAGCTGCCGCCATTGACGGCGCATTTCCCTTTTATGCGAAGAAGAGATGGTACGGCCAAGATAGGCCATAGCGTCGTCCTCGCTCTGCAGCATCGGCCGCTCGGATGGATTGGTGACCGTGACCGGCAGGTTGCGGCTCAGCGCCACCGCCTTTGCCATGCGAGCAAAGATGCCGTTCAGGCGAATATCCGGCAGCACCAACGTTGCGGGAAGGTTCAGATCTTTCGCCGTCAAGCCTTCAAAAAGATTGTCCAGCGTCTCAGCCGCATCTTCGGCATCCACCAGGGGGGTGCCGAGCGGCGCGAAGCTGTTCGACCATGCGCGGATGATCGAGGGGCCGACGGCAAAGCCGGGTCTTTCGACAGAGAACGGCATCAGGAAACGCAAGCGGCTGCGCCGGCCGTTCTCGTCGCGGATCAGTGCGAAACTCACTTGCCGGTCTTCAAGCCGCGGCATGGCGGGCGCGAGGAAGCGGCCGGTGAAGAAAACATTCGGCTCCATCGCACGGTTCGAAAGGAAATCCAGTTCGTCCTGCAATTCATAGCCGAGCCTGCCCGGATAGAGGCAGAGCTCCCGGCCCGGACGTCCGATCTCGACGCGCGCTTCAGCCTGCGGCAAGTCGAAGTTTATCGAGGCAAGCTCGTGAACCATGCGATTGGCGTTGGTATCGGTGCTTTCGGTAACGGGGGGGACACGCACCATTATCAGGCTCTCGTTTCTATCGTTGCCGGAGGGCGGCTGAATGCAAAAAGGACAATGCCGAGCGCCCGGCGCACGGCGATGTGCAGCAGGATCGCTTCCACACCCATTGCCGATGCCGTCGCGATCGCAGTGCCGACGGTGCCAAGGTGCGGAATCAGGGCGATATTCAAGGAGACGTTTGCCGTGAGCGCCGCCGCATAGAGGGCGACGCAGAGGTTCTGCTTTCCGGCCATCATCAGCAGCGTTTCGGCCGGACCGACGAGGGCCTTGGCGAGGATGCCCGCAAGCAGGATCGCCATCAAAACATAACCTGCCGTAAAGGCTGCGCCGAAAAGCGACAGCAGCAAGTGACCGGCTGCAACGACTGCGAGCCCGAGGGCCAGCGCCGGCCAGAAGGTCCATCGCGCAGCGTCGATTGCTGCTGCGGCAAGCTGCTCGCGGGTGCCTTCTGCGATGAGGCTGGAGAAGCGTGGACCGGATGCTGCCTTTACAGAGAACATGATGAAATGCACCAGCGCCATCGTCTTTGCGGCGGCAAAATAGATCGCCACGTCATGCGGCTCGAGGAAGATGCCGACGACAACCACATCCGAATTGGTCAAGAGGAAGCTCACGCCTTCGACCAGGAATATCGGGAAGGCGATGTTCAGCCAGTTGAGGAAATCGACCCTGCGCGGTCCCTCGCTGTAGTGGCGGCGCAGGCGCAGGAGTGTCGCGATGTATTGGCCGACGGCGGTGACGTAGGTTGCGGCCAGCGCGGCTTTCATGGCGGTGACGGCAGAATGCTCCGCACCGGCTCCGATCGCTGCCAGCATGAAGAGAATGATGAGGACAGGCCGGATGATGTAGACCGGGCTCAGCGCCATGACCGGCCAGTGATTGGCACGCGAGGTGCCTTCCAGAATGTCGCCGAGCGCGATCATCGGCATGGCGAGAAGGCCAAGGAAAACAGGAATGAGATAATAGGACTCAATCCTGTCGCCTAGGAAATGGAGTCCCGCCATACCGGAAGCCATCACCAGCGTTCCGGAAAGCATGGCGAAGGTACGGGCCGTTCCCGTCAGGCCGCGAATTTCCTCGAAGGCACCTGCAGCCTTGTATTGCGGCAGGAAACGAACGATCGCGGTGTGAAAGCCGAGGCAGGAGAGATCGCCGAAAAGGACGATCAGAACCCAGACAAACACGAAAATCCCGTATTCATATTCGCCCATGAGGCGCGCGAGGATGATCTGGGAAATGAAGGCGAGGGCGGCGCTCACTATGCGGATCGAAAAGGCGGTAAGTGCCATCCGCTGCGCGGTTGCCTTGTCGCCGTGCCCGGTCACGATTGCGGCAAGCACGCGCAGCAGACGGCTT
Organism: Rhizobium gallicum bv. gallicum R602sp; assembly: GCF_000816845.1. NCBI lineage: Bacteria > Pseudomonadati > Pseudomonadota > Alphaproteobacteria > Hyphomicrobiales > Rhizobiaceae > Rhizobium > Rhizobium gallicum. The sequence goes on along the minus strand of NZ_CP006877.1, from coordinate 3,749,022 downwards.
CCCGCCGGACGCAGGCCCGCAGGCAGCAGTCTTTCCGCTGTTTCAATGACCGCCATTACGAACACGCAACACTCTGAACTCAGGCAAATCGTGTCAGAAGTCTTGTCAGATCAGGATTAAGAAACGGTTGTGGTGAGCATATCATCCTTAACCGCCAGTCTAATTCGCGCAGAAAGAAATGCCGCCCGAAGGCGGCATTCTTGAGCTGCCTGCCGACGCTCAGGCTTCGGCAAACGCACCGTGGCAGTGCTTGAATTTCTTGCCAGAACCGCAGGGGCACGGCTCGTTGCGGCCGACCTTGCCCCAGGTGGACGGGTTGTTCGGATCCCGGTTTTCCGGCGAGACGATCACTTCGGACGCCTGGAAGATCGGCGCGAAATCATTCTCGCCCGTGTCGGGGTCCAGGTGCTGGGCTTGCATGACCGGCAGTTCCGGCTCGGCGGGCGCCTGCTGCACCAACTCGACGCGCATCAACTGCGCCGTCACAGCCTCGCGCAGGCTGTTCAGTAGGGTCTGGAAGAGCTCGAAGGCTTCGGATTTGTATTCCTGCAGCGGATCGCGCTGGGCATATCCGCGGAAGCCGATGACGGAGCGCAGGTGGTCGAGGTTGACGATGTGCTCGCGCCAGAGATGGTCCAATGTCTGCATCACGATCGAACGCTCGACATAGTGCATGATATCCGGGCCGAAACGCTCGGCTTTTTCGGTGAAGGCAGCGTTGGCCGCTTCCGTCAGACGTTCGCGGATATCGTCTTCACCAATGCCTTCTTCCTTTACCCAGTCCTCGATTGGCAGATCGAGGTTGAAAAGCGCGGCAACCTGCTCCTTCAATCCGGCAGCATCCCATTGCTCCGCATAGGCACGCTCGGGAATATGCTTCTCGACGAGGTCCTCGATGACCTCGCGGCGCATATCCGAAACGGTCTCGGAGATGTTCGTAGCTTCCATCAGTTCGAGGCGCTGTTCGAAGATCACCTTGCGCTGATCGTTCAACACGTCGTCGTATTTCAGCAAGTTCTTGCGGATATCGAAGTTGCGGGCCTCGACCTTCTTCTGGGCGCGCTCCAGAGCCTTGTTGATCCAGGGATGGACGATTGCTTCGCCTTCCTTGAGACCAAGCTTCTGGAGCATGCCGTCCATGCGATCGGAGCCGAAGATGCGCATCAGGTCGTCCTGAAGCGACAGATAGAACTTGGAGCGGCCCGGGTCGCCCTGACGGCCGGAACGGCCACGGAGCTGATTGTCGATGCGGCGGCTTTCATGGCGTTCCGTCGCGATGACATAGAGACCACCGGCGGCGATCGCCTGCTCCTTGAGTTTCTGGATCTCCTCGGCGATCGCTGCAATCTTGGCGTCGCGTTCCGGGCCAAGCTCGGCCTCGCCAAGCTCGCGCTCGATGCGCATGTCGAGGTTGCCGCCAAGCTGGATGTCGGTACCGCGGCCCGCCATGTTAGTGGCGATCGTGACCGCGCCCGGCACGCCTGCTTGCGCAACGATATACGCTTCCTGCTCGTGATAGCGGGCGTTCAGGACCTGGAAGTCCTTGAAGCCCTGCTTGCGCATCAGCTCAGCCAGAAGTTCGGATTTCTCGATGGAGGTCGTGCCGACGAGCACCGGCTGGCCGCGCTTCTGGGCGTCTGCGATCTCGGCGATGATCGCTTTGTACTTCTCCTCGAAGGTCCGGTAGACCTCGTCGTCTTCGTCGATACGCTGGATCGGCAGGTTAGTCGGCACTTCGATGACATCGAGGCCGTAGATGTTGCCGAATTCTTCCGCTTCCGTCTGCGCCGTACCGGTCATGCCGGCGAGCTTTCCGTACATGCGGAAATAGTTCTGGAAGGTGATCTGCGCCAGCGTCTGGTTTTCTGGCTGGATCTGCACCTTTTCCTTGGCTTCCAGCGCTTGGTGCTGGCCCTCCGAATAGCGGCGGCCCGGCATCATGCGGCCGGTGAATTCGTCGATAATGACGATTTCACCATTGCGCACGATGTAGTCCTTGTCGCGCTGGAAGAGTTTGTGGGCCTTCAGCGCATTGTTGATGTGATGGACGATCGCGACGTTTTCGATGTCGTAGAGCGCGCTGCCTTTCAGGAGGCCTGCCTGTTTTAGGAGACCTTCGAGCTTCTCAGTACCAACTTCAGAGAAGTTCGCCGAACGTTGCTTCTCGTCGATCTCGTAATCTTCCGCCGACAAGAGCGGAATGAAAGCGTCAATCGTGTTATAAAGATCGGAGCGGTCGTCGAGCGGACCGGAGATGATCAGCGGCGTGCGTGCTTCGTCAACCAGGATCGAGTCCACTTCGTCGACGATCGCAAAGTTGTGGCCGCGCTGGACCATCTGGCCCTTCTCATACTTCATATTGTCGCGAAGATAATCGAAGCCGAGTTCGTTGTTCGTGGCGTAGGTGATGTCGCAATTGTAAGCGGCAGCGCGCTCCTCATCCGACAGTCCATGGACGATGACGCCCGTGGTGAGCCCGAGGAAGTTGTAGATACGGCCCATGTTGGCGGCGTCGCGGCGGGCAAGGTAGTCGTTCACAGTAACGACATGGACACCCTTGCCGGCAAGCGCATTCAGGTAAACCGGCAGTGTCGCAACCAGCGTCTTACCTTCACCGGTCTTCATTTCGGCGATGGCGTTCGAATGCAGGATCATGCCGCCGACAAGCTGCACGTCAAAAGGCCGCAGGCCAAGTACGCGGCGCGAGGCTTCGCGCACGACGGCGAATGCCGGAACGAGAATGTCGTCGAGCGTCTTCCCGTCCGCAAGCATCTTGCGGAACTCGACCGTCTGGGCGGCGAGCTGTTCGTCGCTCAGGGCCTTCGTCTTCTCTTCGATCAAGTTGATGGCGGCGACTTTCGGCTGGAAGGACCGCACGCGGCGATCATTGGCAGAGCCAAATATTTTGCGGGCGAGACCGCCGAAGCTGACCATATGACTGGTCCTTTCTCAATATTCTTCCCCGGCTTTTCTTATACGCACACCCAGCCGAAAATCAGGCACACGTCTCGAAACGCCAGGAAACTTTTCTGGACGCGAGGTTGCGTGACAGATAAGAGGGGGGTCGAATGATGTCAACGGATTTGGCTGATATAGAAAGGCCACATTCCAGTGTTGATGGCTGTTTTGGGCTGGATTCACGAATGCTGAAGCCGGTGATGTAACTCTGAAAGGTTATTTGATGTTGAGCTACAACAAACTCGCCGTGATGGCGCTTGCAACTTTCGTTGCGCTCCAGGCGCCGGTCTATGCGGAAGACAAGCCGGATGCAGTCGTTGCCAAGGTCGGCGACCTTGAGATCCATCAGTCGGAACTCGATCTGGCCGTCGCCAACCTCGATCCCCAGCTAGCGCAGCTCCCGGACGATCAGAAGAAGGTTGCCGCGCTTTCGGCCGCGATCGACGTCAAGCTCCTCGCCGGCGATGCGGCTGCCGAGAAGCTCGATCAGACCAGCGAATTCAAGAAGCGCATACAATATCTCTCGGATCGCGAACTGCATAATGCCTATTTCAAGAAGCATGTCGTCGATACCGTTACCGACGATGAAGTGAAGGCGCGCTACGACAAGGAAGTCGCAGCCCTTCCGAAGCAGGAAGAAGTCCATGCTCGCCACATCCTCGTAAAGACCGAGCAAGAGGCCAAGGATGTCATCAAGCAGCTGGATGGCGGCAAGGACTTTGCAGAACTTGCCAAGGAAAAGTCCACCGACCCGAACAAGGCTGACGGCGGCGATCTCGGCTACTTTACCAAGGGTCGCATGGTCAAGGAATTCGAGGACGCAGCCTTCTCTCTCGAAAAGGGCACCTATACCAAGACGCCTGTGAAGACCGATTTCGGCTTCCACGTCATTAAGGTCGAGGACAAGCGCGACGCGCCGCCGCCGCCGCTTGATCAGGTCAAGGACCAGGTTCGTCAGCTTGTCATGCGCGATAAGTACCTTGCCCTCCTCTCCAAGGCGAAGGAAACGTCCAAGGTCGACATCATGGACGAAACGCTTCGCAAGGGTTACGACGACGCGAACAAGCAGCAGGCGCCAGCAACGCAGCCGCAGCAGTAATTTCCATCCAGGGCCCGGTTCTTCCGGGCCCTTCACTATCCTTTGTTGTCGCATTTCCGGAGGGCGAACCGTTTTCCAAGTCGCCTGGAAATGCCTATAGCCAGGTCGATCCTCATGTCCGGTTCCGTTTCTCCGCTCGCTCCGACAACCTTTGCCACGATGCCGGCGCTGCGCGGCGTGCGCATGGCGACCGCTTCCGCAGGCATCAAGTATGAGAACCGGACGGACGTGCTTATGATGGTCTTCGACAAGCCGGCCGCCGTTGCGGGGGTTTTCACGCGATCGAAGTGCCCGTCGGCGCCCGTCGACTTCTGCCGTGGCAATCTGCCGCATGGCATCGCGCGCGCCGTCGTCGTCAACTCTGGCAACGCTAATGCCTTCACCGGCCTGAAGGGACGCCAGGCGACCGCCTTGACGGCAAAGTCGGCTGCCGCTGCCGTCGGCTGCGGCGAGAATGAAGTCTATCTGGCGTCGACCGGCGTGATCGGCGAGCCGCTGGATGCGACGAAATTCGCAGGTGTTCTCGACAGGATGCATGCCGAGGCGACCGGCGATTTATGGTTCGAAGCCGCCAAGGCGATCATGACCACGGACACCTATCCGAAGGTTTCGACCCGCAATGCCGAAATCGGCGGCGTGAAAGTGACCATCAACGGCATTGCCAAGGGCGCCGGCATGATCGCACCCGACATGGCGACCATGCTCTCATTCGTTGTCACGGATGCCGATATCGCGCCCGCCGCTCTGCAGGCACTGCTTTCGGACGGCGTCGGCCCGACCTTCAATTCGATGACGGTGGATAGCGATACGTCTACCTCCGATACGCTGATGCTGTTTGCGACGGCTGCCGCCGCCGAGGACGGTCAGGTCCGCATCGAGCGTGTCGACGATCAGCGCCTTGCCGCCTTCCGCGCGGCGCTCAATGAAGTGTTGAAGGATTTGTCGCTTCAAGTTTGCCGTGATGGCGAAGGCGCCACCAAGATGCTCGAGATCAACGTGACCGGCGCACAGAGCGATGCGGCTGCCAAGCGCATTGCGCTTTCGATCGCGAATTCACCCCTGGTGAAGACGGCTGCCGCCGGCGAAGACGCTAATTGGGGCCGCATCGTGATGGCCGTCGGCAAGGCCGGCGAGATGGCCGATCGTGATCGGCTCGCCATCTGGTTCGGCGATGTACGTGTTGCGGTTAACGGTGAGCGCGACCCTGATTACTCGGAGGAAGCCGCCTCGAATGTGATGAAGAAGCAGGATATTCCGATTAAAGTCGATATTGGGCTCGGCGCAGGTGCGGCTACGGTCTGGACCTGCGATCTCACAAAAGAGTATGTGGCGATCAACGGCGACTACCGGAGCTGATCGTTCTTGACTGAAACATTCTCCCAAAAGGCAAATTTGCCGCTCGTACGCAGGCTGGAAGCTGTCGGTTTCCGGGCGTGGCCGGCTTCTTCCGTGCAATATGACGGCAGCTGGCAGGTACGGCTGACGGCGGGCCATCCGTCGAACCGGCTGAATTCCATCGTGCCGCTCGACCCTTCCGATCATCGCGACGTCGAAGTCCGGCTGGAGAAGGCCAGCCGCAAATTCGAGGCATATGGCCGCCCGGCCGTTCTTCGCCACACACCGCTTGCGTCGCCGGTTCTGATCGATCTCGTCAAAGAGCGACAATGGACGCATTTCGACGAGACAATCGTCATGACCTGCGATCTGGCGCATGCCGAACTGCCGGACACACTCGATCACCTGCCGACGCATGACATCGGCCGCTTCGTCGATGCCAATCTTGCGACGGATCAAGTCTCCCCGAAGCTGAAGCCGGCGCTTGCCGAGATCATTAACGCGATCGGACCGCCGTGCGGTCTCTTCATGATCGAGGATCCGGAAACCGGCCCGCTTGCAACCGTGCTTTGCGTTCAGGACAACGATCTTGCCGGCATCATGTCGCTTTCGGTGGCTAAGAAGCGGCGGCGGGAGGGCCTCGGCCTCGAAATCCTGACCTCTGCCCTTCGCTGGGCACGCATGCGCAGCGCCCGCTCGGCCTGGCTGCAGGTCAAGGCTGTAAACGTCCCGGCTCTGGCGCTCTATGGCCGTCTCGGTTTCCGCGAGGCTTACCGCTACAGCTACTGGCGCCGGGAACAGGCGCAATGAGCGAAACCGGCAAGAATATTCTGCTGGTTGCCGCCTGCGCGTTGATCGATTCCGACGGCCGTATCCTTCTGGCACAGCGCCCGGAGGGAAAGTCGCTCGCCGGCCTGTGGGAGTTTCCCGGCGGCAAGGTCGAACCTGGCGAGACGCCGGAGGAGACCTTGGTGCGCGAACTCGAGGAAGAACTTGGCGTCAAGACCAAGGTTGCCTGCCTCGCGCCGCTGACATTTGCCAGCCACAGCTACGACACATTTCACCTCCTAATGCCACTTTATGTCTGCCGCCGCTATGAGGGCATTCCCCAGGGCAGGGAGGGCCAGGCTTTGAAATGGGTAAAACCCATGGCTCTCAGGGATTATCCGATGCCGCCAGCCGACGAGCCGTTGATCCCTATGCTTCAGGATCTACTTTAGCGAATTATCGCTTTCTTGCGGCAAAGTGCCGGTTTCGGCCAGAGTTATTAATCGATCGTTTATCACCTTCTGCCAAAGATCGGCCTCACTCAAGCAACTGGCGTGTGAGTAAAAGGCTTGACGCAATGGACGACGATTTCTGGAAAGCTGTCCGAGAGAAAGAACAGAGCTCGAATGCTTCGCGCAGGACGGGCGCGCTCAATCTCGTTTTGCTATTCGGCACCGCGGTCGTTGCCCTGACGCTCATCCTCACGCCAATGCTCGCCGACAAGTCCAAGTCGAGCGTTTTCGCCAGTGTTCCGGCCGACTTCGATACGATCACGACCGGATCCATCCCGAGAACGGAAAACGGCAAGCGCTACACGATCCGACGTAGCGTCTTGCAGGAGACGCCCGGCTCGGTCTGCGTTGTCCAGGGGTACGGTTCAGGAGCCGGCTGCTGAGGAAATCGGATATCCGCCTTGGCGGGAAAGGTTGGGCATGCGTATTCTGAAAGCTTTCCTTGCAGACATTCGCGGCGCGACCGCAGTCGAGTACGGTCTGTTGGCCGCCCTGATTTCAGCCGCCCTTATCGGCGGACTGACGACCTTCGGCAACAGCCTGCAAAACACCTTCAATACGGTGTCCAACAACCTTGACAACCACTAGGCGATCAAGTGGCTCGCCTCCATTCACTGCTTCAGCTTGTGCTCGTCCACGCGCAGAGCATCGGCAAGCCGCGCTTTCGCCGAGCCCGGCTGCAACGGCTTCTGCTGGCTTTCATGCGGTGCCCATCCTGAAACATAGATGATCGAGAATGTCGCCCTGATACGCCCGTCCGGATCGGAATAGCGCTCGGCATAGATTTCTGCCGCGCGCAGAAAGAATGCGCGGGTGGGCGGCTTGCGGCTGCGGGCGGCGAGGGGATTGGTCATGCCCATGGCGCGCAGGTCTTTCATCAGCGGGAAGAGGGAATTGTAGCGGACCGTATAGGTCTCGGCGTCGATCACCGGCAGCGCGAAGCCGGCGCGCTGGAGGAGGCCGCCCACATCGCGGACGTCGGCGAACGGGATCACGCGCGGGCTCGCGCCTCCGGTCATCTCCGCTTCCGTTGCAAGCAGAACATCCCTGAGTTCCTGGAGAGTACCTGCTCCGGGGATTGCCGCAAGAAACAGGCCGTCGGGCTTGAGAGCACGGCGAATCTGGATGAAGACGCCGGGCGTGTCGTTGGTGAGATGCAGACAGAGCGGCGCAAGAACGAGGTTGGCAGACTGCGGCTCGATCGGCACGTCCTCGAGCGGCGCCATGGCCAGAACTTCATTCGGCGCGGCAAATGCCTGTTCCGCCTCGACCCGTGTCATAGCACCGATCTTGCCTGTTGCGACTGCCGCCCGCGCCGCTGCTCCCGTCATACCGTGCAGTTCCACGGCTGTCTCGAAATGGCGTTCGACGACAGCCAGCCGATCGGCAAGTTCCGCTGCGGCGATATCCAGGAGAAAGGCAGCTTTCGGATCGGCGTTTTTCAGTGCGCGACGGCGGTTTGCGGCGATCGCGGTCCGGTCGAAGATCATATCCATGTGCATGTCCATAATCCTGCGCGCCAAGGGGGGCAAGGTGGATTTTCCTTGTCCTGCGCAAAGCGCCAATCTTCGCAAATTGGCCCATCAATTTCGAACGACCGGGCGCTGCGATTAACGCAATTCGTCCGGCCATTCGCCATGTTCGCCGATCGGCTCTATCCGCCGGCCCGCGCCTCCCATTGTTGCCGCTGGCCACCGCGGATCATGTCCGAAATGTTTGTCCGGCGTGCACTTCATCGAGCGGTCTTATTGCGAAGTACTGGTTCTGCCGTTAGCGCTGAGGCGATCGCCATCCACCGCCCTTTTCCCGGCTTCGCTCGGTCGCCGCGCACGATCACGCCGTCGGCGATCTCCCCCACGGTCTCAAATATCGCGACCGCACCGATCTGGGCCGATGGTGGCGGTTGGATGCTTCGCTCCGGCGACGGCATGACCGGGCCTGCGATGTATTGGTTCCGGGTCCGCTCCATTGATCCCGTATGCTGTGACGCAAGTTCAGAGCTTGCCCGCAAGGCGCGTACTTCGGCGGGCGGGCGCCGTGGACATCACGGTTTTAACCTTTGCAAGGGCTTTGTCGGAACCTATATGAGAAAAAGAAAACCGGCATACGTCTGGAGATAAAATATGGCACCAGTCATCATCTATACGCGGCAGTTCTGCGGCTATTGCGCTCGCGCAAAATCTCTTCTCGAAGAGAAAGGGATCGAGTATATCGAACACGATGCGACCTTTTCGCCGGACCTTCGCCAGGAGATGGTTGGCAGGTCAAATGGCAGGACGACGTTCCCGCAGATATTCATAGGCGGGCAGCACGTTGGCGGATGCGATGATCTATATGCGTTGGACCGCGCCGGTGGGCTCGATCCCATGCTGGTAGCATGAGGGGAGACCGATGACGTTCAAGGCCGCTGCCGTTCAGATGTGTTCCGGAGTCGATCCCGCGAAGAACGCAGCCTCGATGATGCACCTGGTGCGTGAGGCAGCAGCCCAGGGCGCGATCTATGTGCAGACGCCGGAAATGACCGGCATGCTGCAGCGCGACAGGATTGCCGCGAAACTGGTGTTGCGCGACGAGACGGACGACATTATCGTCAAAACGGCCTCCGCACTTTCTGCCGCCCTCGGCATCTACCTGCATGTCGGCTCGACGGCGATCGCACTCGACGACGGCAAAATCGCCAATCGCGGCTTTCTCTTCGGCCCAGAAGGCAAAATCCTCAATCGCTACGATAAGATCCATATGTTCGACGTCGATCTCGATAACGGCGAAAGCTGGCGGGAGAGTGCCGCCTATCGTCCGGGCTCGGAAGCGCGCGTCTTGTCGCTGCCATTTGCGGAAATGGGCTTTACGATTTGCTACGATGTTCGGTTTCCTGCGCTTTTCCGCGCCCAGGCGATCGCCGGGGCGGAAGTCATGACGGTGCCTGCCGCATTCACGAGGCAGACGGGTGAGGCGCATTGGGAAATCCTGCTTCGCGCCCGCGCCATCGAAAATGGGGTTTTCGTCATTGCTGCAGCGCAGGCCGGGCTTCATGAGGACGGCCGCGAGACCTACGGGCATTCGATGATCATCGATCCCTGGGGTAAGGTTCTGGCCTCGGCCGGCGGTACCGGCGAGGCGGTGATTGTCGCCGACATCGATCGAACGGCGGTCAAGGCCGCGCGTGATAAGATTCCGAATCTCAAGAACGGCCGTGAATTCTCGATCGAAAAAATTACAGGGGCTGTCGTGGGAGGCGTCGCCACTTGATCCGTTATTCCCTCAGTTGCGAGAATGCCCACGAATTCGAAGCATGGTTTTCCGAAAGTGCCGATTTCGACCGGCAGGTTGCGTCCGGTTACCTCACCTGTCCGGTCTGCAATTCCACATCCATCTCGAAGGCGTTGATGGCGCCATCCGTCTCGACCGCCCGCAAGAAGGACGAGACCAAGACGCTGGCGATGGATACGGCGCGCCGCGACGCCTTTGAGAAGCTGAAGGCAGCCGTCGCACACATCAAGGCGAACGCCGAGGATGTCGGCGCGCAGTTTCCCGAAGAAGCTCGCAAGATTCACTATGGCGAGGCGGACGCCCGTGGCATCATAGGACAGGCGACGACCGACGAGGCCCAGGCGCTGCTCGAAGAAGGCATCGAAATTGCAGCGCTTCCGGTCCTGCCCGAAGACGTGAACTGATCGCTATTCGGCGGGCCGCTTCGCCAGCAGCATGTAGTTCACGTCCATATCCTTGGACAGGTTCCACTGGTTCGACAGCGGATTGAAGAAGACGCCGGTGCGCTCGATGATCGTCATGCCGCGCGCCGAAAGCGGCTTTTCCAGCTCTTCAGGGCGGACCAGCTTTTCATATTGATGCGTGCCGCGCGGCAGCCAGCGCAGGATGTTCTCGGCGGCGAAGATCGCGAGTGCGGCGGCCTTCATCGTGCGGTTGATGGTGGCGACGAACATCAGCCCGCCGGGGCGCACCATCCTGGCGCAGGTCGTCATGAAGAAATCGACGTCGGCGACATGTTCGACGACTTCCATGTTCAGCACGATATCGAAGGTCTCGCCGGCTTCCGCAAGGTGTTCGGCGGTGACTGCGCGATAATCGACTGTGACGCCAGACGCTTGCGCGTGTGTCGAGGCAATGCCGATGTTCTTCTCCGAGGGGTCGGCACCGACAACACTTGCGCCCATGCGGGCGACGGGTTCCGAAAGCAGGCCGCCGCCGCAGCCGATGTCAAGCACGCGCAGGCCTTCCAGCGGACGCGGGCTCTTCTGGTCACGGCCGAAGTTTTCGGCTGCCTTGTCGCGGAGATAGGTCAGGCGCACCGGGTTGAACTTATGCAGCGGTCTGAACTTGCCGGTCGGGCTCCACCATTCCGCCGCCATTGCGGAAAAGCGGTCCACCTCGCTCTGGTCGATCGTGCTTTTTGCCGCGTCGCTCATGACCCTGCTCCTTGCGTTCGTCGTGAGTGAAGTCGGACGATCAGCAGCATAAGTCAAGAGGCGGGAAAACGGGGAACCGCAAGACGCGCCTCGAGTGCCGCGCCTATCGCCAGAACGTCTTCGTCGGCAAAGCGGCGTCCGATGATCTGCAGCCCGACCGGCATGCCATTTGCTGCAGGACCGACCGGCAGAGAAAGCGCGGGCAGTTGCGGCAGCATGTTGAAAGGGCAGGTCATGTCGAGCCCGGCGAAACGGCCGTCCGGACAGGTCGCGACATAGTCGTCGTCAGTTTCGCTGGCGAGCGGAGCGGTGATGGCGCAGGTGGGGCAGAGCAGGGCGTCGTGGCTCTCGAAGAGCTTTGCCATATCGCGCCACATTGCGGTGCGCAGCAATTCCACGCGCTTGTAGGCGGTGGCATTCATTGAAAAGCCGCGCTCGATGATCGCAACGACGGCAGGATCCATTTTCTCCCGGTATTCGGTAATAGTCTCGCCGAAGAAGCCAGACATGAAGACGCACCAGAGATCGAACCATTCATCGTTAACCGAGCGCGTCCAATGCAACGGGACTGCATCGACTGTGGCGCCGGCGCGACGCAATTCCTCGACAGCAGCGCGTATCGCCTGCTCGACCTCGGGCTGGATACGATAGTAACCGAGGTCCATTGAGAGTGCTAAGCGCTTGCCTTCCAATTGGCCGTCTCGTGCCGCATGTGACATGAAGCCGATCGGCAGCGAAGAAATGTCCTCGTCGCTCGGACCGCAGGCCGCTTCCATGAAGGCGATCGCGTCTGCCACCGTGCGTGCCAGCGGACCGAAATGCGAGATGTTGTCGAAAACGCTTGGCAGGATCGTCATCGGAATTCGTCCGAGGCTCGGTTTCAGGCCGACCGTGCCGCAGAATGCGGACGGAATACGCACAGAGCCGCCCATATCCGTGCCCTCCGCAAAGGGCACGACGCCGGTCGCGACCGCAACGGCCGACCCACCGGAGGAACCGCCGGAGGTGCGCTCCGGGTCCCACGGGTTGCGGGTCACGCCCCAGCGCGGGCTTTGGGTGAAGCTTGCAAAGGCGAATTCCGGGGTTGTCGTTTTTCCCATCAAAATGGCACCCGCGCCTTGAAGACGGCGGATGCAGAGCGCTGTTTCGGCAGGCACCCAGTCGCCCTTTGTCCATGAGCCCAGCGTCGTCAGATCGCCTGCGGTCGGCGTCAGGTCCTTGGCGGCGAACGGTACACCGTGTAATGGGCCGGTTGCTTCGCCGCGGGCGGCGGCGCGATCCGCCTCGCGGGCCGCTTCGAGCGCCTGCTCCTCACGCAGGACGGTGAACGGATTGAGCGTTTCGCGCACCGCCTTGGCGCGGCGGATCGATTCCGCCACCACGTTTTCGGAGGCGAACCGGCCCTGGCAGATACCGCTTGCCATTTCCGTTGCAGGAAGGTCCAGCGGATGTGGTGTGGCGGTTTCCAGTGGCTTACTCATCGTGGGCTTCTGCCGGCGTGAAGGAGTGCGTGCGTTCTTATCCGGCGTAGTTTCAACGGATATAGTGAAGCATCCTCGATCAACCACGTGCTTGCTGCAAAAAGTCATCCGTTGCCATCAGCTCGAGCTCAACGGAGAAGCGATTTCTCAGGAATTCCAGCGAGGCATCGCAGGTTTGGTCGTCGCTGCTGCAGACCGCATTTTCGACAAGGATGACGCGGTAGCCGAGATCAATTGCCACGCACACGTCGGTTTCGCCGCCTGTAATCACCAGTATTCGACTGGTTAAGCCTGAAGCATAGCCGCTGCATGTCGACACAGATATGGTGCCAATTTCCGCGCGGTCCTTAGTTCATTGGAACCTCCGACATTTTAACTCGGCATAGGTCGGGTTCCTTGAACTATTGAACTCGTTGCGGCCCGCGGCGTTATCTCGCAGGCGGATAAAGGCGGCGCAGATGACACTCAAAGGGACCGGCAGCGACCATTTGCCCGAAGGCGTCACTGAACATCGGGACTTTCAACGGCGAGTCTGGATCGTTCAGCGTGTCGCCTGGTTTGCCTTCGGTCTTATCCTCGCAAGCTGCCTCTTCGGCGCGTTGGGAAAGGGCGGATATCTTTCCCGCGCCTTGGTGGAAACGCCGCAAGGAACGGTCGACTACCCAGCCATCTCGCGATGGAATGCGCCGGACGAGATTCATATTCGATTCGGACCCTGCGATGCGGATTGCGTCTTCACAGCCGATGCAGCGTTTCTGAAGGGCTTTCTCGTCGAGGGCATCGACCCGCCACCGAAGGCGGTGACGTCCAAAGCCGGCTTGATCCATTATCAGTTTCCCGGGGATCCAGGCATGCCGATCGATGTCCGGTTCCGCCTGCACACCCAGTCGCCGGGCTTTCATCGCATTCGTGTCGGTATCGGCGAACACGTTTCGGCGCCGCTTGTCTTGATCCTTCCGTGAGGAGAACTCGATATGGAAAGCGTTATTCGCGGCCTTTCGATCTATTTTGCCCTCCTTGTCATCATACGCCTGTCGGGCCGCCGGACGCTCGCACAGATGACCCCATTCGACCTCGTGATCCTGTTGGTGGTCTCCGAGACGACGCAGCAGGCGATGCTCGGCGACGATTTTTCGATAACCAATGCGATCGTGCTGATCTTGACCCTGTTTCTTGCGGATATCCTGCTCTCCTATCTCAAGAGCTGGTCACCGCTTGCGGGCAAGGTCATCGACGGCGTTCCGACCATTCTGATTGCGAATGGGGTTGCAGACCAGGAGGCCTTGCGCGGCTGCAGGCTACAGATGGAAGACGTGCTCGAGGCCGCGCGCAATCAACAGGGTGTCGAAAGCGTCAAGGACATCCGCTTCGCTATCCTCGAGGTGAGCGGCGCCATCAGCATCATCAAAAACCAATGAGTGCTGAGTCGCCTTCGAAGGCCAGGAAGGTGGCTTATGGAATCGCAAATATGCTGATTTCGTGGGCGATGCCGCGAAGCGTGACTTTTTGCGACATCGGATTGAGGCCACGATCCGTCAGAAGGCTTAGGGCGCGCGGGTCGCCCAACACCGAGCCGGTCGCGAAGATTTCGCGCGATGTGGCCAGATGCTGGACGCGCGAGGCGATGTTCACCGTCTGCCCGAAGTAATCCTGCCGTTCGTTCAGGTTCACGGCGATGCATGGTCCTTCGTGGATGCCGATCTTCAGAAGCAGATCTTCACTGCCGCGTTCCTCGTTGAGCTTGCGCATCGCCTCGCGCATTCTCATGGCCGCGACGACTGCCCGGTCGGGGGTCGGGAAAGTGGCCATCACCGCGTCGCCGATTGTTTTCACAACAGCACCCGCTTCCGCACCAACGATGTCGTTGAGAATGCTAAAATGCGTTTTCACGAGGTCGAATGCCGCAAGGTCGCCTACTCTTTCGTAAAGCTCAGTCGAACCGCGGAGATCGGTGAAGAGGAAGGTCAGACTGGTGATCTTCAACCGCTGATCCACGTCTATCGTGTCGGTGCGGTAGATGTCGCGAAAGGTCTGGTTGGAGAGCAGGCGCTTGGCAGTCAGGAACGGGCGGCGGTGGCCGAGCAAACCGTGCAGGGCCTCGTTGGCTATGCAAACAGATGGCAAGGTGCGGACCTCGGTGCGGTTTTCCACCGAAATGCGCATCGGACCGGGCCTCAGCTCAAGGGGCTCGCTATGCCGGTGCGCGCGATCGAATACAAGCGAGAGACTCTGCCGCTCCTTGGTTGGCTCGCCTTTGATATCCAGGAACTGCGCTGCGTGGGTGACCGGTTCGAAGATGATGACGAAATCCGCAGGCAGCTGCAGGGAAATAACGGCTTTTTCCCCCGGCGGCAGTTCGAGGGATTCAAGCACGAATTCGTCGACCTTCGCCTCAAAATCTTCCTCCGGCAGGTCGACACCTGAACTCCAATAGATCTGGCGGAAATACTCCAATGGCGGCAATTCGTGCGGATTGTGAGCGGCAATGCGGCGCACCCGCGGACTGACAGTGAAGGTGACTTCGACCATCTCGTCCAGCGTCGGCTCGTAGCCCGCCGCGCAAAGCGCGCAGTTATACTCGTCACTCTGGACGGTCCTCAGCGAGGTGTTGGCATCGAGCACCCCGCCACAGCCGGGACACAGCACGTTCCATGACAGATCGAATATGCCGAGGAGGGACGCGTGCAGGAAGGCGTTGACTACCTGCTCTTCGTCGAGGTCCTCGCTGGCTGCAAAGGCAAGCGCATTGACACGGCAAAGCTTGCGGTCGGGGGCGTCATGGACGAGCCGCTCAATAGTGTCGACGATTTCCGGCTGCGCCGACTGGCGCAGTTGTGCGAATAAAGACCGGGCCTCATTCATGGCAAACATCCTACACCGAATCTGATGCGCGATCAGCGGATTTCCTCAAGGTGGATGAGATTGTCCCGCGGGTCTTTCCGTTTCAGTCGACGGCCACCTTGCCACCCCCATTCAAACTCGCTAAGAGACGCCGCAACTTGGGCCCTTGGGTGCAAGGCCTTAGAAGGGTTCCACAGACTCCTTATCCGACCCTTCGGCCATGCTGTTTTCAGGGCTCCGTCATGCCGGGTCTGGCTTTCGTCTCTCCCGGCGTTTGCTGTGGTAGAGGCTTATGGCACGCATCGTAATGAAATTCGGCGGAACGTCCGTCGCTGATCTGGACCGCATCAAGAACGTTGCCCGCCATGTGAAACGTGAAGTCGATGCCGGCCACGAGGTTGCGGTGGTGGTGTCGGCGATGTCCGGCAAGACTAACGAGCTGGTCGGCTGGGTGCAGGGGACGCCGAAGGTGGTCGGTGCCAATTCACCTTTCTACGATGCGCGCGAGTATGACGCGGTCGTCGCTTCCGGTGAGCAGGTGACCTCCGGGTTGCTGGCGATCGCGCTGCAGGCCATGGACATCAATGCGCGCTCCTGGCAGGGATGGCAGATTCCGGTCCGCACCGACAATGCGCATGGCGCTGCCCGCATCCTTGAAATCGACGGTGCCGACATCATCAAGCGCATGGGCGAGGGTCAGGTTGCCGTCATCGCCGGCTTCCAGGGTCTCGGGCCGGACAATCGGATAGCGACGCTTGGCCGCGGCGGTTCGGATACGTCGGCGGTGGCGATCGCGGCTTCTGTCAAAGCCGATCGCTGCGATATCTATACCGATGTCGACGGCGTCTATACGACCGATCCGCGCATCGTGCCGCAGGCGCGTCGACTGAAGAAGATCGCCTTCGAGGAAATGCTCGAAATGGCCTCGCTCGGCGCCAAGGTGCTGCAGGTTCGCTCGGTCGAGCTTGCCATGGTACACAAGGTCCGTACCTTCGTGCGCTCCTCTTTCGAAGATCCCGATGCTCCGGGCATGGGTGATTTGTTGAATCCGCCCGGAACGCTGATTTGTGACGAGGATGAAATCGTGGAACAGGAAGTAGTCACCGGCATCGCCTATGCCAAGGATGAGGCTCAGATCTCGCTTCGCCGTCTTGCCGACCGGCCCGGCGTTTCCGCCGCGATCTTCGGCCCCCTCGCAGAGAGCCATATCAATGTCGACATGATCGTCCAGAACATTTCCGAGGACGGTTCAAAGACCGACATGACCTTCACCGTGCCATCGGGCGACGTCGAGAAGGCGATCAAGGTGCTCGACGAGAACAAGGAAAAGATCGGCTACGACGTCGTGCAGAACGAATCGGGCTTGGTCAAAGTTTCGGTCATCGGCATCGGCATGCGTTCGCATGCCGGTGTTGCCGCCACCGCTTTCAAGGCTCTTGCCGAGAAGGGCATCAACATCAAGGCGATCACGACCTCGGAAATCAAGATTTCCATCCTCATCGACGGTCCTTATGCGGAACTCGCTGTCAGGACTTTGCATTCCTGCTACGGTCTGGATAAGAATTGATTCCCAGCAGGCCTGCCGCATTTAAGTTGTGAAGTCACGCGGCGTCTGCCGGGTTACTTTGCTTTTGTTTTTGGAGCTTGAGACGCCATGAGAGACCTATCCGGCGGTCCGCGCGTGCTGCTCAAGCGGCTGCGCGAGTTGATGGCGGAGCCGCTGGAGCCGCAGGAGCGTCTCGACCGGATCGTTCGGCAGATCGCCAGCAATATGGTCGCGGAGGTTTGCTCCGTCTACGTGCTGCGCTCTGACGGCGTTCTCGAACTTTATGCGACTGAGGGCCTGAAGAAAGAGGCCGTCCACCTGTCGCAATTGAAGATGGGGCAGGGCCTCGTCGGTACGATCGCCGCTTCCGCGCAGCCGCTCAACCTCTCCGATGCACAGTCGCACCCCGCTTTCCGTTATCTCCCGGAAACCGGCGAAGAAATCTACCATTCCTTCCTCGGCGTGCCGATCCTACGCACCGGCCGTTCGCTCGGCGTTCTCGTCGTGCAGAACAAGGCGAGCCGCACCTACCGCGAGGAAGAGCTAGAAGCGCTCGAGACCACGGCGATGGTGCTCGCCGAGATGATCGCCACCGGCGAGCTCAAGAAGATCACGAAGCCCGGCCTTGAACTTGACCTGACGCGCTCCGTCACGATCAACGGCGATACCTATAACGAAGGCATCGGGCTCGGTTATGTCGTGCTGCACGAGCCGCGCATCGTCGTCACCAATCTTCTCAACGAAGATTCGGAGAAGGAAATCCGCAGGCTGGCGGAAGCGATGGGATCGCTCCGGATTTCGATCGACGACTTGCTTTCGAGCCGCGACGTTTCGATGGAGGGTGAGCATCGCGAGGTTCTGGAAACCTACCGCATGTTCGCACATGACCAGGGCTGGGTGCGGAAGCTCGAAGAGGCGATCCGCAACGGCCTGACGGCGGAAGCCGCGGTCGAAAAAGTCCAGAGCGACACCAAAGCGCGCATGATGCGTCTGACGGATCCTTATCTCCGCGAGCGCATGCATGACTTTGAAGACTTGGCGAACCGCCTTTTGCGGCAGCTGACTGGCTACAGCGGCCACACGTCGGGTGATGGTTTCCCGAGTGATGCGATCATCCTCGCGCGCGCCATGGGTGCCGCCGAACTGCTCGACTACCCGCGCGCCAATGTGCGCGGCTTGGTGCTCGAGGAAGGCGCCGTCACCAGTCACGTCGTCATCGTCGCCCGTGCCATGGGCATTCCGGTGATCGGCCAGGCGGCAGGCGTTGTCGCGCTTGCCGAAAACGGCGATGCCGTGATCATCGATGGCGACGGCGGCCATGTGCATCTGAGGCCGTTGCCGGAGCATCAGAGATCTTACGAGGAAAAAGTCCGCTTCCGAGCACGCCGGCAGGAGCAGTTCCGGGCGCTGCGCTCCGTTGAGCCGCTGACGAGGGACGGGCAGCGGATTTCGCTGCTGATGAATGCCGGGCTTCTGGTCGATCTGCCGCAGCTTGCGGAATCGGGTGCCGAAGGTATCGGCCTCTTCCGCACCGAGCTGCAGTTCATGATCGCTTCCACGATGCCGAAGGCCGACGAGCAGGAAATCTTCTATCGCAACGTGCTGAAGCAGGCGGCCGGCCGCATCGTTACCTTCCGCACGCTCGATATCGGCGGCGATAAGGTTGTACCCTATTTCCGCGGCCACGAGGAGGAGAATCCTGCACTCGGCTGGCGCGCCATTCGCTTGTCGCTCGACCGTCCGGGGCTCTTGCGCACGCAACTTCGCGCCATGCTGAAGGCGGCGGCCGGGGCCGAGCTGAAGCTCATGGTGCCGATGGTGACCGAGGTTTCCGAGATCGCGGCCGTTCGCGAGCTTCTGCAGAAGGAAGTGCAGCACCTGTCCCGCTTCGGCCACGGCCTGCCGCGCAAGCTGCAGTTCGGT
This sequence comes from Rhizobium gallicum bv. gallicum R602sp, assembly GCF_000816845.1. Lineage (NCBI taxonomy): Bacteria > Pseudomonadati > Pseudomonadota > Alphaproteobacteria > Hyphomicrobiales > Rhizobiaceae > Rhizobium > Rhizobium gallicum. The sequence goes on along the minus strand of NZ_CP006877.1, from coordinate 3,730,132 downwards.
GCGATGCTGGAGGTGCCGGCACTACTCTGGCAGCTCGACGAACTGATGGCGACTGTCGATTTCGTCTCGGTCGGCTCCAATGACCTCTTCCAGTTCGCTATGGCAGTGGATCGCGGCAATGCGCGCGTTTCCGACCGCTTCGATACGCTGGGAAAGCCGTTCCTCAGGCTCTTGCGCGACATCGTGCGAGCCGGTGAGCGTAACAATACGCCCGTGACATTGTGCGGCGAGCTTGCCGGCAAGCCGATCTCGGCGATGGCGCTGCTTGGTCTCGGCTTCCGCTCGGTGTCGATGTCGCCGGCCTCGATCGGGCCGGTAAAGGCAATGCTGCTCGGTCTCGATGCGGCGGCGCTGGCGAAGGTCATGAACGAGGCGTTGGACGATATCCACGCCACGACCCCAATGCGCGAGGTGCTTGCCCACTTCGCCGAGAGCCACAATATTCCCCTTTAGCAAATTATAAGAAGAATCGGAGCGAAGGGTGGCGAAGCTTCCCGTTGAAAAGATGCGCGAGCTGGAACGCCGCTTCGGCGAAATTGAAGCGCGGATGTCGGCCGGCCCGTCGGCGGACGTCTACGTGAAGCTCGCCTCCGAATATTCCGAGCTGCAGCCCGTCGTCACCAAGATCCGCGCCTATGAAAAGGCTGAAGCCGAGCGTTCCGATCTCGAGGCCTTGCTTGAAGACAGGTCCGTCGACCGTGAGATGCGCGATCTCGCGGAGCAGGAGTTGCCGGATGTGAAGGAGCGCATCGAGGCGCTGGAGCAGGAAATCCAGATCCTGCTGCTGCCCAAGGATGCAGCAGACGAAAAGAGCGCGATCCTTGAAATCCGCGCGGGTACGGGAGGCTCGGAGGCCGCACTCTTCGCAGGCGATCTTTTTCGCATGTACGAGCGTTTCGCCGCAGCGAATGGCTGGAAGGTCGAAATCCTTTCCGCAAGCGAGGGCGAAGCCGGCGGCTACAAGGAAATTATCGCCACGATCACCGGCAAGGGCGTCTTCGCCAAGCTGAAGTTCGAGTCCGGCGTGCATCGTGTGCAGCGCGTGCCCGAAACGGAAGCGGGTGGGCGCATTCATACGTCGGCAGCAACGGTCGCCGTGCTGCCGGAAGCCGAAGAAATCGACATTGAGATCCGGCCGGAAGACATTCGTATTGATACGATGCGATCGTCCGGCGCGGGCGGCCAGCACGTCAACACCACGGATTCCGCGGTGCGTATCACGCATCTGCCGACGGGCATTGTCGTCACCAGTTCGGAGAAGTCACAGCACCAGAACCGCGCCAAGGCGATGCAGGTACTGCGTTCGAGGCTCTATGATGCCGAACGGCAAAGGGCCGATAGCGAACGTTCCGCCGATCGCAAGAGCCAGGTCGGCTCCGGCGACCGCTCGGAGCGGATACGCACCTACAATTACCCGCAGGGCCGTATTACCGATCACCGCATCAATCTGACGCTCTACAAGCTGGACCGGATGATGGAAGGCGAGATCAACGAAGTGGTGGATGCCCTGCTTGCCGATTATCAGGCAAGCCAACTGGCTCAGCTTGGCGAGCAGCAATGACCGGAGCGCGGCCGACGGTTTCTGAAGTTCTCGCCGAAGTCCGCCGCCGCTTCACCGAAGCCGGTATCGTCGATCCCGCAACGGATGCAAGACTGCTCGTTGCCGGATTGCTGAAGTTCTCCTCGAGCGAGATGCTATCACGTGGTAATGAGCCCGTCGCTGCCGATAAAGAGGCGCTGATCCCGGCGGCTGTGGAACGACGGCTAGCCCATGAGCCGGTCCACCGTATTCTCGGCGAGCGGGAATTTTACGGTCTGCCGCTGTCGCTTTCCGCCGAAACGCTGGAGCCGCGGCCAGACACGGAAATTCTCGTCGATACGATGCTTCCTTATTTAAGAACCCTTGCAAAGACGGAGGAACATCTCCATATCCTTGATCTAGGAACCGGAACCGGGGCAATATGCCTTGCGCTTTTGAGCGAATTTCCGGGAGCGTCAGGTATCGGAAGCGATGTATCCGCAGATGCCCTCAGGACGGCTGAATCAAACGCTGCAAGAAACGGATTGAAGGAACGGTTTGAGGCTGTGCAATCAAGTTGGTTTCAAAACATTCACGGTACGTTTCACGCAATCGTCTCAAATCCGCCCTATATTGCTTCCAATGTGATTGACAATCTCGCTCCTGAAGTGACGAAGTTTGATCCGGCGGCAGCTCTGGATGGTGGCCCCGATGGGCTTGACGCATATAAAGCGATAGCCAAGGATGCTGCCAGGTTCATGCAGCCAAACGGCGTCATAGGATTGGAAATCGGCTACGACCAGCGCAATCACGTAACGGCGGTCTTCGAGGCCGCAGGTTTCAAATGCGTGGAATCCGCAAAGGATTATGGCCAGAATGACCGGGTGCTCGTGTTCGCACCCATCGCTTGAGCGACAAATTGCAGCATTGAACAGGACATTACTGCTATTGCGAAGAAAAGGCTTGGATTTCACGGGGAAGCGATATAGGTTGCCCTCACGCGTTGGGCAGTCAAGAAGGAACGTCGATTCGTTCGGTACTTGGTCGGCCTCGGGGGTCCACTCTTTTAAACGAGAGTTTCAAAGGTTGAACACGACCCAATGCGTGAATCAGTCAATATGACTTGAGAACAAGCGGCAGGTCGGCGCGAAGGCGCATTATGCTTGCGGCACGAAGGCCCTGAGCCGGTTTACCGGCCACGGCGGTTGGTGCCATAACTCCACACAAACAGAGAATTCAGGTGAACGATCTATGAGGCCAGGACAGCAGAACAAGCGCGGTCGAGGGCGTGGCAGTAACAATAACGGCGGCGGAAATAACAACAACAATTTCAACCGCAAGGGTGGAAATCCGCTGACGCGGACCTACGACAGCTCCGGCCCCGACGTGAAGATCCGCGGTACGGCTCAGCATATTGCTGAAAAATATTCGCAGCTTGCCCGCGATGCGCAGAGCTCCGGTGACCGCGTCATAGCCGAGAACTACCTGCAGCACGCAGAGCACTATTACCGCATCATTGCGGCCGCCCAGACGCAGATGCAGGAACGTTTCCAGCGCGACGATCGGAACGAATACACCGACCGCGAAGGTGGCGAGCGCGATGGCGACGAACTGGATACGGTAGACGGCGATGATGCCGTCGTCGTTCAGCCGCCGCGCGAGCAGAATCGTCGCGAACAGCGCGCAGAAGCTCCCGCTTCTTTACCGGCCCCGGCTCAGGATACCAACGACGGAACCGGCCCTCAGCCTGAAATCGAAGGCATTCCGGCCGAAGTCTCCATGGAGGAAGAAGGCGGCCAACAGCGCGAACGCCAGCCGCGCCGCCGTAACGCCAGCAACCGCCCGCGTCGTCCGCGCCGCGCCGAAGGCGAAGGCGAAGGCGAGGCTGCTTCCGCCGAAGCACCGGCTCTCGTCGAAGCGGCAACGGAATAAGGCTGCCTCTCCGGCTCACACGAATATTGTCGCGACAGAGCCGGCGAGTGCGATTGCCATCACGATATTGAAGGCGCGCGCAATGCGCGCGTCTTGAAGCAGTTTCTGCATCATTGCGCCAGCCATTAACCAGGCGAGACCGCTCGGGAAGGCTGCCACAAAAAATAGGACTGCGAAGGTTGCGGCCAAGCCGAAAGCGCTTCCTGGAGATGCGCCGGCGTAGGCGGTAATCCCACTCATGGCAACCAGCCAACCCTTCGGATTCATCCATTGAAACGCCGCCGCGTGCAGAAAGCCCACGGCTTTCGTGTCGCCTTTCGCCTGCGTCACGTCCGCGGTCGCGATCTTCCAGGCCAGCCAAAACAGAAAGGCAGCGCCGATCAGATTCATGATCGTTAGCGTAAGCGGATAAAGCAGAAACAACTGCGCAAGGCCGAGTCCCGCACAGAAGAATAGCGACGACATTCCCAAGGCAGCACCGAGCACGCATGGCAGGCCGCGTGTCAAACCCACGAGTGACGCGGTCGCCATGATCATGACGTTGCTCGGGCCGGGCGTGATGGCGCCGACGACTGAAAAGGTCAGAAATGCAATCGTTTGCTCGAGGGTCATCACGGCTCTGCTGTTTAGGAAGCTGCAACGCATACCAGCAGCGCTACAATCGGGTCTTGAACGTTCGTGCCATCAGGCCGCGGCCGCGCGTTCGCGAAGGATTGTTCGGCCCGGCTTTCGTGGTTCCGGCTCTTTAAACTCGCGAAAATCCATCCCATATTCGTCCTCGAATGCTTCGTCCAATTTCCAAAAAGGATGAAGCAACGGCTCGCCTTTTGAGGGAGCTCAATCTCAATCATCGGTCTGTGCCTTATAAGGGCAGGGCGATCCATGGAGGTAGAATATGAATATCGAAAAGTATTCCGAGCGGGTTCGCGGTTTCGTTCAGTCCGCCCAAACCTATGCTTTGGCGCAGGGTCACCAGCAATTCACGCCGGAACATGTCCTCAAGGTCCTGCTTGACGATGATCAAGGCATGGCCGCTTCGCTGATCGAGCGCGCCGGCGGCGATGCCAAGGCCGCGCGGCTTGCAAACGATGCAGCGCTTGCAAGGCTGCCGAAGATTTCCGGCGGCAACGGCAACATCTATCTCGCCCAGCCGCTCGCTAGAGTTTTTTCCACCGCTGAAGAGGCCGCCAAGAAAGCCGGCGACAGCTTCGTCACGGTCGAGCGGTTGCTGCAGGCCTTGGCGATTGAGACTTCCGCTTCGACCTCAGCGACGCTGAAGAATGCTGGCGTGACGGCGCAGAGCCTCAATCAAGTTATCAACGAAATTCGAAAGGGGCGCACGGCCGACTCGGCTAATGCGGAACAAGGCTTCGATTCCCTCAAGAAATACGCCCGCGATCTGACCGGCGAGGCGCGCGAGGGCAAGCTCGATCCGGTGATCGGCCGCGATGACGAAATCCGCCGTACCATTCAGGTTCTCTCCCGCCGCACCAAGAATAACCCGGTGCTGATCGGCGAGCCCGGCGTCGGCAAGACGGCAATCGTCGAGGGACTGGCACTACGCATCGTCAACGGCGACGTGCCGGAGTCTCTCAAGGACAAGAAGCTGATGGCGCTCGACATGGGCGCGCTGATTGCAGGTGCAAAGTATCGCGGCGAATTCGAAGAACGGCTGAAGGCCGTGCTTAACGAAGTGCAGTCGGAAAACGGCGAGATCATCCTTTTCATCGACGAAATGCACACGCTAGTCGGCGCCGGCAAGGCGGATGGAGCGATGGATGCTTCCAACCTGCTGAAGCCAGCGCTTGCGCGCGGCGAGTTGCACTGCGTCGGTGCCACCACGCTTGACGAGTACCGCAAGCATGTCGAGAAGGACGCAGCACTCGCCCGCCGGTTCCAGCCCGTCATGGTCGATGAACCGACGGTCGAGGACACGATCTCGATCCTTCGCGGCCTCAAGGAAAAATACGAGCAGCACCACAAGGTTCGCATTTCGGACTCGTCGCTTGTAGCGGCTGCGACGCTGTCGAACCGCTATATCACCGATCGCTTCCTGCCCGACAAGGCGATCGACCTGATGGACGAGGCGGCCGCGCGGTTGCGCATGCAGGTGGATTCGAAGCCCGAAGAGCTCGACGAGTTAGATCGCCGCATCATGCAGCTGAAAATCGAGCGTGAAGCGCTAAAGAAGGAAACGGATGCGGCCTCCGCCGACCGTCTGACGCGGCTCGATGCCGAACTGACGGACCTGGAGGAGAAGGCCAACGCTCTGACGGCCCGCTGGCAATCGGAAAAGCAGAAGCTCGGTCTTGCCGCCGATCTCAAGAAGAAGCTCGACGACGCCCGCAACGAACTGGCAATCGCCCAGCGCAAGGGTGAATTCCAGCGCGCCGGCGAATTGACCTATGGCGTCATTCCGGAGCTGGAAAAGCAACTGGCCGATGCGGAAAGCCAGGATGGCGACCGCAGCGCCATGGTGCAGGAGGTCGTGACGCCGGATAATGTCGCCCATGTCGTTTCCCGCTGGACCGGCATTCCGGTCGACAAGATGCTGGAAGGCGAGCGCGAAAAGCTGCTCAGGATGGAAGACGAACTGGCGACTTCGGTCATCGGCCAGGGCGATGCGGTGCAAGCCGTATCGCGTGCCGTTCGCCGTGCGCGCGCCGGGCTGCAGGACCCCAACCGGCCGATCGGCTCATTCATCTTCCTCGGCCCGACCGGCGTCGGCAAGACGGAGCTCACCAAGGCGCTCGCCCGCTTCCTCTTCGACGACGAGACGGCGATGGTGCGCATGGACATGTCGGAATACATGGAAAAACACTCCGTGGCCCGGCTGATCGGCGCCCCTCCCGGCTATGTCGGCTACGAGGAAGGTGGTGCATTGACCGAAGCCGTCCGCCGCCGGCCCTATCAGGTCGTGCTCTTCGACGAGATCGAGAAGGCGCATCACGACGTCTTCAACATCCTCCTGCAGGTGCTGGATGAGGGGCGCCTGACGGACGGCCAGGGCCGCACGGTCGATTTCCGCAATACGATGATCATCATGACCTCGAACCTCGGTGCGGAATTCCTCACCCAGTTGGGCGAGGGCCAGGACAGCGACACGGTTCGCGAGCAGGTGATGGAGGTCGTGCGCGCCAATTTCCGGCCGGAATTCCTGAACCGCGTCGACGAGATCATCCTCTTCCATCGCCTGAAGCGCGATGAGATGGGCGCGATTGTCGATATCCAGCTGAAACGGCTGGTGGCGTTGCTGGCCGAGCGCAAGATCACGATCGAGCTCGATGACGATGCCCGCAGTTGGCTTGCCAACAAAGGCTACGATCCGGTCTATGGCGCGCGGCCATTGAAGCGGGTGATCCAGAAGTATGTCCAGGATCCGCTTGCCGAGCAGATTCTCTCCGGCCAGGTACCGGACGGATCGACGGTGAAGGTCACCAACGGTTCCGACCGCTTGCTGTTCCGCTCGCGCAATTCCGCCGTCAGCGAAGCAGCGTAAAGACCGGCATCCGGGAAAGCAAATGGCGGCTCCGGCCGCCATTTTTTTGGCCTACTTGCTAGCGATCTGATCGACCGGCTGGTTATTCAGGAGCGTATCGATGCGCTTGCGCTCGTCCTGGAATTTAGCCAGTGCTTCGCCGGCCAGCGACTTGCCGCCCGGCAGGCGGATGCGGAGCGGATCGACCTTGGTGCCGTTGACGATCATCTCGTAGTGCAGATGCGGTCCGGTGGATTCGCCGGTGGTGCCGACCCAGCCGATCACCTGGCCCTGGCGAACTTTGGCTCCGGGCACGATGCCTTTGGCAATGGCGCTCTGGTGGTTGTAGGAGGACTCGTATCCATTGGCATGACGGACGATCGTCTGATTGCCATAGCCGCCGGAATCCCAGCCGGCCTTCTCGACCGTGCCATTGCCGGTCGCGATAATCGGCGTGCCGCGGGGAGCGGCCCAGTCGACGCCCGTATGCATGCGGGCAAACCCCAGGATCGGGTGGCGTCGCATGCCGAAACCGGACTTGAAAATGCCGTTCGGCACCGGGTTGCGCAGCAAGAACTGACGGATGCTCTTGCCGTCCTGATCAAAGTAATCGACGTTTCCGTCCGCATCCTGGAAGCGGTAGAAGCGTGTCACCGTATCGCCAAAACGGGCATTGACGTAAAGCAGTTCGGAATTCGGCGTC